>JADZBP010000140.1 GCA_020852055.1 Candidatus Latescibacterota bacterium
GGGAATCAGCGACGAATTCTCGACCGGGTCCCAGCCCCAGTAGCCGCCCCATCCCAATTCCACATAGGCCCATTTACCGCCCAGGAGCAGGCCGCCGCCCAGGAAGGTCCAGGGGATCAGCATCCAGCGCCGGGCTGCCAGCAACCAGGCACTGTCGAGTTGGCGGGTGATCAGCGCGGCGATGCCAAAGGCAAAAGGCACACTCATACCCACCATGCCCAGATAAAGCAGCGGGGGATGGATGGCCATCAGCGGGTGTTGCAGCAGTGGGTTGAGGCCCCGGCCATCGGCGGGTACGAAGGGCATCTTCTTGAAGGGGTCGGCGGCAAAGAGATTGAGAATCACGAAGAAGAAACCAGTGGTCGCCAGGGTCATCACCACATAGGGCATCAGCGCGCGGTAGCGGTGGCGATTGAAGAGAATGGCCGCAGCGGTGTAGAGCGAAAGGAGCCAGCCCCAGAAGAGCAGTGAGCCGCTCTGCCCGCCCCAGAGGGAAGACACCACGTAGAGGGTGGGCATGTCGCGGTTGCTGTTCTCGGCGACGAACTGCACCCCGAAGTTGTGGGTGAACAGGGCATGCCACAGAGCAATCACCGACAGCGTCAACAGGCCGGTGTAGGCCAGGGCGGCATGCTCACCGCTGCGGATCAGGGGCAGGTGCTGGCGGTAGGCGCCGGCTGCCGAAAAGGCGATGGCGCAGCCGGCGGCAACCAGCGAAAGGCAGAGGGCGAAGTACCCAATATCAATCATAAGATTGCGTACTCAGAGAGGTTGCTTTTCGTTCAAGGCGTCCGCATGGTCGTCGTAGCTCTGCCCCTCGTACTTGGAGGGACATTTAGCGAAAACCACCTGGGCATCGAAGAGTTGCTGGTCGGCGCGGTAATGGCCCTCCAGTACCACGATGGCTTTGTCCTTGAAGGTATCGGGAAGGACCGTGCTGCCCGAGTAGCGCACCTGGAGCGAGTGCTCCCCATCGGTGATGGTGAACTCCGGGCGGTGGTGGTACTCATCCCACTTGATCGAACCGGGTACCACCGTACCGCCGCCCAACTGCAGGCGCTGGCCTTTGAAATCCTTGTGGCCCAGTTGGTCCATCAGCGCCGGGAGCGTCAGGTGCATGGCTGACGACTGCTGCACCCCGCTGGCAAAGAGGTAGATCAGGCCGGCGGCGATGATCAGGGAGCCAAAGAGGAACTGGTATTTTTTCATGCTGCTCACCTCCTGTGCAGTTGAAGAAATCCTGGGGATTCCTTCATCAATAACTGTGCCATGGTTCAATACTAAACAAAATGAGCCGGCCGGGGGCAAACCGAGGGGCTTTGTTCAAATATTAAGGTACTAATCCAAATATACGAATGGGACTGTCGCGCGCGAGTCCCAACGCCCAAAAATAGCTGGGACACAAATGTCTCTATCTGGGGCGTGCTAGAATCTGTTCATTTACCTGCAGAAACGCAAATGAACACAAAGGGCTGGTCGGCCAGCCGGGTCAGGATCAGGGTTACCCCCTGTCCCTGAGTAGGAAGGTCGAGCAGGTGGCGCAGTTCCTGAGGCTCGATGGGAAAGCGCCGTTTCTTGATCTCGGCCGCGTACATGCCCTCTTGGGCGAGGAATCGGCGCAAACGCTTGAGGTTGAAGGGCATAGAGGACAAAATACGGTAGGCCCGAGCAAAGGCAGAGGTGACCAGGTGGGCGCTGCTGAGATAGGCGATCTGAGGGTCCAGCTTCCAGGCATCCAGCCGTCGGGCCAGTTCGTCGAGCAGGTGGGAGCGCACCAGGGCCGGGTCAGGGTCGTAGACAAAACTGCCCGGCGGGGCGACCGGCACCGCAGTACCAGGGGCCCCGACCAGGGTATGAGGTCCCGGCAACACCGTGGCTCGCCGCTCAGCGCTGGCCAGGGGACCAAAGTAGAGCACCGCCTCGCGGCATTGCTGGCCGGCAGAGATAAACTCCACCTCGCAGCCACCGGGCAATTCGGATTCGTCGATGCCCGGGGCGACCTTGACCGCCACGGCCGGCGTGAAGCGCCGCAATTCCTGGACAAAAGACAAAGGGGGTGAATAGTCCTCGCCGCTGCGGACCCGGCGGCCCTCGTGGCGGCGGGCCGGATCGAGGAAGATGGCGTCGGCGCGGACCGGGAAACGGCACAGGTCGGCCTGGATCAGCGCGGCCCCCAGGCCGGCGGCTTGGAGGTTGAGCCGGGCCATCTCCAGCCGAACCCGATCCAGATCGATGGCCTGCACCCGGCAACGGGCGGCCAGGCCCAGCAGGTCCCCGCCGATGCCGCAGCCCAGGTCGGCAACGGTTTGGCCGGGCTGGAAACGGGTGGCCCTATAGGTGCTGATCTCCTCGCGCGAGGCCATTTCGAGACCCTCGCGGTCGAAATACATCTGGTCGGCCAGGGAAAACTTCTCGCGTGCCGCCTGGCGCAGTTGCACCAGGGCCAGGGCGGCGCGGCAGATGTCGGCGGGGAAACGGGCGCGCAAAACCTGGCTGGCCCGCAGTTCGTCGCCGGCCAGATCTGCCGCTTCGGTCAGCAGCTCAGCGCCCCGGGAGGTGCGGAAGAAGCGGAGGGCGTCGAGGGTGATTGGCGTGGAGGAAAGGCTCACCAATGGTGAACGGCTATACTTCCAGGAACTTGGGATAGGTGGTCAACAACTCGCAACCATCTTCCTTCACCAGCACCACATCCTCTAGGCGGACCCCGCCCCGCCCCCGGTAATAGAGGCCTGGCTCCACGGTCACCACCTGGCCGGCCTGCAGGGCCGGGGCGCGCGGGCCGATACGAGGAGACTCGTGAATATCCAATCCCAGGCCGTGGCCGGTGCTGTGGAAAAAGCCCTGGAGGTGGCCTTCCTTTTCCCCGGTGATATACCCCTCGGCAGTGAAGTAGTCCTGCACGGCCTGATGGATCTGCCCGCCCTCGGCGCCGGCGCAGATCTGGGCGAGGGCTAGTTGCTGACCCTGGTGCACGGTTTCGTACAACCGTCGCACCGGTTCAGGCGCCAGCCCTTTGACCACGGTGCGGGTGATGTCGCCAAAGTACCCGCTTACCAAAGATTGGGGGAAGATATCGAGGATGAGGGTCTGGCCGGCCCGCAGCGGGCCGCTGCCCTCCTGATGCGGGTCACAACCCTGTTCGCCGCAAGCGACGATGGTGCGCTGGGCGCTGCAGTCCTCGTCGAGCAGGCGGTGGTGGATAACCTGCCTGAGGCGCTGGGCGGTGAGCACCAGGTCCTCGCTATACAGGACCTGGTCCGCGCCGATGCGCGCCTGGCGCAGCACCGCGATGGCCGCCTCCATGCCCTGCTCGGCGGCGTGCAGGGAGCGACGGATGGCCTGCAATTCCTCAGGGGTCTTGAACTGCCGCTGCGGGAAGAGGGGGGTGGGGCCGGCCTGGAGTTCGACGCCGGCCTGGCGCAACTGGTCGGCCAGGGAAAAGGGGAATTCGGCGGGCACCAGCAACCGCCTGAGGCCCAGTTCGCCCAGCACCGCCAGCAACACCTGATGGGGAGCTGGGTGCTCCTGGCCTTGATGGCGCAGCCCTTCGACGAAGGCGCTGTGCGAGAGCACCTGATCCACCTGGGCCTGGGCTTTGGCGCGGTCCAACTCCAGGTCGCTCATCACCGCGATCTTGGCTCGGGATGTCCACAAAAAAATAAAAGAACCGGGGGCGCGAAAACGGGTGGCATAGTAGAGGTCGGCGCTGCGTTCGCTGTCGCCCACCAGCAGCAAGGCGTCGGCGCCGCCCAGGTCGATGGCCATGGCCAATCTGCTCTCGGTTAGGGGGAGATCTTCAGGGACCGTACGTCGATCCCCTGGTCGCGGCGCCACACCCAGAAGAGCGCGGCTTTGCCCGGTTCGAGTCCGGCGACCAGGCGGTTGAGTTCCTCCAGCGAGGAGACCCGCTGCTGGTCCACCCCGGTGAGGATGTCGTGGACCAGCAGGCCGCGCGAGGCTGCGGTCCCCTCGGGTTGCACCTCGGTGACCACCACCGGCCTTTCGGTGGCGGCAAAACCCAACTGGGCGGCCACCTGCGAGGTGAAGCCAAGTTGGGCCGCCTCTTCGATGCCCAACTCGCGCACCGCCAGTCCCAGATCGCGGAGTCGGCGCTGCCCCTGGGCCAGGTGCTGATCGTCCTGACGCTCGCCCAGGATCACCGGCAGCCGCAGCCGGTCGCCGCGGCGCAGCAGTTCGACGAGTACGGTATCTCCCGGATTTTTGCTGTAGATGAGGGTCTGGACCTGGTTGGGATGGTCCACCTCCCGGCCCTCCACCCGCAGGAGCACGTCGCCGGTGGCCAACCCGCCGCGCAGCGCCGGCCCGGACACCGAGCTGATGTAAACCCCTCGGGGTTGGGCCAGGTCCAGGCCCTCCTGGGTGATGAGTTCTGGGGTGATGTTGTCCATGGCAATGCCCAGAAAGCCGCGCACCACCCGGCCCTGGGCGATCAGGTCCTTCATCGCCTCGCGGGCCAGGTCGATGGGCAGGGCCAGGCCGTAGCCGATGAAGTATCCGGTGGGGGTGGAGATGGCGGTGTTGATGCCCACCACCTCGCCGCGCAGGTTGAGCAGCGGTCCGCCCGAATTGCCCTGGTTGATGACGGCGTTGGTCTGGATGAAACTCTCGATGCTGTACTGCTCCCTGAGCACGTTGCTCTGGCGGTCCAGGGCGCTGACGATGCCGTGGGTCAGGGTGGAGCCCATGCCGAGGGGATGGCCGATGGCCAGCACCCAGTCGCCGATCTGCAGCTGATCCGAATGGCCCAGGGTGGCGCTGGGCAGGTTTTGGGCGTCGATCTTGAGCAGGGCGATGTCGATCAGCGGATCCGAGCCGATGAGCCGGGCGGAAAAGACCCGGCGGTCGTGCAGGGTTACGGTGATGGTATCGGCGTTTTCGATCACGTGGTGGTTGCTCAGGATATAGCCATCCGGGCTGACCAGTACCCCCGAGCCCAGGCCGCTGAGTTCCCGCGGATGGGAGGGGGGCAGTTCGCGCTGGATGACCAGTTCCTGCTTGGTGTTGACCAGCACTACGGTAGGGGCGGCATCCTGATAGACCTGGCGGAAGGCCCGGCTCAACAGGTCGAGGGATTGCAGTTCGCGCTCGGTGAGTCTGGCCTGACCGGCGCTGGGCCCCGGCAGCAGGCACACCCCCAAGAGCAGGGCCAGGAGCAGGGAGGGGCAGCGGTTTTTCACCTTATTCCGGGAGAGCTTCACACGCAGGCCTATTTGAGATGGTACTCGTCTAGTTTGCGGTACAGGGTGCGCACCCCGATGCCTAACAACTGGGCGGCCAGGCGGCGGTTGCCTTTGGCTGCCTGCAGGGCCTGGGCGATGGCCTCCTGTTCCAGGTCGCGCAGCGAGCGCACCTCGGCGCCGGCCTCGGGATGGGGCGGCTCGGCGGGTTTGGCTTCGGGTTCTTCTTCAACTGTATAGACCGGTCGGCTCAAGGGCGGCGGGTCGCCCATCAGCCGGTCCTCGACCAGCCGGCGCAACTCCGAGACCTCGCGTTTCAGGTCGAGCAAGGCAAAATAGATCAGCTCGCGCTCGGTCTGGTCGGTGCCCCGGGGCGCGGGCACCGGCAGCGAGCGCTCGAAGGGCGGCACCTGTTCCAGATGGGGCAAGAGGTGGTGCGGTTCGATCTGGCCCTGGGGTCCGAGAAAAACCAGGTGTTCGACCAGGTTGCGCAGCTCCCGCACATTGCCGGGCCAGTCGTACTCGCCCAGCAACTCGAGGGCGGCGGTGGTGAACCCGGCAAAGGGGATCTGGCGCTGAGGGGAAAACTCGGCGGCAAAGTGCTCGATCAGCGGGGCGATGTCCTCGCGCCGCTGGCGCAGGGGTGGCAGCACCAACTCGGCGATCTTGAGGCGGTGGTACAGGTCGCGGCGGAACTCGCCCCGGGCCATGGCTTGTTGTAGATCTCGGTTGGTGGCGGCCACCACCCGCACGTCCACCGGGATGGCGGCGGTGCCGCCGATGCGGGTGATCTCCCGTTCCTCCAGCACCCGCAGCAGCCGCACCTGGGCGGCCCGGGACATCTCGCCGATCTCGTCGAGAAAGACGGTGCCGCCCTCGGCCTGCTCGAAGAGCCCCTGGTGCAGGGTGCGGGCATCGGTGTAGGCGCCGCGCTCGTGGCCGAAGAGTTCGTTTTCGAGCAGGTTCTCGGGGATGGCGGCGCAGTTGATGGCTTTGAAGGCATGGTCCCGACGCGGGCTGAGCTGGTGCAGGGCCCGGGCCACCTCTTCCTTGCCGGTGCCGCTCTCGCCGGTCAGCAACACGGTCATGGCGGTGGGGGCCAGGCGCAGGATACGCTCGCGCAGCTCCTGCATGGCCTCCGAGTGGCCCACCAGGCGGCCGTAGAGCAGGCGACTCTTGTCCAGGAGGCGCTCGGCAGCCTGATGCAACCCTTCCACCACAAAGGGTGGGTCGAGTACTTCTTCTAGAGGATTGCCCCGAGACACCGCATACCAGGAGGCCGGCGAGCCCAACAGGAGCAGGGGCAGGTCGCGGTGCCGGCTCAGGGTGGCGGCGCAGCTTTCGAGGGCTGCGGTGGGCAGGGCCAGGTCCACGGCCACCAGGTCGGCGCCGCGTTCGAGCAGGGGCGGCAACAGGCCGGTGTCGGGCAGTTCGACCAGATGGCAGCGGTCGGCAGTCCAGGCGCTTTTACAGGCCTCCGCCAGGACGGGGTTCTGGGTGAGCAGGATACAGCGCTGGGTCGGTTTTTTCATGGCCGGGGTCTGGCCGGGGGATCCTTCCAGTGCTCTTCCCGCAGGATGGTGATGGTGCGTCCCTTGCAGGAGATATAGCCCTGGGTTTCGAGTCTTTTGAGCACCCGTGAAACCGTTTCGCGGGTGGTCCCCGACATATTGGCCAGTTGTTGATGGGTGGGACGGCTGCGCAGGGTGACCCCTTGCGCGGTGTCGCTGCCCTGTTCGCTGGCCAGTTGCAGCAGGGTCTCCGAGATGCGGCTGGTCACGTCGAGCAGGGCCAGGCCTTCGATCTTGCGGTCGGTCTTGCGCAGGCGTGCGGCCAGTTCGGCCAGCAGGGAGATGGCGATCTGGGGCACCCGGTGGAGCAACTGCAGGAAGTCGGAGCGCCGCAACATCACCAGTTCGGTCTCTTCGGTGGCCACCACATTGGCCGAGCGCGGTTTGCCGTCGAGCAGGGACAGTTCGCCGAAGACCGCCCCGGGTCCCAGCAGGGAGAGGATCACCTCGCGGCCGTCCTCGCTGACCAGGCTGACCTTCACCTGGCCCCTGGCGATGAGGAACAGGGCGTCCCCTTCTTCGTCGGCCAGGATGATGATGCCTTCCTTGGGAAAGGTGCGGGTGAGGGTCACCTTGGCCAAGGCCTGCAACTGATCGTCCTGGAGACCTGCAAAAAGAGCGACCTGGCGGAGGAAGGAGATATCCATGGATAGTACCTCTGGAGGCCTGGGTGCCGGGCGGAAGAACTGTCGCTGGGAAGCCGTAGAACCTTAATTAATAGGGAATCCCCCATAAGAGGTCAAGCGATGGAGTCCCTTGCCGGAGAGGAAGTGCACCGCGAAACCGCCCGGGCCAAGATCAATCTCGGCCTGAAAATACTGCGCCGGCGGCCCGATGGGTACCACGACCTCTGCACGATCATGCAGAGTGTGGACCTGGCCGACCAGTTGCACTTTTATCGGGCCGAGCAGGACCAACTCAGTTGTTCCGACCCCGCTCTGTCCACCGGGCCGGACAACCTGGTGCTCCGGGCGGTGGCGTTGTTCCGGAGCCGGTGGACAACCCCGGGCCCTGGCTTCCATATCCATCTAGCAAAACATATTCCGATGGGTGCTGGTCTGGGCGGTGGCAGCGCCGATGCCGCTGCGGCCCTGCGCGGCCTCAACCACCTGTGCGGAAATCCCCTCGATCCGCATACCCTTTCCACCCTGGCGGGCCAACTGGGGTCGGACGTGCCCTTTCTTCTGGCAGGAGGCACGGCCCTGGCCCAGGGACGCGGCGAGGTACTTACGCCGCTGTGCTGGGAAGGGGAGGTGTTCTATGTCCTGGTCTACCCGGGGGTGGCGGTGAGCACGGCCTGGGCTTACGGCCAGGTGAAGCCCAGCTTGACACAATCCTCCCCCTACCTTACTTTTACTTCTTCCCTGAGCGGCGGGCGCGTCGCAGGCACAGCCCTGTTCTCGGTTTTAGAGAACGATTTCCAGGAGCTGGTCGAACGCGCCAATCCCATCGTCGCAGAAGTGCGCACCCACCTGAGCCTGGCGGGGGCGCAGATCTGCTCCATGTCGGGCAGCGGTTCTACCGTATACGGCATAGTTGACGACCGGGTTGCCGCTCTGCAGGCCCATCAAGGCCTGGGAGCCAGAGGATACCGGTCGTTTTTTTGTGTACCTGCCTGAAGGCGGGTCAGCATCCACCGCGACATTCCCTGTTTCTGGTTGCCTGGTCGTTCAATTGGTAGGACGACGGATTTTGGTTCCGTCTATCAAGGTTCGAGTCCTTGCCGGGCAGCCAAATTTAATGACTGGCGACCGCATCGCGCGCCGCTGCTGCGCGTCTGGTGCCCGCAGTTCTTCTTGAGGAGATGGTTTCTATGGCATCGATTTCCGTGCAGCTGCAGATCTTCAATCGCGAAGAGATTGCCCTGCAGGTCCAACCCCGCGAGGAAAAGGGCAAAGGTCCGGTGGGCCGGCTGCGCCGCCTGACCGGCATGTTGCCGGGGGTGATCTACGGACACACCCAGGCGCCCTTCTGCTTCAAGGCCGAGGCCCGCACCCTCGAGCGGACCCTGGGCCAGGGCGGCCAGAACGCCGTTTTCATGGTCGATGTGGCCGGCAGCGCGGCTCCTGAACGGGCTGTGGTCCGCGAGATCCAGTACCACAAGGTCCGCGGTGAGATCATGCATGTAGATTTGTTGCGGGTCGATCCTGAGGAGAAACTGCGCATCAGCGTGCCTATCGTCACTAAAGGGGTTCCGGAGGGGGTGCGCACCGGCGGCGGGGCGCTGCAGCAGACCCTGACCCTGGTCGAGATGGAGTGTGTGGCTTCCGAGTTGCCCTCGCGTCTGGAGATCGACATCGCCGAGTTGGCGGTGGGTCAGAGCATCCACGTGCGCGATCTGATGTCTCAGGAAGGCCGCATCATCACCGATCCCGGTGTCACCATCGTCAGTGTGCTCGCCCCGCGGGTGGTGGTGGCGACCACTGCCGAGACCGAGGCGGCAGGGACTGAAGCCCAGGGCGCCGAGGCCCCGTCCAAGAACTGAGCTTGCGGCTCGTCGTCGGTCTGGGGAACCCAGGTCCGCGCTACGCGCCGACCCGCCACAACATCGGTTTCATGGTCGTGGATCACCTGGCTGCCGAGGGTGGCGGCCGGTGGGTGGAGCAGGACCACAGCCAGGCGACCCCGGTGCAGCTGGCCGGCCAGGAGGTGGTTCTGGTCAAGCCGCAGACGTACATGAATCGCAGCGGGGTTGCCGTGGCCGCTTGCCAGCAGCGGTTCGGGTTCATCCCCGGAGAAGTGCTGGTGCTGCTCGATGATTTTCTGCTCGACTTCGGCCGTCTGCGCCTGCGGCGGGGCGGCAGCGACGGGGGGCACAACGGCCTGGCTTCGGTTCTGGAGCACCTGGGCACCGCGCAGGTGCCGCGCCTGCGCCTGGGCATCGGCGCCCCGCCAGCAGGGACCGATGACATCGAGTACGTGCTGGGGCCCTTCGGGGCAGCGGAGCCGGTAGCCGACCTGGTGGCGCGGGCATGTCAGGCCATCGAGATGTGCACCCGCGAGGGGGTCGACAAGGCGATGAATCAGTTCAACGGCCTGGCAGCACTGGTCTGAGATCACCAAGGGTGTGAAGTCGAGCTTCGAGTTGTTTTTGATCCAACAACCAACCCGAAAGAGATGGGCATGAAGAAAAACTACGAACTGGTCTGCATCCTCGACCCGCAGCTGGGTGAGAAGCAGCTCGAGGAAGAGGTGACCAAGTACGAGACCTTCCTCAAGGGGAAGGACGCCGAGGTGGCTCACATCGACCGCTGGGGTATGCGCAAGCTGGCCTATACTTCGGTGGCGATGAAGCGGCGCCAGCAGGGCTACTACGTGCTGTTCCAGTTTATCGGCGACGCCGGCCTGCTCGACGCGCTGCACCGCGAGCTGAAGCTCGATGAAGGGGTGCTGCGCTACCAGCTGGTCGCGGTTAAGGGCGCATTCCTGCGGGTGCCGCAACTGCCCGCCGACGTGCTCTTGCAGGCCCGTGAGGAGCGGCCCAGAGGCCCGCGTGGTCCCGGTCGCTTTGGCAGCCGTGACGGACAGCGCGGTCCTGAGGCCGGTGCTCCCGACGAGGGCGGCAGGGAAGAGGTCGCCGCCGAGGATGCTGCCGAAGAGCCGGCGGCCGAAGCTCCGGCACCCTGAGGCTGAGGGCAGAGATCCGCTGCTGGCGGGTCGCGTATGCTCTTCTTGTCCTTCCTGGGTAGCGTGGCCGGGATGGCCGCCCTGGGCGCTGCGACCCTGTTGGCCTGCCGGCGTTTTGGCCTGTGGCGCACCGGGCTGCTGGCCTTGCCATTGGCGGTAATCGCCGGCCTCGAACTGACGCCGATTCTGGCGGTGGCGCCGCTGGCCGGTCTGCTGGCTGGCTGGCAACTGGAGCGACAGGGCAGCTACGGTAGGATCGTGGCGGCGGCAGGTCTGCCAGGGTTGATGCAGGCAGGTATGCTGCTGATGGCCTCCCGGGAACCCCGGGAGGAGCTGGTGGCCCAGGTGGCCGGCCAGCTGGAGGCCATGGGGCTCAAGCTCGAAGAGGGATACTCGGTTTCCCAGGTGGTCGAAATGGGGCTGCGGCTCCAACCGGCCACCGAGTTTCTCTTTGTTCTCTTTATCTCGGTGTTGATGTACCGCCTGGGGCAGGTGGGAAGTGGCTGGCTGAAACTCGAGCTGCCCCCGGCCATCCCCTTCCGCAACTGGCGTCCCTGGGAGACGCTGATCTGGGTTCTGATCGCCGGCCTGGTGCTGGTGCTGGGCACCCAGGGGCTGACCGCTGAGCTGGGGCTGAACCTGATCGTGGTCAGCGGCGCTCTCTACGCCCTGCAGGGTTTGGCGCTGGTGCGCTTCTGCTGCTGGCGGCTGGGGGTCTCGGGATGGATGGAGGGGTTCCTGTATCTGACCCTGGGTTTCACCGCCGGCCTGTCGGCGTTGCTGTTGGCCGGCCTGGGGTTGCTGGACACCTGGTTCGACTGGCGCCGGCTCGACCCTCCCTCGCAAGAGGCGGCTGCCGAGCGGGATCGCCAGCAAAATGTTTGAGCTGATATAAACCGATAGGAAAGTGGAGCCTGTAAGCAGGAGGAGAAGCAGGTGAAAATTGTTCTGTTGAAAGATGTCGAGCGCCTGGGTCGGGCCGGCGAAGTGGTGAAGGTCGCCAATGGCTTTGCCCGCAATTTCCTCATTCCCCGCGGCGAGGCCCTGCTGGCTACCGACGCCAACATCGCCCACTTCGAGTCGCGGCGCCGGCAGCACGAGGCCGCCGCTGACCGCGAGAAGAAGGCAGCTGAAGCGCTGGCCCAGGAGTTGGAGAAGACCTCGCTGACCGTGCAGGCCCGCGTGGGTGAAGAGGACAAGCTCTTCGGTTCGGTGACTTCCCAGAACGTGGCCGACCTGCTCAAGGAGGCGGGCCACGAGATCGATCGCCGCAAGATCGAGTTGGAGGAGCCCATCCGCGCTCTAGGGGTCTACACCATCGAGATCCGCCTCCATCCCGAAGTGCGGGCCGCAGTCAAGCTCTGGGTGGTCAAGGAGTAACTCCCCTCCACCCCGGTTCCACGCCCGCCCTCCTGCCCCGCATCGCGGGAGCGGTTGGGAGCCTGGTGGCCTCCGCGGACTTCAAATCCGTTGTGGCGGCGCGAGAGCGCCGCTAGGTCGGTTCGATTCCGACACGTTCCCGCCAGAAAAGTAAGTGTCTGTAAAAAAGGGATTGCATGCCTTGAAAAGCATGCAATCCCTTTTTCTTTTTGTTCCAGTTATCTCGGGATGACCCGCGGGCTCAACGATCGTCCGACGAGTTGCGCTGCAGGATGAACTGCAGGAGCTGCATGACCGAGGTGGCGGCGGCGGCCACGTAGGTGAGGGCCGCGGCGTTGAGCACCTTGCGAGCCAGAGAGCCTTCCTCGACAGCCAGGTAGCGGCCGCTCACCAGCTGGGCCATGGCCCGCGAACTGGCGTTGAACTCCACCGGCAGGGTGACGATCTGGAAGACCACCACCGCGGCGAAGAAGGCGATGCCCAGATCCATCAGGCCGGCGCTGCGCA
>JADZBP010000141.1 GCA_020852055.1 Candidatus Latescibacterota bacterium
ATGCTGCCCGGGGTGATGCGCCACAACCTGAGCGCCGCCGCCGAGAAATACTACTACCCCGCCGGAGTGGCGGGCCTGGACCTGGGCGGCTGCAGCCGCGAGCAGGGCGCCCGCCTCGCCGCCGGTTGGATCGACACCCTGCGGCGCCGCCACACCCACTTCGGCTCCCTGCAGGAAGCCGGGCTGGGGCGCGGGGATATCCCGGCACTGGCCGAGATCGCCCTGACCATCCGCCGCCTGCTGGACCCCAACCCGGTGGAGGTGACCCGGGAGGACGCGCTCCGGCTCTACGAGGAGGTATTGCAGTGAAAGGAATCCGATGACCGAGACGGCAAAACGCAAAAAGAAAAAGCGCGGCCTCAAGCTCAGGATTGGCCTCGCCGTGGTGGTGCTGGCCGCCGTCGGCGCGGGGGTGTATTTCAAGTTCTTCCGCACCCCGCCCGTCGAGAAGTTCGCCACCACCCGCGTGCTCAAGGGCAGCGTGATCGACAAACTCGCCGAGACCGGCTCCATCCAACTGGTGCGCACCGTGGAGGTGAAGTCCACCATCGCCGGGGAGGTGCGCCAGCTGCCGGTGGAGGCCGGGGAGGTGGTGACCGAGGGCCAGGTGCTGGCAATCATCGAACCCGATCCCACCCAGTCCCTGCAGCTCTACCAGAAGCGTTCGGCCGTGGATCAGGCCCGCATCCAGCTCAAGGAGCAGGAGCAGGACGTGGCCCGCCGGAAATCCCTCTACGAACGCAATATGCTCTCGGCCGAGGAATACGAGAAAAACGCCAACGCCCTCACCCAGATCCGCAACCAGCTGCGCCTGGCCGAGCTGGAGGTGGAGGTGCTGGAGGCCAAGGCCAACCTCAGCCCGCAGCAGAAGCAGAACACCCTCAGGACCGACGAGGTCAAGATCGTCGCCCCCATCGGCGGGGTGGTGATCCGGCGCGGGGTGGAGATCGGCGAGGTGGTGGCCTCCGGCCTGTCCTCCTTCACCGGCGGCACCACCATGTTCGAGATCGGCGACCCCAGCCAGATGATCATCAAGAGCGAGATCAGCGAGGTGGACGTGGGCCGGCTGCAGGTGGGCCAGCCCGTCGACATCGTCGCCGACGCCTTCCCCGACACCACCTACCACGGCCGGGTGCGCTGGGTGGCCCCGGTGGGCGAGAAAAAAGCCGGCAGCACCCTGATCACCTTCGAGACCGAGATCGAGTTCCTCGACCACGAGCCCCGCCTGCGCCAGGGCATGTCCTGCGACGTGGACATCGTCTTCGCCCGCCACGACAGCACCGCGTACCTGCCCACCGAAGCGGTGCTGGAGGTCTTCCCCGAGGACCAGGAGCAGGCCCAGGAAAAGGTCAAGGGCCAGCGGGGGCGGCTGGTCGCCTATCTAACCCCGTCCGCGCCGGCAGACAGCGCCGCCGCCGGCCCGGCCAAGGCCGTCACCGACAGCCTGACCCTCGACCAGTTCACCGAGGTCGATTTGACCATCGGGCTGGAAACCTCCACCCGCACCGAGGTCCTCAACGGGCTGCAGGCCGGCGACCGGGTGGCGGCCAACGCCAAGCAGATCCGCGACAAGAAGACCGGCAAGGCTCTGCCGCCCGGCCCCCCGTCCACGGGTGGAGGGGATTAAGGGTGGTCTTCTACGAGCCCATCGCCGTGGGGCTGGCGCAGCTGCGCTCCAACAAGCTGCGCTCCCTGCTCACCCTGCTGGGCATCGTCATCGGGGTGGCGTCGGTGATCGGCATCGTCTCGCTGGGCGAGGGGCTGCGCCAGACGGTGATGGGGGATTTCGCCCAGCGCGGCGGCGCCACCACCGTGCTGGTCAACCCGCCCGAGGAATGGGTGCGCAAGGAGGGCCGCTGGGTGCAGCGCCCCTGGCGTGAATACCTCAGCTCCGACGATCTGGCCGCCTTCCGCGACGAGACCGACCAGATCCGCGCCGCCCTGCCGGGGGTCTGGGGCGTAGCCGAGGCGCGCCACGGCAAGTCCACCACCAGCGCCCGCTACAGCGGCACCTCATCCGAGTTTGCCGAGGGCTTTAACTGGCCGGTGGACACGGGCCGGAACCTCAGCGAGGAGGACGTGCTCTACGCCCGCCGGGTCTGCGTCATCGGCCGCCAGATCCTCAAGGATCTCTTCCAGGATAAACCCGCCGTCGGCGAGGAACTCGAACTCAACGGCGACCGCTACGAGGTGGTTGGGGTGCTGGAACCGCGCATCCGTTTCGGCCAGGAGCAGGGCAGCGAGATCCTCATCCCGGTCAGCACCGCCCAGCTGCGCATCACCGGCAACCGCTATCTGCAGGGCATCACCCTCTTCGCCGCCAAACTCGAAACCGTCAACCTGCTGGCCGACGCGGTGCGCCGGGTGCTGCGCGGCCGCCACGACCACGGCGAGGAGTTCCGGGTGCGCACCAGCGAGAAGCAGATGGAGGAGGCCGACAATATCATCCGGATCATGAAGATGGTGGCCGGCGGCATCGCCGCCATCTCGCTCTTGGTGGGCGGCATCGGCATCATGAACATCATGCTGGTCTCGGTGGCCGAGCGCACCCGCGAGATCGGCATCCGCAAGGCCCTGGGCGCCAAGCCGCGCCACATCCTCTTCCAGTTTGTGGTCGAGGCCCTGGTGCTGAGCCTGACCGGCGGGGCCATCGGTGTCTTCGCCGGCATGGGGTTCGGGCTGGGCATCGCCGCCCTCATCCACAAATTCGCTCCCGGTTCTCCCTTCACCAGTGTGGTTTCGCTGGGCTCCATCCTGGGGGCCACCAGCGCGGCGATGGTGGTGGGCCTCTTCTTCGGCATTTATCCGGCCTGGCGCGCCGCGCGCCTCGACCCGGTGGAAGCGCTGCGCTACGAATGAGCTTCGCCGACCTGCTGCTGATGGGCTGGACCCAACTGCGCGCCCACGCGCTGCGCTCGCTGCTCACCCTGCTGGGCATGCTGATCGGGGTGGGCGCGGTGGTGGGCATCGTCTCGATCAGCGAGGGCATGCGCCGCTTCGTCATCGGCGAGTTCGGCAAGATCGGCGGCGACAACCTGATCATGGTCCGCCCGATGATGTGGGTGGAGCGCCACGGCCGCTGGATTCAGAACACCCACTACGAGCCCCTCAACCTCGACGACATGGACCACATCGGCGCTCTCTCCAACCGCTTTGCCGCGGTGCTGCCGGTGCTGGCCCGCGGCATGGAACTGCGCCACGAGAAGGCCACCTATGGCGCCCAGGTCGAGGCCACCCTGCCCAGCTACACCAGCGCCTTCCAGTGGGACGTGGAGCACGGGCGTTTCCTCGACGAGCGCGACCTGCAGGGCTGGCGCTCGGTGTGTGTGCTGGGCACCGAGGTGGCCGAGAAACTCTTCGGCACCGCCTCACCGCTGGGGCAGGAAGTCAAGATGAACGGCCAGCGCTTCACCGTGGTCGGCACTATGGAGGAGAAGAAGCTCTTCGAGGACGACTGGGGCAACCGGGTGCTGGTGCCGCTGAGCACCGGGCAGTTGCGCCTCTTCGGCCGCCGCGAACTGAACGGGCTGATCGTGCTCACCGAGAAACCCGAAGACGTGCCCGCCTCGGTGGCCGCCATCGACCAGACCCTGAAACGTTTCCACGGCCCCAAAGCCGTGTACCGCATCGACACCGGCAAAGGCTTCCTGCAGCAGGTGGAGCAGGTCATCCTGGTGATGAAGCTGGCCACCGGCGGCATCGCCGCCATCTCGCTCCTGGTGGGCGGCATCGGCATCATGAACATCATGCTGGTCTCGGTCACCGAGCGCACCCGCGAGATCGGTATCCGCAAGGCCCTGGGCGCCAAACCGCGCCACCTGATCTTCCAGTTCGTCGCCGAGGCGGTGGTGCTCAGCCTCACCGGCGGCATCCTGGGGGTGCTGGGCGGCGTGGGCCTGGGCCGAGCCATCTCGATAGTGATCCAGCACTACGCCGAGGTGCCCTTCTTCCCCAGCGTGGTCTCCATGGGCGCCGTGGGCCTCTCGCTGGGGGTCTCCATCGCCATCGGACTCTTCTTCGGCATCTACCCGGCCATGCGCGCCGCGCGTATGGACCCGGTCGAAGCCCTCAGATACGAATAGGCCGCGATGATCGAACTGCGCCGTATCGAAAAGCTCTATCTCATGGGGGAGGAGGAGGTCCACGCGCTCCACGGAGTGGATCTGCATATCAGCCGCAACGAGTACGTGGCGATCATGGGCCCCTCCGGTTCGGGCAAATCCACCCTGATGAACATCATCGGCTGTCTCGACACCCCCACCTCCGGGCAGTACCTGCTCAACGGGGCGGATGTCTCGGATATGGACGCCAACGAGCTAGCCGAGGTGCGCAACCAGCAGATCGGCTTCGTCTTCCAGACCTTCAATCTGCTGCCCCGCTCCACGGCGCTGAGCAATGTCGAATTGCCCCTGATCTACGCCGGCCTCAGCCGCCGGGTGCGCCGCCAGCGCGCCGAGGAGGCCCTGGCGCGGGTGGGCCTGGCCGACCGCATGAGACACCGCCCCTCCGAGCTGTCGGGCGGGCAGCGCCAGCGGGTGGCCATCGCCCGCGCCCTGATCAACAACCCCGCCATCCTGCTGGCCGACGAACCCACCGGCAACCTCGACAGCCGCACCGGCGAGGAGATCATGGCCCTCTTCGCCGCCCTGCAGCGCGAGGGCAACACCGTGATCCTGGTGACCCACGAGGCCGACATCGCCGCCCACGCCCACCGGGTGGTGCGCATCCTCGACGGCAAGATCGCCTCCGACGAGCGGCGCAGCGCGGTCTGAGCGTCAATAGTATCACAGATACGATTATTCAATAGTCTGCGCCGTGATGACAACAATATAGATCCTGCCATCCAAATTCGACCCGCCCACCACCACCGTTTCTCCATTCCTGACGTTGAGGGTGGTTTCCAGCAAGTCCGCGCTCGCAGGATATTCGCGGTCGATCTCCAGGTTTTCCAGGCGGATCACGCCGTTCCCCTCGTCGATGAAGATGGGCTTTACATCGACGCTGAATATCTCTTTCGCAGGTTTGCCCTCCTTCTCCCCCGCAGCTACTCCCTCTAGATTCAGCTCGACACTCCTACCAGATTTGGCAACCATATAGCTGCTGCTAAGGAACTCGTAGTAGCTGTACTTGAACAGTTTGCTCAGGTATCCTAACAGCTCCTCGTCTTGCGTGTAGCCGAGTTTGGCACCCTTCTCCCTTGAATACGATGCCGCCGCCGACACTAGCTGTATCTTTAGGCTGATGTTTTTTAATGGTGTATCCGTCTGCTGCCAGACCTGGCGCGCTCGGCCCAGATCCTCTTTGCTTTCGAAGCGCAAATAAGTTTTGTTGCCGATAGTGGATACCGATTGGTAGTTGATGCCCACCATCTTGAGGAGATAGATGAACTCGTTGACACTGAGGCCCTGAAACTCAAAAACCCCGACCTCCGGGGAAAGGGTTTCCACGCTATCAGGAGATCTGGCTATCCCACTTTGCGCTTCTTCTTGAGCGATAGATGGGGACACGGCTATACAACCAAGCCCAATGGCCAGGAAAAGGCCAGACAAACTCACTCTACCCTTCATGGCGTCTCTCCCTTCGGTATGATCCAGATAATTTTGATATTTGGGTCATCCACCTTCACGGCAACCAAAGTGCCCGTCGGGTAACTGATCGACTTGACGGTCGGGTACTTCAGGGCGAGTTCTCGGTCACTGAGCTTCCTGTTCGGGTTCAGTTTATTGAGTAGAAAGAGGCGTTGTTCGTAGCTCAACTCCTGGCCTTCAATGGCATGTCCCGGCCTGGCAGGCCCCGGGGCATCTGTATCCGATCTCGCTACGGGTGCAACCAGTATTGTTGAATGAGTATCGTCGAGCGTTTTCCACCACATCCCAGTTCCAACAACCACCAATAGCGCTGCTGCCACCGGCCAACCCAAGACGGGCTGTCGCCAGGGCCACAACAACTTCGCCCCAGAGGAAACCGCGATACGCTTCCTCACCTGTGCTGCCAGATCCACCGGCCGTTGCGGTGTTTCCGCCGCAGCTATCCGCTGCACTACCTTACGTACGGATAGCAATGCCTGGTACTCAGATGCACATCCTTTGCAGCTGTTTAGGTGACGCACCGTCCATCGAGCCAACGATCCGTTCAGGTCGTTACCGATATGTAGGTACAACAACTCTCTTGTTATCCAGCATTTCATGATTCCTGCCCTACCTTCTCACGTATGACTTTTCGTGCCCGGAATAAATGGACTCTTGCCGTGACCTTACTGCATCGGAGAATGTGCGCGATCTCGGCCAGGGAAAAGCCCTGAAGATCCCGTAACACAAATGCACTCCGCTGCTTGGGTGACAATTGCTCAAGTACTGCCTCCAGTAATATCCGCAGTTCTACCGATGGACCGCCCCTGTCCGGCAACTCCTCGCTCAAAGCGACCTGTCCTCGCTTTCGCTGGCGTCGCCTGAAATCGATCGCCGCATTGACAGCAATCCTGTAAAGCCACACCGAGAATCGTTCCCCGGCCCGAAAAGTACATAGACTCCGGAAAACCTTGATCAGGCACTCCTGGCAAACGTCCTGTGCATCATCCCCGTCTCCGACGATCTGTACGGCAATACGCCAGAGCCGATCCTGATAACATCGGACCAGAGCCTCGAAGGCTGCTACATCTCCCTTCTGGGCTTGAGCGATCAGATCGTTTTCCCGGTGATCCATCGTCCTTCCCAGCAATTCGTCCCCAAGGGATACGGCCGTTCCTTTTCCGCTCACTTGGACCATATGCAGGTGTACCCTGATTAACCGACCGGAATTTTCGCTTGCCCTTTGCTCATAATACGCACTCCAACATCGAGGTGTTTACTTGGTGCAGGGACCTATCGATATTGCTTGGTCAACGAGATTCTCGAACCGCTATGATCAGGGGCAGGGCAAGTTGGAGGGAAAACAGGGAAGATCTGTGCGGGCAAACAGCGAGGTTGGGCAATATGACCCATATTCGAGCTGGCTTTTCAGTAGGTCTCCGGTACTACTGACCTGGGGGTGCCAGCACTTCTATATCGTTGTTGTGGCAAGATTGCAGGCACCCAGTGACACCTCCCCGACCTACAGGTGGGTACTCGGCGAAACACTGAATCCCACCTCTTCCTGCCCTCGCCAAGGCCATGCTCCCTGGTCCAGCTTTTGCATATTTGCATATATTCCTGGCGGATCGCTTCGCAAAGGATTATACCATGACCTCGACGCCAGAACTCACTACCCGCGACGTGCTCCAGCAGGTCGACAGACGGCTCAGCCTGATCGAGGAGGACCTGCGCGCCCTCGGCGCCAAGCTGGGTACCCGCATCGAGACCCTTGAGGCTAAAGTGGATACCAGGATCGGGGCCCTCGATGCCAAGATAGACACCAAGTTCCACCTCGTGGTGGGCCTTATCCTGGCCAGTTGGTTCTCAACGATGGGGGCCTTTCTGCTCAAGTAAAGGGCGCGGTGACCTTCATGCGCCTTTCCGTGCCAGTGTGCAACTGACCAGCGCTACCAGTTCGTGTACGACCCGTCCCGCCGGTGCAGGTGGGGCGCCTCCCAGAAGCGGAATGCCTCTCGCGCCATCTCCTCGTTGAACTCCACCCCCAACCCCGGACCCTGCGGTAGCGGGAATCCGGTGCCCTGCAGGTGGTGCTGCTGCGGGAAGAGATCGCGGTCGAAGGAGAACTCCCCGTCCCGCGACTCCAGCCAGGCGAAGTTGGGCACCGCCGCGCCAAAGTGGATATGGGCCGCGGTGCTGATCGGACCCAGCGGATTGTGCGGCATCATGTCGATGTAGTGGGCCTCGCACCAGCCGGCCACCTTCATCGCCTCGGTGAAACCGCCCACGTTGCACACATCGACGCGGGCGAAGTTGGTCAGCCCCCGCTCCACGTAGGGCAGAAAGGCCCACTTGCTCGAGAACTCCTCGCCGATGGCAAAGGGCACCGGGGTCATCTGCCGCAGGGCGGCGTAGGCCTCGGGGGTTTCGTCGCGGATGGGCTCCTCCAAAAAGTCCAGGGTACCGGGCGGCAGCTTCTGGCAGAAGGAGGCGGTCTCGGCCACGTTGAGGCGATGGTGGTAGTCGATGCCCAGCACCGGGCCCGGGCCCAGCGCCTCGCGCACCTTGGTGATCCACTCGGCGGTGAGGCCGATGGACTCGCGCGGCTCGAAGAGATTGGCGTCGCCGCCGGTGTCCGGGTGGCCGGGCACGAAGCGGATCACCTGCCAGCCCTGGCTGACCAGGCGGCGGGCGTCCTCGATCACCGCCGGCCCGCTCAAGGCCCCCGAGGTGGGGAAACAGGGAATGGATTCGCGCTGCGCTCCGCCCAGCAACTGGTACACCGGCACGTTGAGGGAACGGGCCACCAGGTCGTGCAGGGCGATGTCGAGGGCGGCCATCGCTCCGGTGAGCACCCGCCCGCCCTCGAAGTACTGGCCCCGGTACATCTCCTGCCACAACGCCCCGATACGGCGCGGGTCCTTGCCCAGCAGGAACTGGCGGAAATGTTCCACCGCGCCTTTGACGGCCAATTCCCTTCCCGAGACCCCCGACTCCCCCCAGCCATAGTACCCCTGGTCGCTCTCGATCTTGACGATGAGCTGGTTCCGGAAGGTGGCCCAGATGGGATAGATTTTGATCTCGGTGATCTTCACGGTGCACTCCTCGTTGGGGGTTGGCTCGGGAACCTTTCCCCAAATATAACCCGGTTGACAGCCGCTGCCGATGTCTTTACGATGTAGCCCACCGCGGGAGGGGATGAGGGGTGTTTATTCTCGAGCAGGAGACCGATCCATGACTACCGCCACCCGCCGCCTGACCATGGCCCAGGCCCTGGTCGAGTACCTGCAGGTGCAGCACTGCGAGCGCGACGGCCGCACCCGCCGCCTAATCCCGGCCCTCTTCGGCATCTTCGGCCACGGCAACGTGCCCGGCATGAGCCAGGCCCTCGATGAGCACGGCGCCGCCCTGCCCTATCACCATACCTGCAACGAGCAGTCCATGGTGCATAGCGCCGCCGCCTTTGCCAAAGCCAACCACCGCCTCGCCACCCTGGCCTGCCTCTCCTCCATCGGGCCGGGGGCCACCAACATGATCAGCGGGGCGGCTGCCGCCACCATCAACCGCCTGCCGGTGCTGCTGCTGCCCGGCGACTACTACGGCACCCGCCGCCAGGGGCCGGTGCTGCAGCAGTTGGAACACCCCATCAGTGGCGATGTCAGTGTCAACGACTGCTTCCGCCCGGTGAGCCGCTTCTTCGACCGCATCCTGCGCCCCGAGCAATTGCTCACCGCCCTGCCCGAAGCCATGCGGGTGCTCACCGACCCGGCCGAAACCGGGGCCGTGACCCTGGCCCTGCCCCAGGACGTACAGGTCGAGGCCTGGGAGTACCCGGCCCACTTCTTCGCCGAGCGGGTGTGGCGGGTGGAGCGGCCCCAGCCCGACGCCGGGCGCCTGGCCGAAGCCGTGGCCCTGCTCAAACAGGCCAAACGCCCCTTGCTCATCGCCGGGGGCGGCGTGCACTACTCAGAAGCCAGGGAGGAGCTGGCGCAGTTCGCCATCACCTGCGGCATCCCGGTGAGCGAGACCTTTGCCGGCAAAGGCGCGGTGCAGCACCCCGAGGTATTGCTGCTGGGCGGGCAGGGGGTCAGCGGCACCCCGCTGGCCGCCAGGGCCGCCAACCAGGCCGATCTGGTGCTCTGCGTCGGCACCCGCCTGGCCGACTTCATCACTGGTTCCCAGTCGGTATTCCAGCACCCGGAAGTGAACTTCATCAGCCTCAACATCTGCAGCCGCGACGCGTACAAACAGGGCGCCCTGCCGCTCAAGGCCGACGCGCGCGAAGGCCTGCGCGCCCTGTGCCGGGCCGCCCGGGAGGCAGGCATCAAAGCCCCGGTAGCGTACCTGGAGGAGCTGACCGGCTGGCAGCGGGAGTGGCAGGAACAGATCACCAGGGAGATCCTGACCCAGGCCCCCGGCGAAGCCATGAGCCAGGGACAGTTGGTGGGGCTGGTCAACGAAGAAGCGCGCGCGGGAGACGTGGTGATCAGCGCCGCCGGCGGCCTGCCCGCCGACCTGCTCAAGATGTGGGACGCGCGCGGGGGCAGGGGCTGCCACCTGGAGTTCGGGTATTCGTGTATGGGCTACGAGATCCCCGCCGGCCTGGGGGTGCGTATGGCCCAGCCCGAGGGCGAGGTCTATGTGTTCGTCGGCGACGGCACCTATCTGATGAACCCCACCGAGCTGGTCACCGCCGTGCAGGAGGGCCTGAAGATCGTCCTGATCATCGCCGACAACCGCGGCTATCAGTGCATCCGCTCCCTGCAGTTATCGCGGGCCGGCCACACCTTTGGCAACGAGTTCCGCCACCGCAATCCCCAGACCCGGCAACTGGACGGCGAGTACCTCGACCTCGACCTGGCCGCCAACGCCCAGAGCCTGGGGGCGCGGGTGTGGCGGGCCTCCACCCCGGAAACGGTGCGCCAGGCCCTGCGCGAAGCCCGCGCCGAGACCCGCACCTGCGCCATCGTTGTCGCGGTGGAGAAATACCGCTCCCTGCCCGGCTCGGGGGTGTGGATCGACTTCGGGGTGGCCCAAACCAGCCAGGACCCTCTCACCCAGCAGTTGCGCCGCGAATATGAGAACGACCAGCAACAACAGCGCTTCCACTACTAATCAGGAGTCCGCCCGCGTGAAACTGAGCCAGCAACAACTCGCTTTCTTCAACACCTTCGGCTTCCTCCACTTCCCCGCTCTCTTCAACCCAGAAGAGGTGGCCTGGATCATCGAGGGTTTCGAGTACTCGATCCAGAACTTCGGCGGCGGCACCAGCCACGACGGCTCCAAACGCACCATGTTCGGCGGGCCCATCGAGCGCCACCCAAAGATGTGCACCCTGCTCGACGACCCCCGCGTCCGCGGCGTCATCGGCGGGGTGATCGGCGAGGACTTCAACTACTCCGGCGGCGACGGCAATTACTACAGCGGGGACACTGGCTGGCACCCCGACGGCAACTGGGGCCAGCTCTTCGCCGTCAAGGTGGCCTTCTATCTCGACCCCCTCACTCGCGACACCGGCTGCCTGCGGGTCATTCCCGGCAGCCAGCGCCCCGACCACTTCGTGCGCACCGAAAAGATCGATCCCAACAAGGCCGGGGAACTCTTCGGGGTGGAACGCCGCGACTTCCCCGGCAACATGGCCCTGGAGACCAACCCCGGCGACCTGGTCATCTTCAACCACGACCTGTACCACGCTGCCTTCGGCGGCAGCCAGCGGCGGCGGATGTTCACCATGAACTGCACCCGCCACGCCCACCACGACGCGGACCTGGCCACCCTGCGCCAGTACGTGAGCATCCATTCGCCCGGCGGTTACAAGGTGGACACCGGGGCGGGCATGTACTTCCCGCTGATGCTCGACACCGCCGGCGAGGACCGCTGGGGCCACCTGCGCCAGTGCGCCGAGATGCACGACGACCTTTTTCCGCAGTATGCCAGAAAATGAGTAGAGGGACCAGGACCGACCTGAACCAGCGCCAATAAAGGGGGGATAAAACAGAGGAGAGGATGGTTCCGCGTACTAGGGGCTAGAGGTCTTCCTCGCGCAACTCGCCGCCCACCACGCGGAAGCGCACCGACTTGTGCACGTCGTCGAGGTTGAGTTGATGGCTGCCCAGGCGGATATTGACCCCCGGGTACACCTTGTCGCGCACCCGGATTTCCAACTCACCCGCCTTGTTGATCTGTTCCTCGATGGTCTGCAACTCGCCGACCACCTGCTGGTGCAACTGGGCCAGGCGGCCCAGTTGGCGGGTGTAGTGCAGCAGCACCTTGCGGCGCTGTTCGGAAGCCGCCTGGATCAGGCTGCGGATCTGCACCGGATCGATGCGCGAGATGCCCAGGCGCTCCAGCAGCTGGGCCATCTGTTTGCCGCTCTGCTCCAGGAAGCGCTGCATGCGGTCGAGTTTTTCGGCCTGCTCTTCGGTGACCCCCACCGCCATGTTGGTGCCCACCGCCAGCGAGGTCAGGGCGCCTTCGGGTGAGCCGGCCACGCTCAGGTCGATGCGCCGCAGAGCCCATACCTGGCCGCCTACCACCGTCCCCCCCTCGGACCCGCGGCCCGAGATCATCACCCGGTTGCCCGCCCGCAGCCGGCCGCGGTTGACCCGCTCGACGACGATGTTGCGCCCGGCGGCCATGGTGGCGTCCTCGACGAACATGGCCTGCACGCTGCCCTGGGCCACCACCTTGGTGCGCCGCCCCAGCACCCCACCGCCGATAGAGATGTTGCCCCGCGTCGCCACCACGCAGCCTTCCTCGACCTGACCGCCGATGAGGATATCGCCGGTGGCCTTGACCGAGAACCCCCGCTGCACCGAGCCGAGGATACTCACGTCGCCCTGAAATTGGAGATTGCCGGTGGCCAGACCCACATCCTTGTCGATGGCCAGCAGCGGCGTGGAGCTGACGGACAATTCGTCGTTGGCCAGCTTGAGGGTGCCGGCGACGGTGGCATAGAACTCCTCCAGCTCGCCCTCCTGCGCCATGCGCACCCCCTTGCCGACCTTGACGGGATGGCTGGTGTCGGGCGGGGGCGGCATGGGTTGCCCCTTCACGTCGCGGCCGGGTTTGCCGGGTTTGTGGGGGGTGCGCCGGGCCACCAACTGGTTGGGCTGCACATCCTCGGCAAAAGCCACCAGGGACCGGCCCTTGGCGGCAGGCGGCTTGGCCGTGGTCTTGGCCAGGATCTCCAACTGGGCTTCCTGCCCCGGATCGGGCGGGGTGCCCTGGGCGATGATGTACATGCCGCGTTTGATGGTACCCTTGCGCACCAGGTTGGCCAATTGGCCGATGCGCTCGCGGGCGATGCCGTTCACCACTCCCTGGTCCTGGAGGCACTGCAGGATCATCTCGGGGGTGACGGCGTGCGGCTGCCGGTCGAGCACCACCCAGTAGGCGTGCAGATCATCGGGCGGCAGGTGGACGGGGGTGACGATGGCAAGCTGGTTGTCGGCCAGGCTCAGGTACCCGTACCGATCGGCCTGCCACTCGCCGGGAGGGACGGCGACGATGCCGGGGCCGGGCAGCATCTGGCTCTGGGTCAGGGTCAGGGGCGGATGCAGCAGCCGGCCGAACACGTCCTGCCCGGGAGTCCCTGGCTCTTCGACCGTGAAGCGCCCCACCACCTGCCCGGGCAGCGCCACGATGGCATGGCTCTCCTCCAGCCGCCCCCGGTCGATGGTTTCGGGCAGCAGGAGCTGCAGCAGGTCGGCGGAGATCTTGGCCAGTTCGTCGGCACTGATGGTCTGGTCCGGCTGTCCGGGCTGGCAGAAGGAAAAGCCGGTGGCCCGAGTCGGGACCGGGGCCTGGCCGCGGGCCACCTCGATCCAGACCGCCGAGCTTTCCTCCCCCTGCACGAGGTGGAGGTCCTGCAGCCCGTGGCTCTGGAGCAGCTCGGTCACTTCCTCGACGGCCTCTGCGGCCGGCAACCCCAGCAGGCAGGCCCGCAACCCGTCCTGGCTGATGGCGACTTCGATGCCTTTCAGCCCGAGCCGGTAATAGAGCGTCCCCTGGGCGCCCCCGCTCTGGGACCCGGTCACAAAGAGGGATAGGGCGCGCTGGGGCTCCCCCAATGCCTGGGCGATCCAGCGCCGCTGCAGGGCCTCTTTGTCGATCTGGGTATTATCGGCTGGCACGCCTCGCGATACCTTTCTTCAGCTCCGCTGTCTTCCGTCCAGACGCCGGTGGTTTCGCCAGTCTACTGCCGGACGCGGGCCTCGGCCAATTCCTTGTTCACCCATACCGGGGTGCCTATCTTGATGACACTGGCGATCTCCCCTCCTCCGCCCGGAATTACTTGCGAAAATTCGGCTTAAACTACACACTTTTTTCACCCTGAGTCAAATAGAGACCATGCGCTACCGCCGCTTTGGCCGCACCGGCTGGCAGATCAGCGCCGTGAGCCTGGGCGGGGCCTACCTGATGGGCCCCGACCCGGAGCGCGCCCTGGAACAGACCCGCGCCGTGGTGCAACACGCCTTTGCCCTGGGCATCAACTACCTCGACACCGCGCCGCTCTACGGCAAGAGCGAGCAGTTGCTGGGGGCGGCCCTCGCCGGCATCGACCGGCCCTATTATCTGGCGACCAAGGTGGGCTTCGACCCCGCGGATTTCGACTACCGCCGCGACTCGGTGCTCTGGAGCCTGGAGCGCAGCTGCCAACGCCTGGGCCTGAACCAGCTTTCCGTGGCCCAGATCCACGAGGTCAACCTGGCCGGCTGGGAACGCATCATGGAGCCGGGTGGCGCCCTCGAAGGCCTGCGGGCCGCCCAGAAGCGCGGCCTGTGCGCCCGGATCGGCATCACCGGCCGGGCCATTCCCCTGCTGGCACGGCTGGCCGATACCGGCGAATTCGACACCGTGCTGGTCTACCACGACTATCACCCCTGCTCGCAACTGGCTGCCCTGGAGGTGATCCCCGCCGCCCACCGCCAGGACCTGGGCATCGTCGTGGCCACCCCGCTGGCCAGCGGGCTCTTCGTCGAGGGTGAAGCCCAGGCCAAAGCCCTGGCCGCCCTCGCCGACGCCGGGGAACGGGAACAGGCCCGGCAGGTGCTCGCGCAACTGCATCCCCTGCCGGGCACCCTGCCCCAGAAAGCCTTCCGCTATCTCCTGGCCGACGAGCGCGTCAGCACCGTGAGCAGCGGCGCCAGCACGCCCGCCCAGTTGGAGGAGGTGGCCCTGACCGCCGACATGGAACCCCTGGACCAACCCCTTTTCAATTGAGAGGATAAAGCGATGACCCTGGACACCTTGCGGGCGCGGACCCGCGGCATCGTGGTTTTTGCTCCCACCCCCTTCATCGAGGAGGGTGGCCGCACCCGGGTGGATGTGGAAGGCCTGCAGCGCAACATCGAATTCCTGGTGCAGGGCGACATTCCGGTGGTGGTGGTCTGCGGCGGGGTGGGTGAGTTGTGGGACCTCAGCGCCGAAGAACACCGTCTGGTGATCGAGACCACTGCCCGCCAGGCCGCCGGCCGCATGGTGGTTTTTGCCGGGGTATACGGCGACACCGCCGCCTCCATCACCCGCAGCCGCCAGGCCGAGACTGCCGGCGCCGACGGGGTGTTGCTCTTTCCCGACGACGAGGCCGTGCCCACCGCCGAGGCCCTGGTGGATTACTACACCCGGGTGGGGCGGGCCATCGGCATCGGCATGATGCCCTTCCGGGCCGACGAGTTGGTGGACCTGGCCGTGCTCCAGCGCCTGGCCGCCCTGCCCAACGTGGTGGCCCTCAAGGAAGAGCGCGAGCGTATGGACGAGTTCCAGGAGATCGTCCTGGCCCTGGGCGACCAGCTCGCCATCGTCGGCGCCGGCGATGCCTTTGCCCCCTCGTACCTGGTGCTGGGCGGCGGCGGTCTGGCCTGCAGCTTCGCCAATTTCCTGCCCGACCTGTACACCCAGATGTGGGCAGCGGGCCAGCAGGGGGATTTTGCCCAGGTGATGGCGATCCACAACACCCTGGTTCCGCTCAACCAGTTGCGCCGGCGCTTTGGCCTGCGCTTGATCAAAGCCGCCCTCGAACTGAGCGGGCTCGCCGGCGGCCCCTGCCGCGACAATCCACCGCGCCTGAACCCCGGCGAGCGCGCGGAACTGGCCGAGGCGCTAGGGCGTTTTACCCCCGTTGCCCCGTGATCCCCCCCTCCTTTACCCAGGAAAGCACCTTGCCATGACCGAAGACACTCTGAGCCGGCGGACCTTTGCCACCCACTCCATCAAGGCTGTCCTCAGCGGCTCGCTCCTGACCCTGGTGCTGCAGGGGTGCAGCGGCGGGTCCGAGGACACCGCCACCGGCCCTATCGATCCCACCGGCACCTCGGACTTGACCCTCACCCTCGATCTCAATGCCCCGCAGTACGCCGCGCTGAAAACCGTGGGTGGGGCCGTCAAGGTGGCAGCCAAGGGTCAGTTGCCCCTGATCGTCATTCAGGCCAGCGCCGGCACCTACCTGGCCTTTTCCTCGCAGTGCCCGCACGAGGGCTGCGAGGTCAACCTGCCCAACAGCAAGGGGGTGCTCGTCTGCCCCTGTCACGGCTCGCAGTTCGACCTTCAGGGCAACAAACTGAAGGGTCCCACTCCGCGCGGCCTGGCCGGTTTTTCCATCTCCCTCCAGGAGGGGAAACTCGAGGTAACGCTCTGAAAGGGCGCCCGCGCGGCCGGGTTGAACCCAGGGGCGTCTTGGCGTACACTATCTGCCGCTCTGGTGCCACCCCCACAGGAGTCTGCCCATGACTGTCCGCACGGATCTGGCCGCCGCCTACGACCGGGATGGTTTCGTCACCGGCCTGGACCTGTTCAGCCCTTCCGAGATCAGCCACTACCGCACCGCCTTCGACCAGCTCGAAGCCCGCGAGGGCCGCGAGAAATGCCAGATCGGCCTGGTCAACTGGCACTTCCAGGAGGAGTTCATCTGGCAGATGGCCACCGCCCCTCGCCTGCTCGACCTGATCCAGCAGCTGATGGGCGAGGACGTGTTGCTCCTGGCCACCCACTTCTTCTGCAAGTACCCCGACCAGGAGGGCGTGAAGTTCGTGGCCTGGCACCAGGACATCACCTACTGGGGGCTGGAACCGCCCATCGCCCACACCGCCTGGATCGCCGTGGATGACAGCGATATCGCCAACGGCTGTATGCAGGTGATCCCCGGCACCCATAAAAGCGGCATCGCCCCGCACGCCAAGTCGGCCCGCCAGGGCAACCTGCTCAGCATCAACCAGGAAATCCCCGACGAACACGTGGACAAGAGCAAGGTGGAGCACCTGGAGTTGAAAGCCGGCCAGATCTCCATCCACGAAGGACAGCTCTACCACGCCAGCCACCCCAATACCTCGCCGCGCCGGCGCTGCGGCCTCACCGTGCGTTTCATCCCGCCCCACGCCAGGCAGGTGATGCTCAACTCCACCGGCCAGACCTGGAAGCCGCTGCTCCTGCGCGGGGTCGACCGCTGCCACCACTACCCCGAAACCCCCGCCCCCTTCCCGCCGCCCACCCGCTGAAGTAGATTGTACAGGGAACCGACGGTCATCCCTTAAAGAGGAAGAAAGGCCATGGCACAACACGACAGAATGGCGGTGCTCAACGCCATGTACGCCACCGGCGTGGTGCCGGTTTTCTATCACAAGGATCTGCAAACCACTATCGGCGTGATCGAGGCCTGTGCGGCCGGCGGGGCGCGGGTGGTCGAGTTCACCAACCGGGGCGATCTGGCCTACCGGGTCTTTGCCGACGCAATCCAGCACATTCTAGACAAGAAGATCGATGTGATCCTGGGGGTCGGCTCGGTGGTCGACGCGCCCACCGCGGCCCTGTATATCGCCAGTGGCGCCAACTTCGTGGTCGGCCCGCTGCTCAACCCCGAGGTGGCCCGGCTCTGCAACCGCCGCAAGATCGCCTATTCCCCCGGCTGCGGCAGCGCCTCCGAGATCTCCGAAGCCGAGGAACTGGGCGTCGAGATCATCAAGGTTTTCCCCGGCAAGGAAGTGGGCGGCCCCGGCTTCGTCAAATCGGTGCTGGGCCCCTGCCCCTGGACGCGGATCATGCCCACCGGCGGGGTGGATGCCACCCGCGAGAGCCTGGAAGCCTGGTTCAAGGCCGGGGTGGCCTGTGTCGGCGTGGGTTCGAACCTGATCACCAAGGATATCCTCGACAAGAAGGATTTCGCCGCCCTCACCACCAACGTGCGGCAGGTGATCGACACCATCAAAGAGATCCGGGCTGGCCTGAAGAAGTAACCCCTTCGCGCCACCAAACAAGAGCAAACCCCCGCCGGCCTTCGCGCCAGCGGGGGTTTGCTCTTGTTGGAACCTGTAGGCAGCGGCTCAGTTCACCATCTGCATCAGGCGCTGGGTCATCGAGCCCTCCTGGGTGAGGGCGTAGACGATGATATTTACCGCCATCTGCAACTGCCGGGTGGTGTCGTTGTTGTAATCCGAGTTCATCCAGCCCCAGCCCTTGGCGGCGGAAACCCCGGCCAGCCGGCCCTTGACGAAATATCCCGTCAGATAGTCCCAGGCGGCCACGCCGAACTTACCCTGGGCCAAAGAGGGGCTGCCAATGCCCGAAGGCACCCCCCCCTTCAAATCGAAAAAGGAACTGAAGATCGGGTGTTCGTCGGGCAGGCGTTCGCTCCAGAAATCGCGGCCGTTCACCAGCCCGCCGTACTTCTCCAGGGCCTCGCCCCAGATCCCGCCAAAAACGAATCCCCCGGCCATCAGGTACTTGGCCAGATGCGCCATCTCGCTCTCATTGGGCGTGCCCTGGGGAATGATGATGGGCACCTCCATCAGCCGCTCGTCGTCGAAGGCGATGCTGCCGATGAAGTCGGCCTGCAGGCCGGTGTACTCGTTGACGGTGTCGCGCAGCCGGTCGATCTCGCGCACATTGACCGAACCCCAACCCACGGTGCCCGAGGACACCGCGCTGGCCGACATCACGTGGGCGAACTTGACGAAGCCCTTGAGTGCCTGCCGGTCCTTGGAGTCCTGGATCACCATCGCCCGGTACCGCCCCGTGTCCATGCTGTTGACGTCCAGCATCTCCAGGGCCATGTCGATCTTGTTCTCCACCGTGCGGGTGGCGCTCATGTCCTGCGCCCCCAGCCCCGACTCCATATTCATCGCCATGCGCGGGGCGCTGTCCAACTGCCGCGGCAGGTTGATCGCGCTCACCCCGCTGCCCTGGCCGGCGATCAGCCCGCGGGTGTCGAAGGCCGCTGTCGCCCGCACCTGGTCCATGCGCGCCGCCGACACCTGCACCTCCCGCCGCACCAACTGCCGCTTGGGCTGGGGCACCTTGCGCAACTCCAGCGGTTTGGTCAGCATCGGATCGCGGCGGGTGAAGAACTTCACCTTGGCCGGTTCCGCCACCTCCCCTTCCTTGACCTG
>JADZBP010000142.1 GCA_020852055.1 Candidatus Latescibacterota bacterium
CGAAGGCCTTCAGGTCTCGCAGTGGCTTCCGAAGGGTGAAGTCGAACAGCTGCCGCCGGGGATCGCCAGCATCCAGTTCCCACCCGGAGAACAGAATTATGCCTACCCGAGGATCCATCTCTCGGAGCCGGCGGGCCACCTGATCTCCTGGGAGACCCGGGAGGCCCAGGTCGACAATCACCACATCGTAGTTCCCGCCATGAAACTGCTCGAGCGCCTGCCCGCCTCTGGTGAAGACCTCGACCCGGTGCTGTGGACTCAGTACCTCTGTCAGGAGCCTGGCAACCACCGGGTCATCCTCGACGATCAGCATCCGACCAGACCGCGACTCTCCCGCAGGAGCCGGACTAGGCGCGGGGTTCACTGCCTCCGACCACACCGGTAGCCGCAAGGTAAAGGTCGTGCCTTTCTCCGGGGTGCTTTCCACCGCCACGGTGCCGCCCCATTGCGTCACACTGTTGTACAACGTCGACAAGCCCAGGCCGGAGCCCACGTCCATCTTGGTGGTGAAGAAGGGCTCAAAGATCCGCAAGCGCGTCTCCTCATCCATGCCGATGCCGGTATCGCTGAACTCCAACCGCACGAACTCCCCCTCCAGGGCCGTGCTGATCGAGATTCCCCCTCCTGCAGGTAGGGCGTCGACGGCATTGAGGAGCAGATTGAGGAGTAGGTCATGGACTTCGGAGGGGGTGCCCTTGATCGGCGGCACCGGCGCCAAGGCGGTCTGCACCGCAATCACCGCGCCCCGGGCCTGAGGCTCGTCCGCCCATTTGGACCGGGCCATCTCCACCACCCCTTCTATGCCCTCATTAAGCCCGACCGGAACTAGGATCTCTCTGTTGGCTCCGCGCACCGACAGGTGCAGGCGATGGACCAATTCCGCAGCGCGGGTCCCCGCCTCGAGGATCATCCCGGCCAGGCGCTGGGTTCTGGGATCGCTACTGGTCGCCTGCAGCAGGTCGGCCGGGGTCAATACCCCTGTAAGTAGGTTGTTGAGGTTGTGACACACCCCAGCGGATAACTCTCCTGCCGCCCCCAGACACTGGATCCGGATCAGTTCCTGTTCCATGCGTTTGTGTGCGGTGATGTCCGCAAAAACTACCACAGCACCAGCTATCTGACCCTAGTCATAGATGGGCGTACTCTTATACTCGACAGGAAAGGAGGTGCCATCCTTTCGCCAGAAAACCTCGGTAGACACACTATGGACCATCCCGTCCCGATAGGCGGCGTAGATCTTACACTCTTCTTTTGGGTAGGGACTCCCATCAGGCTTGGTGTGATGCCAGGTGGCGTGGCTGGTATAGCCTAAAAGCTCTTCGGCTTCGTAGCCCAGCATTTTTGCCGCGGCCAGGTTGACAAACGTGTGGTTGCCCTGCAAATCCAACCCCAGAATCCCTTCCCCTGCCGAGTTCAAGATGAGTTCAGTTTGCTGGCCGAGACGCACCAAGCTTTCCTCCGCCTGCTTGCGCTTGGTGAGGTTCCTGGCCATAAACAGGCCAAACCCCACCAGCATAACCGCGCCGACTACCCGCATGAAGATCTCCTGAGGCGCCCCCGTACCAGTAACTATCTCCGCGTATGAGGTGTTGTAGAAATAGAGCCAGTCCAGCGCCGCGTCCGCGAACCAGAAAATCATCGCCAGGACGGCGGCGACAATGACCGGCCACTGTTCTGGGATCTGTGGTTTGCAGGATCGACGCTGGGAGTGGAGACCATTCCCAACCGGGGGTTGAGCGCCTACCGCCATCATTCACCAAACCTACGAATGAACCAGGTCTTTACCACCTGGGTCAGCATCGCATTGCCCAGCAGCATGGTGGCCAGAAACAGCCAGTACCGCGGCGGGAGTGGGGGGGGTGATCAGAATACGTGAAATTATCACTTCAGTTCAGGATGGTTAGTAGCGAACAGAACAGGTTTTGGCTGTAAGGGCTGGGGTTTGTCTTCGATATCCAGCACTTACTGACCGAATCGATGATTGTGCTACGTACCTACAGGTTCAATTGGCTAATCATGCCGTGGAGATCGAGATCACGGGGGTTGGGATCAGTACCGATGGGCTTTTGATCAGCGTCAACTATAATTCCCGCACGCGTTGCCTCACGACGAAATGTTACCCGGCACGAGAAATGCTATCGCGAGTCTGTCCGGGATCATTCGTTTCTCCCTGCTCTGCGTGGCAGCCCGGTGCCTCCCGACGTGGGCAACAACCACTGATCTCGTGGCCCCGCTGACTCGCTGCCCCTCTTTTCACGGAAAATCACGCTGGATGCCCCCAGCCTGCTTGGAAGGTAGAGAGCTCCTGGCATGAAAAGAGTAGCAGATTACGTGAGCCAACGGCCTGGCCATGGTAGCAAAAATCATGAGGCAATGCGGCAGGAGACCTAATTGTCGCCAATCAGGCTTTTTCAGCTGGCACGAAGTGGCGAATCCTCAGAGTCATTAGTTTGCTGTGTTTGCAGTAGCCGCTCTTTCTCTTTCGTAGGCATAGGGTACGCGTCCTTTCAAATATACCTGAAATAGTCTCTTGTCAGAGATAGTTCTGGTAAATTGGCTCGTACACCAGGCTGCGGATGTGCGCCAGCAGGTCAACGGGCCGCGGCCGGCCTGCCAGGCTATGGACGTAGGCCATTTCGGCCACTGCCAGGGCAATCTGCACCGAGACCTGGCGGATACGGCTGAGCGGCGGGTAGATGCGCCCGACCTTCAGGTCCTCCTCCCCGACCTCCTCTGCCAGCGCTTTGGCAGCGGCGAAAAACATCTCGTCCGTCACCCTGCGGGCCTCGCTGGCGATGGCCCCCAGTCCTACCCCCGGAAAGATGTAGACGTTGTTCGCTTGGCCCGGATCGAGGGTGCGACCTTCGTATTCCACCGGCGGGAAGGGGCTGCCGCTGGCGAAGATGGCCCGACCACCGGTCCACTCGTACGCCTGCTGGGCAGTACACTCGGATTGGGAGGTGGGATTGGAAAGAGCGAAGATCAGCGGGCGCTCATTGAGATCGGCCATAATCCGGAGCATGGGCCGGGTGAACTTCCCGGGCATGCCGCAGGCACCGACAAGGGTCGTGGGGCACAAGACAGCGATGGCGCCGGCGAAATCGTGCACTGGCGGGTGGGCGTGGGCAAAGAGCCGCTTGTGGGGGGCCAGGTCGGTCCGCTCCTGGACCACCAAACCCTTGGAGTCGAAGAACCAGCACCGCTTCCTGGCCTCGGCAGCAGTCAGCCCTTCGGCCTGCAGGGCGGCGACAAGCAGCGCCCCCACCCCGAGGTTGGCCTCGCCGGCCCCCAGAAAGAGGAAGCATTGATCGACCAAGCGACTGCCAGCCAGGCGCAGCCCCGCGTAGATGCCGGCCAGCACCACACTGCCGGTCCCCTGGATATCGTCATTGAAGAGGCAGATCTGGTCGCGGTACTGCGCCAACAGGCGGAAGGCATTGGCGTTGGCGAAATCCTCTAACTGGACCAAGGCGCGCGGAAAGACCTGCGTAACAGCGGTGACGAACTCGTCGACTAACTCGTCGTAGGCTACCCCGCGCAGGCGGGGCTGGGGTAGGCCGAGGTAGAGCGGATCATGGCGCAGTTCTGGATTGTCGGTGCCTACATCGAGGGTGATAGGCAGGCACTGGGTGGGCTGGATGCCAGCGCAGGCGGTGTACAGGGCCAGTTTGCCCACCGGGATGCCCATGCCGCCGGCCCCCAGGTCACCGAGACCCAAAACGCGCTCCCCGTCGGTGACCACCACGATGCGCACGTCCTGATGGGGCCAGTTGCGCAACACCTCGGCTATCTGGCCCCGGTCTTTGGCGGAGATAAAGAGCCCCTGCGGACGCCGAAGGATACGGCCATAGAGCTGACAGGCCAGGCCCACGGTGGGGGCATAGATGAGGGGCATCAGGTCCTGCAGATGGTCGATAACCACCCGGTAGAAGAGGGTTTCGTTACGCCCCTGCAGAGAGACCAGATAGATGTACTTTTCGAGGTCGGAGGGCTTGCGTTGGATATTTTCCATCACCGCCGCCACCTGCTGTTCCTGGCTGTTGATGCGCGGGGGGAGCAGGCCGCGCAGGCCCAGCGCGTCGCGTTCGCGGGCGGTGAAGGCAGCGCCTTTGTTGTGGACCGGATCGTTGAGTAGATGCACCCCCCTGAGGAGGTCGGGGGACGGGATGGGGATTTTCTGGGTTGGGATCGCGGACACGGTTTCCATCTCCTCCGGCTGGGTACCAGCGCGCTGGCCTCCTAATTCTTCGTGGTCTCCCATCACCCGACCCTCAACAGGCGTGCGCCAAAATGAGCGCCGCGCCCTTCCGGCGCTCCGGCGTAACGATGGGCCGACCGCGTAGACCAAGCGTTGAAGTAGAAATGGCCTCCCCGCAGGACGCGGTACGCCCCCTTCTCGGGTCCCTTGGGATTGATCTGCTCGGTGTTCGGGTAGTGGTTGGCGTACCAATCCTGGATCCACTCATATACGTTCCCATGCATATCGTACAGGCCCCACGAGTTCGGCAACTTGGTCCCCACCGGCGGCGCATACTGCAGACC
>JADZBP010000143.1 GCA_020852055.1 Candidatus Latescibacterota bacterium
CGATTGACCGCGGAGCCCCGGCGAGCGACCCGCTGCCCTTCACCTGCAGCTCGCCCAGAACGAGTCGGCCATCTGCCAGGCCTGGACCAGTTCGGAGCGGCAGCGCTCAGGTTCCTCGAAGAAGGGGAAGTGGGCCGAGTCCTCGAACCAAACCAGACCTTTGAGCGGGGCGTTCAGCTTCCCGAAATACGCCGCGGCCAAGGGCGCCGGCGTGGTGTAGTCGTGACGGCCGAGGAAGAAGAAGACCGGAACCTCAACACAGGTCACGGCCTGTCCCAGCGGGCCGGCGATCACGTCGTACTGCATCTTCTCGCCCACCAACTGAGCGCCGCGTTTCACGTTGAGAATATCGCCGAACCCATACTCGGGGGCGCGCAGACCGGCCGAAAGCAGGGGCCAGAGGCTCTGGGCGCCGTGCAGTTCGGCGCCGTAGCGGAAGAGGTCGTCCTCATTGATGCCGGGCGGCACCTGATCCAGCCGCCGCAAGAGCGCGGTGTCGTTGGCTGCGGTGGCCACCCCGCGCAGGAACACCGCCTGGGCCTGACGATCCTGAGCTGAGTTCCCGGCCATCTGTCCCATGCCGACATAGGCGGCGAAGTATTCGGGGTGTTCGGCGACAGCCAGCAGACCCAGGTAGGTGCCCCAGGAGTGGCCCACCAGCAGGATGCGCTGTCGGCCGAAGCGCTCGCGCAGCCGGCGGCTGAGTTCGTAGGTATCGTCGAGGGTCTGCCGCACGGATAGTTCACCCTCCAGTCCGGCTTGATAGGATTTGCCCGCGCCGCGCCGATCCCAGTGCACCACCACGAAGTCCGCCTCCAGGGGCCGCTGCCAGGCGTGGGCCAGGTACATGGCCGGCATGCCCGGACCTCCGTGCAGGAAGAGCAGCACCGGTTTGGTGCGGTCGCGGCCTCGCAGGAGGAGCCACTGCCGCGCCCCGTTCAGGTCTATTTCCTCGAGCGAGCTGATGCTTCCTGGCCCGGGGGGGCCCTGCGCGTCGAGGATGGGCGGGGTCTGGCCGCGGCCCAGGATGAAGTACAGGGTACCGGCCCCCAGGGGGAGGAGGAGCAGAGAGACCAACCAGGCGAGCAGCCGGCGCATGGAGTATCCCAGGTGAAGGAGAAAGGCCCTCGGAGGGGCCTTAGTGGTAATTTGGGAAGGTAGGACGAGAGCCGCCAGAGCGGCGGGAAAACGTGCAGGCAGACGCTGAGCGGAGGCATGGCGATGCAGCAATTACTGGAATTCAATCCCCATATCTGGCACTGGGGCGCGGCTGTGCGGCAGGTGCAGGCCCGGCCCCAGATCATCGGGCCGGTGATCCCCAACGACACCGCCGTGGACGAGGCCGGCGGGATCTTTCCCTCGGTGATCCGCGACGGGGGCAGGTACCGGATGTGGTACAACGCCTGGCAGTGGGGCCCGGACAACAAGCTGTGGATCAGCTACACCGTGGCTTACGCCGAATCGGACGACGGCTACCACTGGCACAAACCCAGGCTGGGGCTGGTGGAATTCCGGGGCAGCCGCGACAACAACCTCGTCGACCTGCCTTTCGGCGGCACCACGGTTTTTGTGGACTCGACCGCCCCGGCCAGCCACCGGTACCGCGCCTTTGGCACCGCCGATTCGGCCACTGCGCCGGGACGCCAGGACGGCTGGTCGCGCAAGCAGGTCAGCTACGGCCACTACACGGCGCATTCGGCGGATGGATTCCACTGGCACCTCGACGACGCCCTGCCGCGCTTCATCCCCGGCGACACGGCCACCGCCTGCTGGGATCCCTGGGCCGGCTGTGCGCGGTACGCCTTCCGCAAGAATCGCCGGTACGGGGCGATGTGGCGGCGGGATATCTACACCTCCGAAGGGAGGGGGGGGCAGTACACGCCCGAAGTCCCGGCCCTGATCCCGGACGACTACGACGACATCCGGGCGCGCACCTTTGGCGCCCAGACCTGCGACTACTACTACATGTCCTGGTTCCCCCAGCCCGACCAGCTCATCGGCCTGGTGCAGTACGAGTACTGCAACTGGCTGCACGAAGGCCAGGACTACTCCGCCCAGGGCCGGCAGTACCCGATGCACGGCGGTCCGGCCGAGCAGCACCTGGTGCTGGCGTTCCGGGAACGCGCCGGAGGTTCGTGGCGCCACCTGCCCGGCAGGCCCAGCTTCCTCGAACCTACCGCGCCAGGCACGCTCTTCCACAGCGGCTACTACGCCGCGCCCTACGTGACCACGGCCGCCGACGAAGACTGGCTCTTCCTCAGCAACGGCCAGTGCCGGCACTCCTTCCTGCCGCGCGAAGCCTCGCTGGAACCCGAGCGAATGCGGGCGTACTACAAGGAAAACGGCGCCATGCTGATCCACCTGGCGCGCTGGCCGCGGGGCCGGATCGTGGGGGCCGACACCACCCTGATGGACGAACTGGAGTTGCGTTTCGACGGGGACGAGATCGGCGAGGGCCTCGAGCTGCGGCTGAATCTGCGCACCCATCGGGGCGGTGCGGTGCGGGTGGGGTTGTTCGACACCTCGCTGCCGGAAAACGCCGCCCAGGGCACGGTGCCCGTTCCCGGCTATGCCAAGGAGGACTGCGCGCCGCTGACTGGCGATCAGCTCGACGCAGTGGTGCGGTGGAAAGGCGGAGCCCTATTGCCCCGCGTACCGGTCGACCGGCAATTGGCGGTGCGCCTGTACCTGGACTGCGCCACGGTGTATCAGTTCGGGGTGAGGCCAACCGGATGAAGGCGGGCCTCACCGGAGCAGCATCAGCTTCTGCAATTGCGCCTTAGTCCCCGCCTCGAGGCGCACCAGATACACCCCGCTGGCCAGGGGGCGGCCCTGGTCGTCGGTACCTGGCCAGGAGACCTGGTAGTAGCCGGGTGCTGAGGAGGTGTTCACCAGGGTGCGCAGCCGCTGTCCGGTGAGGCCGTAGACCTCCAGCCGTATCGGGCCGGCCTCGGCCAGCTGGTAGGGCAGCAGGGTGGTGGTGTTGAAGGGATTGGGATAACCCGGCAGCAACGCCGTGGTGGCGGGCAGGGCGGTGCTCTCTTCCTCTACGGCGGTGGCGCCGCCGCTGCCGGAAACCAAAAAGGCCGCGGTCCTGGCGGTTTCGCGGCGCACGGCCCCGCCGGCCAGGCGCAGGGTGAAACCGGGGATGTCTAGCCAGCTGTAGCCGCTGAATTCGGACAATACCTCAAAGGAGAGCTGGCCCAACACGCCGCTGCCGCTGTTCTGAGCCTGGCTGCCCAGCACGGCCCCGCCGACGATGACGCTGTCGCGTTTGGTACTCACCAGACTCGCCAGACCGGGGATGAAGTCGCCGGGCCGGAAACTGTCCTCCACGTAACGCACCTGCTCGGGGTCGAAGCCGATGGCCGCGCTCCAGCCGCTGATCGGCGGGGTGTCGTGGATGAGCAGTTGCACGGTGTACACCCGGCCGGGCAGTACCTGCCCGAGGAGTGACTCCTCCTGATCGCCGGCCCTCAGGTCGAAGTCAAAGGCCAGCGAGGGAGGAGCGACTCCTGCCAGGGTGATGGTGTTGGCGAGGGCGCGTTTGAAGATGCTCCCCGCCAGGGGGCGCAGGGAAAGCTCGGCCACCTCCACGTGGGTACTGCCCGAGAAACCGGGCAGCACCTCGAATACCAGGGTGCCCAGCGGACCGTCCCCGGACCCGCTGCCGTCGGTGCCCAGGGTGCTGCCACCCAGGATCACCTGCCCCTCACCTTCGTCCACCAGCGCCACCAGGCCCGGCACAAAACTGCTGGGCACAAAGCTGCCGCTGCGGTAGCGCAGGCTCTGCGGATCGTAGCGCAGGGTGGCGCCCCAGCCGCGGATGGGCAGGGTGCGATACAGGTAGAGCTGCACCGGAAAGGCCGCGCCGGCGAGCACGTTTTTTACTGAGCGGCGCTGCTGGTCCCCTTCGGCCAGGTCGAGGTCGAGGACCAGGTTGGCCGGGGCGTGGTGGATGGTGGCGGCGGTGCGCAGCGTGCCGCGGTAGCGTTCGCCGGATTCCAGCCGCAGGGTGAACTCCGCCACCCTGAGCACCGCGCTGCCGAGAAAGCCGTCGCGGGTGGCGAAGCTCAGTTGGCCCAACTGCCCGCTGCCGGCGCTGCCGCTGCGGGCGCCCAGGACGGCCCCGCCCAGGGTGAGCCGGCCCTCGCGGTCGTCCACCAGCGGGCTCAGGCCTGGCAGGAGATCGCCGGGTTGGAAACTGCCGCCCACATAGCGGACCTGGAGCGGATCGTAGTCGATGGCGGCGCTCCAGCCGGTGAGGGCGGGGGCGCCGGCAAGGTGCAACTGGAAGGTATAGACCGGGTCCGCCTGGGCGGCGAGGCGCTCCTCCTGGTTGCCCGGGCTGAGGTCGAAGTCCACCGAGACGGTGGGCGGCCGCAGGCTGCCGGCGCCGGAGACCAGGTGCACCGGGACCTGCACCCGGTCGCTGGCCACCTGCCCGGTGGTCCGCCGCAGCTTGACCTGGGTCAGGGTCAGGGTGGCCTCGGTCCCGAAACCAGCGAGCACCTCGAAGGACACTAGGCCCAGTGTGCCGCTGCCGGACCTTCTGGTGGAGGCGCCCAGCAAGGCGCCGCCCACCTCCACCTGGCCCTCCTTGGTGTCGCTGAGCGGGATCATGCCCGGCAGAAAGGGGCCGGGTTGAAAGCTGCCGCTGAGGAAGCGCAGTTGCGCCGGGTCGTAGACCAGCACCGCGCTCCAGCCCGTGATCTCGGGCAGGTCGCGGGCGAGCAACTGCAGATCGACGATGCGGTCAGCGGCGGCGCCGTCGAAAAGCACCTTGCCCTGATCGCCCTCGGCCAGGTCGAAGTCGAGGGCGATGGCTCCGCGCTGGGAAAGGGTGTCGGGCGGGGTGGTTGCCGTGGTGGTGTCCGGGGGAACCGGTGGCAAGGAGTCGGGCGGCACCACGGCAATCGTGTCGAGCGAGGGCGGCAGGATGGTGTCGGCGCTGGTGTTGCCGGTGGTGAAAGCCAGAACACGGTCCGGCGCCGGGTTGCCATAGAGGTCCCGCACCCCGCGCAGTTCCAACTCGTAGGCGGTGTTTGGCGCGAGTTGGGGCGCTCTGCCGCGGTCGACCACCAGGGAGTCGAAGGCCACCCAGAAGGTCCAGCCCACGCTGCTGCTGTCCCGGCGCAACTGCACCTGTAGCATTGGGTCCACGGGTTCGGTGAAGGCCACGTAGAGCTGGTCGAGGGTACCCGGGTTGGCCGCCAGCCCGGCCAGGGCCGGGGAGGTGGCGCGGATGGCCGGCGGCGTGGTGTCGCGGGGCGCGAGGAAGGGATAGGATGCGGCAACTATGGGCGTGGCGGCGGCCAGGCCGGTGATCTTCCGGATGCGGTGGTTGCCTTCGTCGGCCACGTACAAGTCCCCGTGGCGGTCGCCGAAGATATTGCGGGGATCGTTGAACGAGGCGTAGAGCGACAGGCCGCCATCGCCGCCGTACCCCTCGCGACCATTGCCGGCGACGGTGGTGATGGTCCCGTTGGTATCCACCTTCCGGATCACCTGGTCGTCGACGATGAAGAGATTCCCCGCTGCATCCACAAAGATCCCCTTCGGGGCAATCAGGCCCGTCTGGGTCGCCGGGCCGCCTTCGCCGGTATACGCCTGTCTGCCGTTGCCCGCCACGGTGGTGAGCATGCCGTCGGTGTCGAGGCGGCGCACCCGGTGGTTGCCCACATCCGAGATGTAGAGGTCGCCCCAGCCATCCACCCACAGGTCGAGGGGCAGATTGAGGCAGGCCTCGGTGGCGGGCCCCCCGTCGCCGCAATACCCCTGTTTGCCGCTGCCGGCCACGGTGGTGATGATCTGGGTCTGGGCGTCCACCCGGCGCACGCGATGGTTGTAGGTATCGGCGACGAAGAGATTACCGCCGCCGTCGAGGACCACCCCGCCCGGAGAACTCAACACGGCCTGCGAGGCGAATCCACCGTCCCCACCAAAAGACCCACTGCCGGCCCACCACGGCTTCTCCTGACCCACCACCCCGGAGACCTTGCCGGCGCGATCCACCTTGTAGATCAGCGGCCTGGCCCATTCGGGGAAATAGAGACCACCCTCCTTGTCGGCGAAGATACTGATCGGCACCGAGAGGTCCACCGTGCTGGGCAGCCCGCCCCCGGTGGGGTAGACCTGGGCCGGGGAGCGCACCACGGTGCTGACGTACCCCGAAGGCTCGATGCGCCGGATCAGGTGTTCGCCCAGGTCGGTGAAGTAGATGGTGCCCTCGTTGTCCACACAAAGGTCATAGGGCCGGGGCAGGCTGGTCTGGATAGCCTGCAGCCCGTCGATGGAGAAGTCGGTGCGGCCGTTGCCGGCGACGGTGGTGATATACGGGCCGACGGGGGCCAGGGCATTTCTGCTGCGGGTGGTGAAGGACAGCATCATGTCGAGGTGGCCCGAGCCAGACCTTCCCCGCACCCCGGACAAGGTGAGGTGGTAGGTGGTATTGGCCTGGATCGCGGGGTATCGGCGGCCGCCCCACCCCACCACCAGGGTGCTATCGTTGGTGAAATAGGCGGGCCATCCGAGTTCCACGCCATCCCCTTCCAGGCGCACCACCACACCCGCGGTATCGAGGGGTTCACTGAACCAGACGCGTATACCGTCGCGGTTCAGCGCCCCGGCATCGATGTCCGCAGCGCCATTGATCGGGTAGGAGGACAGGAGGGATGGACCACCCTTGGGGGGAGTTGAAGGGGCCAGGGTGGCGAAAGCGAGCGAGATATCGGGCGCGACGTTTCCTGCCAAGTCCCGCACGCCCGAAATCGCGATCCGGTATTGCGAGGCGGGCTCAAGGTAAGAGGTCGATGGTTCGAACTCGAACAGGGCGATGCTGAGGGTCCTCTCCTCGACCAGCCACGCGGACCATTTGTATTCCTCCCCGTTGCGCTCGACGTGTAATACGACCTCATCGACGCCAATTGGTTCGTCGAAAACAACCCGGAGGTGTTGTTGGCCGAATTCCTGGGCATCGACGCCCATGGCGCCGTCCGCCGGGAAAGAGCTTACCGGGTGTGGGGGCGTGGTATCGGCAGACTCCGGCGTGGGTTTGGGTGAAGTACGAAAGGAAAAGCTCAGGTCAGGGATCGGATTGCCCGCCCGGTCGCGCAACCCGACGAGTTGCAGATCGTAAGTGGTGTCCCAGGTGAGGGCCGGATTCCAGTCGCCGCCCCTGAAGATCACCAGCACCGAGTCGGCGATCACCGAGATGGGCCAGTTGAGTTGCGGTGCATCGCCGGCCACCCTCACCCGCAAATCGCGGGTGTCGAGGGCTCGGCTGAACCAGATGCGGATGCCATCCCGGTTGACGACCTCGGGATCGACATCCTGCGCACCTACGCCCGGTTCGGCTGAAACTATAAAAGGGACGTCCGCGAGGGGCGGCTCGATGGTTCCGGTGGGAGGTGTGGTGAAGGTGTCGGGGCGTGCGGTGTCGAGGGTGTCGGCGGAGCCTGGTGGGGCAAGGCCTGTCGGGGAATCGGCAAAACGCCAGTCGGCATATCGCCCCGGCTCATCCACCCAGGACACACATTGCAGTTGGCCGCCATATCGCGCGTCAAGGTCGGGATCGATGAGCAGCAGGCTGAACCCCATCTCGCTGCCTGCCCGGGGCAATGAAGGGAGATGGCCGCTCCGCACCAGGGGTTCCCATGGAATCATGGCCTCGATCACGTAGTCGGCATTGCCCCCGAATTCGCTGCCGGCGTCCCTGAACGCGTAGGTGAAATCGGCGAAACTGCTGAGGCTGGTGTGGAACTCCCCCGAGGCGCCACGGTACTCCCACAGGATACTCACCGGGCTCGAGTTCCTCGGTGCAGCGGTGAAGTTGACGCGGTCCAAGACGTGGTTCGAGCCAGCGCCGTCCTCACCATCATAGGCATCCGGCAGATCCAGATAGATAGTGATACCGTCGCGCGTCCACCAAAATGTGTTTCCCGCCACAGCGCGAATATTATCCCGGACTTCGAGGGTGAAGTACAGGGCTTGGTCATCCCACCCCTGCCAGATTGTTGACGAGTAGTCGGCGTCGGTCCGGGCAATCCCGGGATCCTCGCCATCGCTCTGGGCAAGCTGGTTGGCGCTGACGTCGCTTTCCTGGGTGAGGGCGTTGCGCCAACCGTACGTCGCTCCGTCGCGCGCGATCTGCGATGGGGAACACTCCAGCCGCAGGGCCCCATCCCATTCCCCCGGAGTTCGGTGCCCATCAAGGGTCGGAGGGGTGTGGAATCTGGGAAGGGTATAGATGCGGTGCGACGGATTATCTGAAAGGGGAACCTGAGCCCTGGCAGCCCCGAACAGAGCAAATGTGATCACAGCCAGCAAAAGGCGTGTTGGCGGCATAACTCATCACCTCGGCAAAAGCCCCTACTTCTCACCCTAACAAAGAGCATATACCGAGTAAAGTTTTTTTTGAGATAGACTGGCGGGCGGTGCGCGGGGCAAACCGGGAATGGGCCATCGCAGTAAAGGCGCTTGACATGGTTAAGGCGCCGGGGTAGGGTTGAGTCAGGGCAGCAATCCATTTCCGGGAGGCGTCTATGCAACCCTGGTATACCCGCGTGCTCAGAGCCAACGACCCCGCGCTACGGGCGGAGGTGAAACGCGCCGTGATGGCACAGGAAGGGCCCCGGCCCCAGGACCAGGTCGGCCGGGTGATCGAGTTTCTGCGCGGCGACCGGCATCTGTGCGGGGTGGTGCAGCCGGCACCGTACGGCCGGCGGGTCCTGTGGGTGCTCGATCAGGAGGGCCGCGAAGGCTGGGTGCGCGGGCGCAAGGTGGTCGATATCTCGGCGGTGAAGTTGGCGGAACGGTCCCGCGAGGGCCTGGTTGATCAACTGCGCCAGATCGACCGCCAGCGGGCGGCAGCCCAACAGGCACTCGATATGGGCACCCTGTGGGAGACCGTGGCCGAATCCGGGCAGGCGGTGTGGAGCCTCGACGAACTGGCCGCTCTCTATTTTGGGCCGCAACCGGGCCGTGACGGCCGGGCAAGCCTGGCCAGAGCCCTGGAAGAGGGGCAGTGGTTCAGCCGGCAGGAGAGCGCGTACGCACCGTTGTCGGCCACGGTGGTGGCACAACACCGCTGCGCCCGGGCCCGGCGGCAGGAGGCGGAGGAACGCCTGGAAGCGGGAGCGCGCTGGCTGCGTCTGGTGATGGATGGGCTGCCGGCGACCAGGCCGGACCACGCCGACGAACTCATCGGCCTGTTGGAGGAAGCCGCCCTTTCGGGCAGCGAAGGCCCGCGGGCCACCGAGGCGGCGGCCCTCCTGCAGCGGGCCCACCTGCACGGCCCCCTGGCAGCCTTCGAGGCGCTGGTAAGGTTGGGGCACTGGCACCCGGATGAGAACCTGGAAATGCGGCGGTTGCAGGTGCCAGTGCCCTTCTCGGCGGCGGCCCTGGCCGAGGCGGCCGGGGCGGACTGGCCGGCGGGCATTGCCCGGTGCCGGCGCTGGTGGGGCCGGCGGGTGTACGGCATCGAGGCGGAGGACGGGACCTGCGCCTGGGCCTTCAGCCTGCGCCGGACCTGGTCGGGGTATAAACTCGGTCTGCACTTCCCGGTGCCGGGGCTGTTGCTCGCCCCGGACGGCGCGCTGCAACCGGAGGTCGCCGCGCGTGGCATGGCGCTGGCCCTGCCCGACCGCCAAGTGCCTCTGCTGCCTCCCGCGATTGTCGGGAAGGCTGCCCTCAGCACCAGCGAGCGGCGGCCGGCATTGACCATCGAGGTGCAGCTGAGCCGGCGTTTCGCCATCGAGGATTACCGCGTGGATCTGCGGCGGGTCCGGGTGCGCGCGCTGCTCCGGGAGGGGGAACCGGCCGCGAATGAGGGGGCGTGGCGTTGGCTGGCCGAACTGGCCGGCAGGCTGAGGGGGACACGCGAGGCCGCCGGAGCCCTGGTGTTGCCAGAGGCAGCGGCGTCCCTGCGCGTCCTGGCCGGACAGGTGAGCCTCTGCCCCGCTCAGCGCGGCGAAAGGGCGGCACTGGTGGAGGAGGAACTGCGGGTGCTGGTCGAATC
>JADZBP010000144.1 GCA_020852055.1 Candidatus Latescibacterota bacterium
CTCGTCCCCTACCCGGAGTACCTAAATTTAACCTCGCCCCGCGATCGCTGATGTGATCAAGAACACCCTCTGGATGCTTGACGGCTCCGGAAATAGGAATATACTACCCCAATCCCCCTTTCCCTCGCCCAGGCATGCCGCAGATCCCCCAGGAACTCATCCAGCGAATCCGCGAGGCCGCCGATATCGTCGAGGTTGTCTCCGAGCATATCCAACTGCGGAAAACCGGCCGCAACTTCGTCGGCCTGTGCCCCTTCCACGGGGAGAAAACCCCCTCGTTCAACGTCAATCCCGAACTGCAGATCTATAAATGTTTCGGCTGTGATGCCGGGGGAGATGTATTCAAGTTCGTCCAGCAGATAGACCGAGTCAGTTTCACCGAAGCGGTGGCCCACCTGGCCCAGCGCACCGGGATCGCCCTGCCCACCCCCAGCCAGCAACCCGCCGACGAGTTGAGCGACCAGCTCTACCGCGCCAGCGAGCTGGCCGCCAAATACTATCATCATCTCCTGCGCCAACCCCAAAGCCGCGAGGCCCTTGCCTACCTCCAGCAGCGGGGAATCAGGGACGAAACCACCGAGCGTTTCGGGTTGGGCTGCGCCCCGGCCGAATGGGATGCTTTTTTCAAGGTTGCTACCCGGCGGGGATTCGACCCGGCAATCCTGGAACGGGCGGGGCTCGTTTCGGCCCGGCGGGAGGGCAAGGGGTTCTACGACCGTTTTCGCGAGAGGCTGATCTTCCCCATCACCAACCTTTCCGGGCGCACGATCGCCTTCGGGGCGCGCACCCTGAAAACCGACCAGCAACCCAAGTATCTGAATTCCCCCGAGACCCCCATCTACCACAAGAGTAGCACCCTGTATGGTCTGCACCAGGCCCGCGAAGCCATCCGCCAGCAGGAGTCAGTCCTGGTGGTGGAAGGATACATGGACTACCTAGGCCTGGCCCAGCACGGGATCGAGCACGCCGTGGCCTCGGCGGGCACCGCCCTCACCGAGGAACACTGCCGGCTCCTGGGCCGTTTCGCCCGCCGGGTGGTGCTGGTCTTCGATGGCGACGAGGCCGGCTCGGCTGCCTCACTGCGGGGCTTGGAGGTGGTGCTGGCCACCGGTCTGGAGGCCTGCGTGGTCTCGCTGCCGGGAGGCCATGACCCCGATACCTATGTCCAGGCTGAGGGTGCCGCCGCGCTGCTGGGGTTGGTGGCCAAAGCCGGTTCGGCACTCGACTTTCACCTCGAGCAACTGGCCCAACGCCACGACCTGCGCACCCTGGAAGGCAAGGCCCGGGCCGCCGAGGCGATCCAATCCCTATTGGCCCGTTGCCGCGACGCGGTGCGCCGCGACCTGCTCCTGCGCGAGGCCGCCCAGCGCCTGGGCATCGATGAAAAAGCCTTTCGGCAGCAACTGCAGGAGTCCCTGCGACGCCAAACCCCGCGAGCGCCATCCCCCCCCCAGGAAACAGGTCCGGCTCCCCCCCCGCCGAATCCTCCCCCAGCCTACGAAAAAGCCTTCCTGGGCCTGTTGTTGAACCATCCGCAGCTGATCGCCTCTTCCGCAGACCAGCTGCAGCCAGAAGTGTTTGCTGATCCGCGCACCCAAAGCCTGGCCCGCCTGCTTTTTGGCGAGTACCGCCAGGCCAGGGAATTGGATCTGCCCGCACTGATGGGCCGAGCCGGCGACCCCGAACTGGTGCAACTGATTTCGAGTTGCGCGATGGAGGGGTTCGACCCGGAACATATTCAGCAGCATTGGGAGGACCTCACCAGACACCTGAGCGAGGCGCCGCTGACCCGGCAGATCAATCAGTGCCGGCAGGCCCTGAAACAGGCCGAAAGGGAGGGTAATACGGGCGAGGTGGACCGTCTGAACGCCGAACTGATGCATCTGATTCTCCATCGGCAGCGCCGCAAGCCAGACCCCTCGTCTTGACCAGCATCGAAAAACCGGTACATTCCTGAGTCTTCGGGCCCATAGCTCAGTTGGTCAGAGCGGCGGACTCATAATCCGTTGGTCCTAGGTTCAAGTCCTAGTGGGCCCACCATCACTGTCTACCTCCCAAAAACGGCTGCGAGCGACCGGATCTCCTGCTCACTGCCGCTTTTTTTTGCCCGCCATCCACCTCCATCCCCGCAACTGAAATCTGAAATTTCCTTGACAATTCCCTAATCATCCTTTACGTAAGGAGTCGGCTTGTGGCGTAGGGCGGTAGGGGGCATTCAGACCTATTGCGGGAGACCTGCTGGTGTTGCCATCGATCCCGATGGAGCTTGCGTTCCGCCGGTTGCGGCGGCTGTACTGGTGGTCCCTGGCCCTGGCCACCGCCGGCCATCTGATCCTGCTGCTGCTCCTGGTCACCGTATTCAGCCCCCATGGCGCCAGGGTACCCGAACCGGCCAAGGTCAAGTTTTTCACCCGGCGCGACCCCACCCTGACCAAGCCGATGAAGATCCACAAGGTACCCCAGCCCAAGCGCCAGTTGGTCCGCCACCTGCTCCAGCCCACGGCGGCCCGCATGGACCAGGTGCGGACTGCAGCCACCTTCGACACCCGCAGCCTGGTGGCCAGCCAGACCCCGGCCCCTGCATTGCTCAATCCCTCGGCGCTGGCCCCGGACCGCTCACTCGCCGGAGCGGGGCTGCAGCCGGTGCTGCACATGCCCGGGGTGAACCCAGTGGCCCGGACCCCGGAGCAACGCATCGATCTGAGTCTGGAGATGATCGACATCAACAGCATGGATACGGGCCGTTACCGGGCCATGGTGGTTCAGGACGGCCGCGACCCGCAGCAGATCAAGGGATTCGTCAAGCTGGCCAGCGTGGTGCCGGTGCATATCAAGAACAGCCCGCAGTACGCCACCGGCATGGGTGGGGCCGGCGAGCAGAAGATGCTGCAACTGCTCTGCGACGCCCTCAACAGCTACACCGGCCTCAAGGCGGAGTTTGTCGGCGACTACACCTACGACGACACCCGTATCCTCGAGGTACCCATCATCTGCCGGCCCCTCGACGTCCAGGGCGGCCTCGGCGACCGCAACCTCACCCCCAACGAGGCCGAGGTGCAGAACATGGCTGCCTATCTGCTGGCTGGCGGCTTCTTCCTGGGCGCCATGCCCCCGCAACTGCTGCAGGGCCTGGAGCAGTACGGCGGCCTGGTCAAAGGGCGCGATTTCTGGGAGGCGCGGATCCCCGACGACCATCCGATCTACACCGCCTTTTTCGACATCCTCGGCGGGGTGCCTTCGGGGAACTACTCGGGCCGCAGCGCCAAATGGGATGGCCCCTACGCCCTCATCGGCTATTTCCTCAAAGGGCGGCTAGTCAGCGTCTACCCCTCGCAGGGATTCGGTTGGGACAACTACCGGCACAACGGCGAGACCACCCGGCAGATGCAGATGGCCGTTAACATCATTATCTACGCCCTCACGCAGGAAGGCTCGATGACCCAACGGCTCATGCAGATGGTGAACTGAGATGACCCTGACCCCGCAGCAGCAGCGTTTCTTTGCCGACTTCGGCTACCTGGCTCTTCCCGGACTGATGGCCGCAGAGATCGACTGGATCACCGAGGAGTTCGAGCGCACCTTTCGCGACGCCGGCCTGGTCCACCACGGCACCCAGCGCACCAGCCTGGGGCAGTTCATGGACCGCAACGAACGCCTCTGCACCCTGTTGGACGACCCGCGTATCAACGGCGCCCTGACCGGCCTGCTCGGCGAGGACTTCAATTACCTGGGCAGCGGCGGCGAATATTACGTGGGCGGCGGCCTGTGGCACCCGGACTGCGGGCCCCGGCCGATGCTGGTGATCAAACTCGCCATGTACCTGGACCCACTGACCAAGGATTCCGGCGCCCTGCGCCTGGTTCCCAGCTCGCACTTGCAGGGGAAACAGGGCAATCTGGACCCCCGAGAACTGTGGGGCGTGGGCCCCGAGGAGGTGCCCTGCGTGGCACCAGACAATCACCCGGGCGACGTGTTGATTTTCAACCAGAACACCTTCCACAATTCCCTGGGAGGCGGCAACCGCCGGCGCATGTTCAACATGAACGGCTGCAGCCACTGCCGCACCCCCGAGCAGGTTGCCGAGCTCGACCGCATGGTGGCCCCTGCCAAGGGTCGGATGTACGGCGAGGTGTTGCGCCGCACGGCCACCCCCCAGCGGCAACGCCACCTTCGGCAGGTACTGGAGCGGGAGACCTTGCTGGTCGCCTGAATGCCCGTCATCGCGCCGCGCCTCTTTCTGCTGCTCTTGCTGCTGGCCCCCTCCCTGGCCGCAGCAACTGAACGCCTGGTGGTCTGGGGGCTGAGCACCCAGAGTGAGTGGGACCGGGGCACCCAGGTGCTGACCGAGACCTTCGAAGAGCGGTACGGGGTGGAGGTGGAAACCTTCAGCCCGGGCAGTTTCAACGAGCAGAAGGTGCTCAGCGCCATCGCCGGGGGGGTGGCCCCCGACCTCTTACCCCTGGGCGAATTCGCCCGCGACTGGGTCGGCCGCGGCGTGGTGCGGCCCCTCGACGAGTACCTCGCCGCCGACCAGGCCCGGCCCGACGGCATCCGCCTGGCCGATTACTACCCCGCCACTCTGGAACTGGTGACCTTTTCGGGGCATGTCTACGCCCTGCCCGACTGGTCCATCGGCTTCGGCCTATACTACAACAAGGACCTCCTCCGGGAGGCCGGACTGGTGGACAGCACCGGCCAGCCCAGGCCCCCGGCCACCTGGGAGGAATGGTTCACCTGCAACCAACGCCTCACCCGCCGCGACGCCCAGGGCAATATCGTGCGGGTAGGTTCCTATCCTGGCCCCTATCTGCCCTCGCTCTACACCCTCACCCGACAGCAGGGCGGAACCTTTGTCGATCCTGAGGGGCGCACCAGCCGGCTCTCCTCCCCGCAGAGTCTGGCAGCCCTCTCCTGGCTGGTGCGTTTCGGCGACTACTTCGGCGGCAGGCAACGTCTCGAAGCCTTCAAGTCGGCGCAGGGCGCCGGCCGCGACCCGCTCTTCACCGGCGAGGAGGCGATGCGGGTGGAAGGCCAGTGGTACATCACCAACTTCGCCCGCTTCGGCCCCGATATCGACTACGATGTCTCCCCCACCCCGCATCTGGAGGGGTACCCCCAGCTGAACTTCCAGCTCACCACCACCTGGGGCATCCCGGTGGGCGCCCACCATCCCGAGCTGGCCTGGGAGTTCCTGCGTTGGTACCTCAGCGCCGAAGCCCAGGAACTGAAAGCCCGGGAGACCATCGCCTTCACCCGCAACCGGGGGCAACCCTTCACCCCCTTCACCACCGCCAACCGCCGCATCAACCAGCTGGTCGCCGACCGCTACGTGCTCGACAACCCCGTTTTCCCCGAGAAGACCCGGAGAGCGTACGGCAAATTCGTCGCCAGCCTTGAAGGGGCGGAACACCTGCATCCGGTGCTCAGCCCCGCGGGCCAGCTGCTCAACGACGAACTAGCCCGCGCCTACGAGCAGGCCTCCTGGCATCGCCTCTCCCCCGAGCAGGCGCTGGCCACCAGCCAGGAAAGGGTGCAACAGGCCCTCGATCTTTATTGGGGAGAGGAACAATTCCCCCTGGTGGAGTGGGAACCGCTGTTCCTGGCCGGCGGGGTCCTGGCCCTGGGCGCGGGCCTGTGGGGCGCCGGACTGTTCTGGCGGCGCCTTCGCCCTCTGGGCCGGCAGCGCCGCACCGAGGCCCTGGCCGGGGTGGCCTTCGTCCTGCCCTGGGGCGTGGGCTTTGCCCTCTTGCTGGCCGGCCCCCTGGTCCTTTCGTTCCTGCTGAGCTTCACCCGGTACAGTGTGTTGCGCCCCGCCCGTTGGGTGGGCCTCGACAACTACCTTCGCCTCTTTACCACCGACCCGCTGTTCTGGAAATCCCTGGGCAATACCCTCTTCATGCTGCTGGGCATCCCCCTGGGTATGGCCCTGGGCCTGGTGCTGGCCCTGCTGCTGGGCCGGGCCCTGCGGGGCATGGCCTTCTACCGCACGCTCTACTTCCTGCCCTCAGTGGTGCCCGCCGTGGCTTCGGCCCTGCTGTGGGTGTGGATCTTTCACCCCAGCGACGGCCTGGCCAACCGGCTGCTCGGGTGGTTCGGCATCGAGGGCCCCCTCTGGCTGCAGAGCGAGGATTGGGCCAAACCCGCCATCCTGCTGCACGGGCTGTGGGGCGCCGGCAGCGGCATGATCATCTGGCTGGCCGGGCTCAAATCCATACCCCAGCACCTGTACGAGGCGGCGGCCATCGACGGAGCGGGGCGCTGGCACCGACTCTGGCACCTGACCCTACCCCTCCTGACCCCTCATATCCTCTTCAATCTGATCATGGGCACCATCGGCACCCTGCAGATCTTTGCCCAGGCGGTGGTGATGACCAAAGGCGGCCCCCTCGACGCCACCCTGTTCTACGTCTACTACCTCTTCAACAACGCCTTTTCCTATTTCCAGCTGGGGTATGCCTCGGCCATGTCGTGGGTCTTGTTCTTCCTCATCCTGGCCCTCACCCTGCTGCAACTCAGGCTGGCCTCCCGCTGGGTCTATTACGAAGGGGAGGACCAGCTCTGAACGGCCCACGTCAAAGAGGATGGTCCCTGATCGGCAGTCACCTGCTGCTGGGCGCCGGCGCCCTGGTCTTTGCCCTGCCCTTTCTGTGGCTGCTGAGCACCAGTTTCAAGGAACACGAGGAACTGGTTTCCTCCCGCTGGCTGCCCTCCCTGCCGGCCCGCGTGACCGCCTCACCGTACCTGGCGCTGCCCCAGCCCCTTGAGCAGCCCGCCGGCCTGCCGACCCGCACCTGGCAGGCGTTGGAGCCCCGCCTGCTGCAGCGCATCGAGGCGGGCCTCGTGGCCCTCAACCACCCCGGGCTCCTGGCCACCCAGACCCCGGAATTGCTGCGCGCCCTGGCGGTGGAGACCACCCGCAGCCTGCTGCAACGCGCCGGCGAGAGCACCACACGCCGGCGCGCCGAGGAGGTTGTCGCCGGCCTGTGCCAGGCGCAGCCCTTGGCCAAGGAGGAGGTCGAGCGCATCTGGGGGGAACGCACCGGGCGCTTGCTGGATCTGGCAGGGACCGGGGCAGCAGCAGCGACCGCGCCAAAACCCGAGTTCCCCCCCGTCCCCGACCTGCCGCCGGACCTGCTGCGGGCGGCCTGGAGCGCCGGGGCCGCCGCCATGGGCGGATACCGCTGGGAGGAGGACCTGCAAGGGCGCTTCCCCACGCCAGGCGAATGGGAAACCTGGGTCCTGGGCATGGGCGGTCTACTCTGGCAGGACGCCCTCTCCAAGCGCGGTCCGTACCGCCCAGAACGCACCCCCGAGGAGATCCTCGTCCACCTGGAATCCCAGCTCAGCCTGGAACTGCTGGATTACGCCTGGAACAAGGTCTATTGCCAGGTGCTGGTGGGGGAGATGGTGGCCGAGTTCGCCGATGGCCGGCAGCAGGCGCTGGCCCGACCCGACACTCTTGGGTCCCAGAGTGGCCTTGCCTGGGGCCCGCAGGGGAGCGCCCAGGAACGGCCGGGCCGCCAGTTGGGTTACCGCTTCGGCCCGGACCAGCAGGTGTTGCGCCTGGACCTACCCCTGCCCGATTCCCTGGACCCGGCCCAGATCCGCCGCCTGGTGCTGCCCGTGCGCGGCGACCGCTCCTACCATGAGCTGTACCTCGAACTCGACACCGGTCGCGACCGCTTTCGCTCCCGCGTCCCCTTTGTGCTGGAGAACAGCCGCTGGATGGACGCCCTATGGAGCTTTGGCGAACCCTCTCTGCGCGAACAACGCACCGTATTTTACTCGGCTGCCCTCAGCCCCCTGGACCGCATTGGGCCAGGTTCCACACCCGACCTCACCCTCGAATTGCAGCGGCTCTCGTACCCGCAGGTCCTGTGGCGCCGCTTCACCATGAACTACGCCGGGGCGCTGCTGGCCATTCCCTTCCTCCACTACCTGCGCAACACCCTGGTGCTGGTGGTGCTCAACATCGCCGCCCAACTGCTTTCCTGCTCGCTGATCGCCTACGGTTTTTCCCGGCTGCGCTGGCCGGGCCGCGACTGGGTCTTCGGCCTGGTCCTGGCCACCATGATGCTGCCCCCCCAGGTGACGATGATCCCCCAGTTTCTCGTCTGGCGGGTCCTTGGCCAGTACGACACCTTTCAACCCCTCTGGCTGCCTTCCCTCTTCGGGTCGGGGTTTTTCATCTTCTTGATGAGACAGTTCATGCTCACCCTGCCCCGGGACCTGGAGGAAGCTGCCCGCATCGACGGCTGCGGCCATCTGGCCACCTACTGGCACGTGATCCTGCCCCTGCTCAAGCCCCCCCTGGCTGCCGTGGGCATCTTCCAGTTCATGGGCACCTGGAACGATTTCCTCGGGCCGCTGATCTACCTCAGTTCCGAAGACCTGGCCCCACTCTCCCTGGGGCTCTTCCGCTTCCAGAGCAGCCATTACGTCGCCGCCGTGGGCGAGGTGGGCCTGCTGATGGCCGCCAGCCTGTTGATGACCCTGCCGGTGATCCTGCTCTTTTTCCTGGCCCAGCGCTATTTCATCGAGGGCATCACCTTCACCGGCATGAGGAACTGAATGACCGCAGCCAGGTGTTGATTTTATGCCGGCGATGCCTTATAATAAATACCGCTTTCGGGCGATTAGCTCAGCTGGTTAGAGCGCTGGTCTCACATACCA
>JADZBP010000145.1 GCA_020852055.1 Candidatus Latescibacterota bacterium
TAGAAAAGGAGTAGTGCTCCCATGACTTCGACCCAGGAACAAACCAGAGGCAAGATCTTGGTTGTGGACGATGAAGAGCCGGTGGGCCGACTGCTGGAGATCTGGCTGACCCAGAACCGCTATGAGGTACGGCGGGGGACCTCTTTTGACCAAGTATGCGAGTGGATGGCCAAGCAAACGTTCGACCTGGTGACTTTGGACATCATGATGCCGGTGGTGGACGGCCTACAGACCCTCAAATGGCTGCGGGAGTACCACCCAGAGACAGGCGTGGTAATGGCCACGGCGCTGGGAGAAATGGACCTAATTATCGAGGCCATGCGGCTGGGGGCGTACAGCTATCTGCTCAAACCCTTTAAGATGGATATGGTGACGCACGAGATCGCGCGAGCCATGGAACGGCAGCGGCTGGTGGCCGAGAACCGCGCCTACCAGCAGGGGCTGGAACAGAAAGTGGAGGAACAGACCCGGGAACTGCGTGCGGCCTACGCTCGCCTGGAACGACAGGTGAAGGAGCTGGAGGGGCGGGACCGGTTGGTATATAGTCAGATGTCGATATCCACCTATCAGGAAGCCTGCATGGAGGTTTTGGAAGTGGTGAGGGAGGTGTTGGCGGTGGAGGTAGCCGTGCTGTTTCGCCCAGAGAAAGCGGGGGCAAGGTTGGTAGCAGTGGCGGGATGGACAGAGGAGGCGCAGAGCTCGGGAGTCCTGGGGCAAGTGCCAACGCAAGAGGAGAGGGCATTGGTGGCGCAGGCGTATCGGGATAAGCAGCCGCGCTTTCGGGCTTCGGATGGAAGCGCCGTGCCCCTGATGTATCAGGATACGGTGTTGGGGGTGCTGTGGGTGTGGGGGGTGGAAGGGGAAGAGCAAAAGGAGGAGCGCAACACTTTGTGGCGGCTGGGACAGGCTGCCGCCCCGGTTTTGTGGTCAGCCCAGGTAAAAGAGCAGTTGGACAGTGGCGCGGTGCCGGTCGATGAACTGCTGAATCTGCGGTGAGGAGAGTTGTTTATGGCCAAGCACATCAAAAAGCCCGCCCGCCCCGCCTCGCCCACGCCAGATAGGGCGTTACAGGATGTGGATCACTTCCTGCAGGAAATGGAGAGCCTGACCGGGGAAGCGCTTGCCCCGGCAGCAGAACCGGCGGCAGAGCTGGTAGTCGACGACCCGCAGGCCCAGTGGATCGCCGCCGGCTTGAAGCGGTCGGTGGAAGAACTGGAGCGCCTGGAAGCTGACGCGGAGGCGGGCGAGGACCAGGGTCAGGTGTTCTACGGGGTGACCATGAACAAGGTGAAACTAGTCGTGCGGCAGGACGGGTTGCGGGCCTATGTGCGGGGGGTGTCGGTCGAGGCCGCTAAAGACCCCAAAACACTCCAGATGCTGGCGGGTTGCGGGCTGGCTAAAATTCAGATCGAGGCCCCCAAGCGCAAGGGAGCTTGGGTGGGCGTAGCACAAGGCCAGTCGCCTATGGTTGGCTGGGCCGGGAGATTGGAGTTTAACTATCCGCGTCAGCCGGAGAAGACCTTGTCCTATCAGACTTTGAGTCTGCTGTCCATGGAACTGCATCAGCTCTTCGTAGTCAACGGCTTTGACCAGAGTTCTCTGCCCAGCTGCCGCGCTTTGGCGGTGGCTCCGGGCGAGTTGCTGGCGCGGGTGAGTGGCCAGGAACCAGGGCGGCCGGGCCAGGATGTATTTGGGCGGGACGTGGAACCATCCATGAAGTCGGCACCGGACAAGGTGGAACCCGGCAGGCACGTGAGCCTGTCGGTAGAGGGGGAATACCGGGCAGAGCGGTATGGGTACCTCTACCTGGCCGAAGGGAGGCTGTCCGTATTATCTCCCATCTGGATTGATTCGGACGACATGCACGGCTACTGGGTGACGCTGGACGAAAACCCCCAGGCAGTCACCGCGGAAATGATCCACCAATGCTTGGAGGACCTGGGGGTGGTAGAAGGTCTCCAACCAGAGAAAATTCAAGCGCTGGCCTCCCAGGTACGACAAGGGCAGCATCAAGTCGGGCTGCATTTGATTGCCCAGGGTACTCTTCCGATGAGCGGCCAGGACGCGGCGGTGGAGCTACTGGTGCAGTTGAGCCGTCGGCCGGGCAAAGAGCTACCGGACGGCTCCATCGATTTCCGCGAGGTGAACTTCGCTCCCAGCGTGGGGGTAGGACAGGTGATCGCGCGCCGCCAACCGCTGGTGCCGGGGACGCCGGGCCGGGATGTGAAGGGCAAGGTGCTGGAAGCCCAAGAAGGCCGGGACCAGCCGCTGGAGGCCGGCGCCAACGTAGAGGTGCGATATGAGGAGGGGGGGGAGGTATATGTGGCCACCACCGAGGGGGTGGTGAAACAGAAGAAGGACGAACTATACCTAGTCAAACAACTGCCGATCAAGGGGGATGTGAATTTCGACACCGGCAATCTTGACTTTAAGGGAGATTTATACATTGATGGCTCGGTAGTACAGGGCTTCTCGGTGAAGGCTACGGGGGATATCACCATCACGGGCACCGTGGAGCCCGGCAGTACGGTGCTGGCGTTGGAGGATATCACCGTGGGCAGGGGGATCTTGGGGCGGCGGACGCGGGTGCAGGCGCGCGGCTCGGTGCGTGCGCAGTTCGTTCAGGAGGCCCGGGTGGAAGCTGGCCGGGATATTGAAGTGGGCAGTTACGTGTTCCACGCTTTTCTGCACGCTGAGGGCAAAGTGATCGCCCGCAAGAGCGCCGGCCCGCGCAGCGGGAGCATTCTGGGCGGCGAGGTTTGGGGGTGCGAGGGGGTGGAGGCCGCCTTCGCCGGTTCAACCAACGGAGTCGCGGGCATCGTAGTGGCCGGGCTTCAGCCCCGGCAGGCCCAGCGGTTGGACAAGCTGAAGGCCAACGGGAACATCTGCTATGAGCACATATTAAAATCGCTGCGCAAATTCAACCTGACCCAAGTTGACTTGAGCCAGATCCGCAACATGCTGACCGCAGCCACGGGTGCACACCGTAAGGTGCTGCTGCACCATGCTCAACAATTAGGTCAGTTGGTGCAACTCTACCAGAAGTTGCAGGCAGAGCAGGCCGAGCTGGAAAGCCAGATCCAGACCACGGTCCAAGGCGCAGAGATCAAGCTGGTGAACACGGCTTACTGGGGCGTGACCATCCGCATCGGGGAGTGCCACCGCAAGCTCACCGAGGATGTGAGGAATCCTCGCTTTCACATCCATGAAGGCACATTGGTGGAGAGGTAGGGGGGCGGACGATGGACGAGGCAAGAGCATTCGCTTGCCAGTTACGACAGGCGCAGGCGGACCAAGGGAAGACGCTCGAACAGGCCCACCAGCAGACTGGTATCAGTGTCTATATTTTGCAGAGCCTGGAGGCCGGGGAATTCACGGCCGTCGAACCGGTGTGTGTTTGCCTGGCCTTACGTGCGTATGCTGAGCATCTCGGGCTGAATGGTAGTAGTGTGGTGCGATAACTTGAGGTGATAGCCGGCCAGCCACCTCGCTCCGGCTGACGCCTTCCCCTCTGCCGAGGTTTTCACGGGTGCAGTTGTGGGTAGGTCGGCGGTGATTGGAGAGTGCCGTGGGGATGGAGAGGAAGGCGATTGAGGCTGAGGCGTTTTATCCGAGGTGTTGCATTAGTGCGCGATGGGGGAGTCCGCATGAGGAATGTATGGGCTGATCTTGGAGTTGACCCGGTTTTGGTGGACAGGAGGCGAAGTGCCTATAGCTCCTTCAGCTCCTGCTCCAACTGGGCCGCATAAGCGCTGGGAAAGGACGCTGGGGGAGGTGGTGCCGCGGCTGGCCGTTGCCGGCTTTTGATCGCCATCCACCCCAGTCCACCGCCGAGGACCAGCAGAAAGCAACCGGGAAGGACGTAGGCCAGCAGATTGAAGCCCTGGTAGGGCGGCTTGGCGAGGATGGCCTGGCCGTACTGGGCCACATAGAAGGCGAGAATCTCCTCCTGGGTTTTGCCCTCCTGTAGCAGAACGCGGATCTCTCCGCGCATCTGACCTGCCTCTGCCGAGATGTGGTCTGCCACTGGCTGGCGCCAGCAACAGGGGGCGATCAGGAGACGTTCCAACTGGTGCGCCTGTTCTTCGAGCGTTACAGGCGCCGCCACCCCCGCCATCAGGGGCACCAGGAGCAACCACGTTGAGGCTTTCATCGCAACTTCAATGCTGCCAGCGCCGCTTCCAGGCGAGATTTGGCTTCGCCAGGCAGGGCAGCCAAGGCTTTTTGCGTCTGTGGTTCGACGACGCTGAACATCACCTCAGGATCGAGGATGCTGATCTCCACCGCTCCTCCAGTGCTGCGCAGCACCACATTGCATGGGAGCAGCAACCCGATGGCGCGGTCAGCAGTGAGAGCCTGGTGGGCCAGGTGTGGGTTACAGGCCCCCAGGATCAGGTAGGGCTCGAAGTCCGCGCCGATCTTCTCCTTGAGGGTTTTCTGCACGTCGATCTCGGTGAGGATGCCAAAGCCCTGGGCTTTCAACGCTGCCACGACCCGGGCCTTGGCCTCCTCCAGCGAACCTGAAATCGTGAGATACATACCATAGGGTGCCATTTTGTCTTTCTCCTTGTCTGTGGGCAGAGGCGTATACTGGACTGCGCACGGGGACACTGCAGTCAAATGAGTCGGCCAGGTACCATCGAAAATCGAAACGGGGGTTCCACCGCGCAACTGCCAACTGACGCCGGGGAAGCCCAGCGCCAGTTGGCAGATAGCCGTGCAGGAAAGGCGGGTTGTTCCTATGGCATGTTCACCAGGAAGGTTGCCTGCTCATTGCCGACCGCGACGACGATGGTGTAGTTACCCGGCATCAGCATGATGTTGTTGCCAAAGTGCGTATCAGCAAACCCTTCACTCAGACCATACATCACCGCCACCGGTACGATGGTCTCCTCCTTGGTCGCGTCATTGGTAAATTGGATGGTGACTGGCTGGTCACCCACCATGGCGCCGCTCTTCTGGTTCTTGACGAACACCTCCAGGTGCTGCGTCGTCGCCATGTCGGACATCGCCACCGCCATCTCGCCGCTGACCATCACCTCTCCGTCCTTGGCGGTCTTGGCCTCCTCGGGGGTCAGCATTTTCTCCGATGGCCCGATGGAGAGGGTCAAGGCATAGATCGCGGTCGTTGCCGATTGCTCGATTTTCGTTTCCGTGCTGGCTGCAACTGGGGTTGAGGAGTCGCCACAGGCAGCCAGAAGTGCCGTGCTGGCAGCCAAGACGCCGGCCAGCAGCAACCTCCGAAGGTTTGGAATCGATTTGCGGGTCATAGGTACCTTCTCCTTGTGATTGTTGGAATACTTTTAGTGTGCCTGCTCGTTACCCAAGGGCAACTCTGCTGCTGCCGGCGGCCCTTCGCGGAACTCTCCATGTCGCACCTGCCCTCCTGCCTGGCTGATCCATCCCCCCAGTAATGAAGACCACAGGGCCAAGGCACAGGTCAAAATCCCTAGGAAATGCGCCAACCTCGGCTGCCAACGCCTGGCAACCAAAGCGCCAGCAGCTACCGCCCCGGTAGCGTAGAACACCCACACCCACGCCTCGGCGCGCCTCATGTGGACCATCAGCCACTGCTGAGCTTCCCGGTTCGACATGGCGAGGACCCGGTCATAGCCCTGCTGGCCATAGTACACGGCCAGCAGGCTGGCCAAGCCCATCAGCACCACCCAGTACAGGGCGATCTGCAGGGTTTGCTCCTGCCCTAATGCCAGAGCCCACAGCAACATGAAGGCGCCGGCCGCCATCCCGTATACGGGCCAGGCGTTCAACAGCAAATGCACGTATTCGGGCTGGCTGAGGTGTTGGACAAACAGGTGTAGGTCGGCTAGAGCCGGCACGGCCCCTCACTCCACTACTTCGGCGTTGGCGATCATGCTGATCCTGGCGCGGCTGACGGCCTTGCCCCGCACCGTGATGGTTTTCCCAGCGTAGGGGGCTAACGTCTTGTTGAGGGGTTTGTGTTCGCCGATCAGCAGGTAAACCTTGCCGTGCTCGTCCTTGATACCCACCGGCAAACCACTCTCCACGCAGGTCTGGGCGCAACTGGCATGGTCCGCTCCCTCGCCGCCATGGTCGAGGTAGCAGGCCAGGTCGAGAATCTCCCCTTTGACGGTGATTTTTTCCTGGGTGGTTGCGGTGTCGGTATTGGCGGGTTGTTGGACATCTTGGACTGCACTCCCTCTGGCCTGGGCGTGTGAGGCGGTATGCTCTTCATGGGCTTGAGACAGGGCGCTAAAGGCCAGGATAGATAGGCCGGCCAACCAATAGGTCTTCATTCGATAGTCTCCTTGGTATTGAGTACAACAATGATGGGCAATACCCGGCGCACCCGGCCAGTAACAAGGCAGTTCCAGTCACCGCTCCCAGTACCTGTCACGGCTCCGATAGACAACACCAAACCCTGCGGCGTTGTGGGGCTTGGTGGTAGGTCTGGGCTACGGCTATATCGCCCAGCGCGGGCAGTTCTGACTCAGTGGCGGCTTTCGCAACCTCCTGGTCAGGAGGGACGGGACAAGATTCAGGGGCTTTGCCCTGGCCGTGGCCATCCAGATGCTGGCTCTGCCGGTGCTGGCGCGCCTGGGCTGGGTGCAGTTGAGCATCCCGGCCTTCTATCCCCTGGGCGCGATCCTGGGTGGGTATGTGTTCGGGCTAGCGATGGGCTGGGCTGGCGGCTGTGCGGCCAGCCTGTGGTACAAGTGGGGCAGTGATGATTGGGGGCTGGGGGGTATGATCGCCGGGGCAGCCGCTACGGAGGCCGGACCGCTGCGCTGGATGCGGGAACAGGTGCAGCAGGTCGGGAGTGCAGAGGTGGTTCGCACCGCTACCCTGGGCGGGCTGCTGGACGCTGAGTGGGTGGCCTACCCCCCAGCAAGTTTGCCAAAACGCACCCGGACCGGACTGAAAAGTGACCATTTTTCTCATGCCATTTGGTGCCGACCACCCCATCCAACCGAACCTGATAGTACAGGAAAAACCGGAGAGAGGCCGGAGGTTGGGGTTTGGCTACAGATGATCGTTTGCGGCACACGCTCGGTGGCTATATAGTCTTGGGGTATCCGGTCAGCGGAATCGGGATCGCCCATACCTCCGCTACCCAGCGGAAGGACACACCATGCAACCAGGAAGTGGACACGATCTGGCAGAGCAAGTGTCACCCAGTGGACAGCTTCCACAGGAGCTGCGGCATCAGGCCATGGAGCGCATCCACCAGGCGGTCTGGGGGATGCGGGTCACAGCCGGTTTCCTGGCCGTGCTGGAGGTCCTACGGGACCAGGTGCGCCTTTTGGGGGTCCAGTTCCGGGCCCTGGGGGTCAATGTCATCGACCAGGAAACAGAGAAAACGAGCCTGCGGTATGTCACGCGAACACAGCCTGGTGAGGAGGTGAGGTGGGAGGTGCTGGTGGTTCCAGAAGCGCCCGTTGCCGGCGGGCCGATTCCTCTGGCGTGGAGAAGCCGCCAAATGCTGTACCGCCCCGACCTCCACCAGGAGGACATCTATAGAGAGCGCTCTTGGGCCGACTCCCATCCGATCTCCCCCGTCCGCTGTGTGGTGGACGTGCCCTTTTCCCACGGTACCTTGGCGATCAATAGCCCTAGCCCGTACGCGTTTTCGGCTGCGGATCTGGAGGTGGTCCAGGAGGCCGCCCGCATACTATCGGACGGCTTCCGCCGCCTCGACGACCTGCAGGCGCTGGAATGCCGGGCGCAGGAGGCCGAAGCATTGGCGAAGGCGCTTGCCGCGAGCGAAGCCCAGTATCGCAGCCTCTTCGCCGAGATGGGTCACGGTTTTTCTCTAAATGAACTCCTTTTCGATGGCGCAGGCACCCCGGTGGATTTGGTCACGCTGGAGGTCAATCAGGCCTTCGGGGAGATGCTGGGGGAGAAGCGGTTATCGAGGGTCGGGCAACCGGCCAGCCAGTTTCTCGAACCGGCAGAGCTGGAAAAGTGGGTGCAGTTTTTCGGCAGGCTCGTCGCCAAGAGCTCCGCCGCCCACTTCGAGCAGTTTTTTCCAGTGCATCAGAAATGGTTCCACGGCTATGCTTACGCGCTTAACCGCCGCCAGTTCGCCGTCCTGTTCGAGGATATCACGGACCGCAAGCGGGCCGAGGACGAAGCAAACCTGAACTTGAGCTTGCAGCAAGTCCGCAACCAGATCCTGCAGATGGGGGAGGCCAGCGACTGGGAAGGGGTCGTCCGCACCGTGCACCGGGAGTTAGGTAGCTGGGTGAAGTTCTGGTTTTGCAGTATCCAATTCATCGACCAGCAGACGGGCACCTTTACCTACTATACTACTGTTTTCGCTCCGGAGGACTGGCATCTGCAGGGCAAGGAACAGCTCCCGCTTCCTCTCAGCCTGAGAAAGGTCGTGGAGACCGGCCAGGTGCTTTACCGGCGCACTCGGGCCGAGGTGGAGGCTTACAAGGACGAGGTGAAGCCTGAGGCCTGCAGTGTCGTCGATGTGCCTTTCCAAGGGGGTACTCTGGCCATGAACAGTATCTATGAAAATGCGTTCAGTGCGCGGGATATCCAGATTCTGGAGCGTTTTGCCCAAGTGGTCTCCGAAGGTTACCAGCGGCTGATGGATCTCAAACACCTGGCCCAGGCCCAGCTTCAACTCCAGCAGGCCCAGCGACTGCAGGCAGTCGGCCAACTGGCTTCAGGTATTGCCCACAACTTCAACAACCTCCTCCAGGTGGTGGTGGCCAACCTGGACCTGGTCGCCGTCGCCGAATCTGCCAAAAAGCAGGAGTATCTCGAAGAGGCAGGTACTGCCGTTATGCGCGGGGCAGAGTTGGTGCGCCAACTGATGCTCTACGCCCAGGGAGGAGGGCGGGCGTTCAGCCCTCAGCGCCTGAGTCTGAAGGCTGTGGTGGAGCGGACCATTTCGTTGTGCCGGGAAACCATCGGTCCCTGTTTCGACCTAGAGGTGGACCTGCCCGGGGATCTGCCGCAAGTCTGGGGCGACGCCAGCCAGATCGAACAGGTGTTGCTCAACCTTTACCTCAACGCGCGGGATGCGCTGGATGGAGTGCAGCGTCCGAACTGCTGGATCCGGACCACCGCGCAGATGGCCTGTGCCAATCTACCCGCTGCAACGGGTGGGGCCTATATCCAGCTTTGTATCAGTGACAATGGGGTGGGCATGGAGGCCGCGGTCCGGGAGCGTATCTACGAGCCCTTCTTTACCACCAAGGAGGTTGGGAAAGGCACGGGCCTGGGGCTTTCCACCACCTATGGCATCGTGCAACGGCACGGGGGGTGGATCGAGTGCGAGAGTACAGTGGGGGTGGGTACCCGCTTTTCCGTGTATCTGCCGGTGGCAATGGGTGTGGCCGATGCTCAGGATCGCGAGAGCGCGCCAGACTTGCCAACCGGTACCGAGACGATCCGGCAGACCGACGATTAACTGGTGCGCCGGTCATTGGGCACCAGGGGCTGTTGAGCGGTCTCTTTTCCTCAAGGCACAGAAGGCTTGTCCATGGCATCGACACCGGCATCTGGGTAATCCAGCCTGGCACCCAGCCCCCTCCTGACGGTCTGCAACACGACCTGCGTCGCCAGGCCATTGAGCGCATTCGCCAGGCCGTCTGACAGATGCGAACCACCGAGGATATCCAGGCCGTATTCGTCCTGGAAAAAGCCCTCCACGGGGAGATCAGCTCAGGTGGGATTGTCGTGCCCTTGATCCAGGCTGGCCGAGTCATTGGCACTTTGGGGGTATCGGCGGGAGAGCGGCGTTTTACTGCTGGAGTAGTGGATGTGCTGGAACGCTTGGCAGACCAGACCGTCCTGGCCATTGAACGGGCCGGACACTGCGACCGGCTGGAGGGAGAGCTGACCGCGCATCTGCGGCTGGCAGAGGAACTACGCAAGAGCGAATCGCGCTTTCGCGGGGCCTTTGAGGTTGCTCCCATCGGCATGGCCCTGGTTGCTCCGGGCGGGCTTTGGTGCAGAGAGGCAACGACCATCTCGTCACAGTAGCGTCACACAAAGAAAAAGGGCTGCGAGTGCTATCTCGCAACCCTTTGTTTTTTATGGAGCCGTCTTCGGGACTTGAACCCGAAACCTTCTGATTACAAGTCAGATGCTCTACCAATTGAGCTAAGACGGCCGCAATGGCCAGGAAAAAGACTAACCCCCCCTCCGGAACCTGTCAAGCCAGCTCAGGCCGGCAGCCCGAAGCGAGTGGCCGCCACCCGGCGGGCCAGCTCGCCGCGGCTCAAGGGCTCGGCGGGCACCTCCATGCCGGCCCGCCGGCAGACCCGCTGTATCTCCTCGGCAGTGGCCCGGGTTTCGGGCTCGAAGCGCAGGTGCTCCGGGTCACCGGGCCAGATCCCGGTGAGGCCCAGGAACTGGGCGGCGGCCCAGGCAGGATGGCCGGCGGGCAGGTCTTCGTACCAGTAAAGCGGGATACCCTGCTGCAAGAGCTCCCGCTGGAAGTCGCGCAGCAAGGTCGGAGTGGTGAACACCGCCGCCGGGGGCTGCTGGCTGGCCAGGCAGAAGGCCGCCAGCATGCCGGCGCTCTCGCCGATGTTCCTCTCGACGGGATGCAGGCGGTAACACCCGTTGGTCATGTGGGTGACCCCCAGGTTCTTGCAGGCCGGCAGGAGATTGGTCAACTGTTCGGGGATCAGCGACCCCAGCGGGATCTGGAAGGGTTTGGTCGGGCCGGTGGCGGCGGTGTCGCCGGGCACCCCGTGGATATCGATGGGATAGAGGCCCAGACCAACGCTGTCGACAAAAAACTCGGCGCGCGCGCCGGGCTGGAATTCGGCGGAGACATCCTGCTCGCGCACGGTGCGCCGGGCCTGGATGCGGCGCGACTCGCGGATGTAGGGATACTGCGATAGCCCGTCGGCGGTGCCCAGCACGTCGCGGCGCAGGCGCAGGCCCGGGTAGCCTTGGCCCTGCCCGTCGTCGCGGGGCACCTCGGTCTGCAGCCAGTAGAGCAGCCCCAGGCTGAGGTTTTTCGCTGCCTCGATGAGCCGCGCCTGCTCTGCGGGAGTGGCGTCGATGAGATTGCCGCCCTTGTAGTCGTTGCCCGACCAGTTGATCATCGCCAGGTCGCCCTCGAACTGTCCGGGGGCAAAGAGGTGGTGGGCCAGCAGTCGGCGATAGGTCCAGAAGGCGCCGGGCAGTTCGGCAACCGGCTCGAAGACCTTGTAGGTCAGGTCGCGGGTGCCGTAGCGCAGGGTGAGGGTGTAGGGCTGGTGGTCGCGGTTGTATTCGTAGTCGGGCGGTTTGGCGATGGTGTGGTCTTCACCCGGGCGGTAGTCGACGACAAAGGGCATGGTGAAGGATTGCACCAGTTGCGGGGCCGGCCCGTCCTGGCGGGCATGGGGCTCACCGGTTTGTGCCTGTGACTCGGCGCCGCTGAGGTAGGGGATGCCCACCAGGGGCAGCAGGTCCCCCAGTTCGGTGGCATCCAGCACATAGGTGGGATGAAAGCGCAACAGGCGCTCGTATTCGGGCTGGTTGGCGCTTACCGATACAATACGATCCCCCTCGACCTGAGCGGCGATGGCCCGGGCGTGGTAGTAGAGTTGCAGGCGGCCGGTCTCCGCGTAGGGGATCAGCAGGTGCAGCAGGGCGCCGAGACCGGCCTTGGGCTCGAAACAGAGCCGGCTCACCCAGCCGGCGCCGGGGTTGAGGTGGACGGTCGCCCGGGCTTCGGGGGAGAGGTGGTAATTGTCCTGGTAGTAGGCCCGGATCAGCCGGCGGAACTCGGTGTAGGAGGCGGTGCCGCCAAAGGTCTCGATATAGCGGTGCTCATCGAGGGCAGAAACTCCCTGCGAGGTACACTGGCCTCCCAGCCAGGGATTCTCCTCGGTGAGGCAAACCCAGTACCCCATTCGCGCTGCGGCCAGCGCCGCGGCGCATCCCCCCATCCCGCCCCCCAGCACCAGCACATCACATTCCAGATCCAGTACCTGCATCTTTTTCGCCTTTCGCTGCGCGGATTGGGAAAATCCTGCCACTCCGGCGGCCGTGCTCCTCGTTTCCGCCCCTCGGGCCAGGCCGGCACAGCTTTTGCCAAGCCATCGCGGGATAGGCCGCGATGGCGATCTCCCAAAAAAAGGCCGCCCGCCCGCCTCCGTCAATGAAAGATGGAGGATTCGGGGAAGCAACCGATATCTGCAAGAGAGAGGAGCGCGAGCGAGCGTATGTCGGCAAGAGCAGCCATCGGCCCCTGGTTGGCCCGCCACCGTATCCCCCTGCTGCTGGGGCTGATGATGGTGGTGTCGCTGTTGATCCGGGTCCGCGGCATCACCCACGGGTACCCTGACTACGTGGGCACCGACGAGCGCCTCATCGTCAAGGAAGTGGTGCACTTCTTCGACGACAGCACCCTCCGCCCCGGGCACTACAACTACCCGGCCTTCTATTCGTATCTGTATGCCGGCGCCCTCTATGTGTGCCGCCTCTTCGGCGGCCTCGACAGCGTGGCCGGCTTGCAGCTGCCGATGGGTTTCGCCCTCACCTTCAACATCGTGCTCTTCGCCCTGGTGGGCCGCTGGCTCAGCCTCCTGGCCGGCGTGGCCCTGGTGGGCCTCACCTATCTGCTGGGGTGCCGCGCCTATGACCGGCGCGTGGCGCTGGGCGGCGCGCTCTTCGCCGCCTGTTCCACTACCCTGGTGGGGTACGCCCGCCTGGCCTTGCCCGAACTCACCATGGCCCTGCTGGCCACGGCGGCCTGTTATTGCTGGGTGGATATCGCCCAGCGGGGGCGGCGTGTCATGTACGTGGCGGGCGGCCTGCTGGCCGGCCTGGCCATCTCGACCAAATACAACGCCGGGGTGGTCCTCGCCGGGTTGGTGGTAGCCCATCTGCTGCGCTGGCGCCAGGAGCGGGAAGGGGGGTTCAGAATTCACCTGGACCTGGCACTGGCCGGCGGTGTGTGTGTGCTGGCCTTCCTGGCCGGCTCGCCCTATTGGGCGATCTCCTTTGGCGAATACCATCAGGCCCTGCTCAACGTGCAGTCGAACACCCAGTTCAGCAGTCAGGCCCCGGTCGCCTGGCCCTGGCTGCTGCTGCTCAAGAGCCTGTGGAGCAGCGAGCTGGCCTGGGGGGCGATTGCGACCCTGGGCTGTGGTTACGCGATGTGGCGGCGGCAGTCGGCCGACTGGGTGTTGCTGGCGGTGGTGCTCAGTGGTTTCCTCTACGTGGGTTCCTGGCAGCGCACCAGCCTGCACTACCTGATCTTCCGGGCACCCCTGGCCGGTTTGCTGGGGGCCCGGTTGGTGCTCGACCAACTGCGCGAACACCACGGGGCCTGGGGGCTGGCCCTGCTGCTTTTGCTCTCTCTGCCCAACACCTGGCGCCAACTGGAACTGGGGCAGGGGCAGGCCGGGGATGAGGTCAATCTGCGAGCGGCCCGCTGGATCGAGACCCATATCCCCAACGGGGCGGTGATCGGGGGGTACTGGCTTTCCTATCTGCCGCCGCTCAAAGGCCTCAGGCAGCAGGAGAAGCTGCAGAGCCTGATGGCCGAGAACCGGCAGGATCCTACCGCAGTGGAGGCGTTGCAGGAGTTGGAACAGGAGAACCGCTTCTACCGCTGTGTCCGCCTGCACTATTTTGCCGACGAGCCGCAGGTCCCCGCCGAGTACGTGCAGCGGGTGGATCTGCGCGACCCCAAAACCCGGCGCATCTTCACCAATGTCTGGCTCAACTACGACGAGATCCGCCAGCTCGGGGTGGAATACGTGTTGCTCTCCAACGCCGCGTACGGCCGCTTCTTCACCGGAGAAACCCCTCCCGAAGGCACCCCGGCCTACTATTTCCACACCCGCAGCCGCGACTTCGTCAGCCAGTTCTTCGACGGCAGCTCCGGGCACTACGAACTGGTGGCCGATTTCGCCGACGCTCAGGGACAGCGGGTCAGCCTGCTCCGGGTCCTGCCCGGCGCGCAGGTGGCCGCCCGTCTCGAAACGCCAGGACCCGGCCAGTTCCAGACCTTCTGAGCCGCCCCGCCCCTTCCCCGGCAAGCGCAGTTCCTCACCGACCCTCCGGGCGGCCTTGCCCTGTCGGGTGATAATCTTTAAGCTAAAACAGTCCTCCCACCTGGATATAAAATGAAGAGATTGCTCGCTCTCGCCTTCTGGTGCCTGCTCGGGTTTGGCTGCGCCCCGCTGACCCTGCCCGCCCCGCCCCTGGATGCCGCTGCGGCCGCCGACAGCGCGGCAGCGGATACGGTGGTGGTCTCGGCCTTTGACCGCTACCTCGACCAGCGCCATGCCCATCCCGATTCCGCCGCCGAAACCCGGCCCTATATCGCCGTCCTGCCCTTCACCGACGAGTCCGGTTTTCGCGACGGGGTATGGGATGTGGAGCACGAGATGGCGCGGCTGCTGAGCGCCCGCATGGCCATGCAGCCGGACTGGCATACGGTGCCGTACGAGGCGGTGGCGCAGGCGGTGGGCAAGACCCGCAAACTCAAGAAGGATCAGGCCCTGCTGGCTGGCCGCCGCCTGGAGGCTGACTTCGTCATCATGGCGCGGCTGCTCGATTACGATCTGCGCCGGCTTTCGGTGGGCGACCCGATGCTGGGAGGGTACAAGTCCTATGCCGGGGTCGCCGAGATGGAGCTGCGGGTGCTGCGCGTACATGACGAGAGCGAATTCGATCTGCTGCACACCCGCAAAGAAACCATCGACCGCGGCGTGGGCATCGACCTCTTCGGCAAACCTCGCGACCGCGACCTGCAGTTCGTCAACCTGGGCAAGATCCCCTTCGGCTCGACCGATTTCGACTCCACGGCCATCGGCATGGCCACCCAGGATGCGATGGGGGAGTTGGTCAACAAACTGATCGAGATGGTCAAACCCAGCGGCCTGCACCTCGACGGCGAACTGGCGCAGATCCTCTCGGTGTACGGCGACGAGATCTATATCAACATCGGCAGCGAGAACGGTCTGCACAGCGGCTACCATTTCGGGGTCTATCCGGGCATCGAACGGGTTACGACCGAGATGCTGGACGGTCTGCGGCGGGTGGCTGTGGTCGAGGTAAAAGAGGTCATCGGCGCCCGCCTGGCCAGTGTGGTGGTGCTGGAGGGGAAGGAGTGGATCAAGGTGGGGGACCGGCTGCAATTGATACAGGAAGAAGAGGATTCCACCGACCCCCAGAAGGAGGATGGACCGTGAAAGGAGTGGTGAAGTTTTCGCGAGGCAGCGGTTTCGTCGAACTGCGCGACGTCGATGAGGCGCCGCCCGGACCCAACCAGGTCAAGGTGAAGGTCGCGGCTACCGGCATCTGCGGCTCCGACCTGCACATCTACCACGATACCATCAACTACAACATCCGCACCCCGGTGATCATCGGCCACGAGTTCAGCGGGGTGGTGGTGGAGAAGGGCTCCCAGGTGGGAGACGAGATCGCTCTCGGCGACCGGGTCACCGGCGAACCGAGTATCTACATCTGCGGCAAGTGCGAACTCTGCCTCAGCGAGCACTACAATCTGTGCCCTGAGCGCAAGGTGATGGGCTACTGGCACGACGGCAGTTTCGCCCCGTACGTCAACGCCACCTTCATCCACAAGTTGCCCGACAATGTCAGCTTCGAGGCCGGGGCGGTCACCGAACTCCTGGCCTGTTGTGTGCACTCGGTCATCGAACAGGCCGGGGTCACTGCCGGGGACTTCGTCGCCATCACCGGCCCGGGTCCGGTGGGGCTCTTCTCGGCGCTGGTGGCCAAGGCCGAGGGCGGCACGGTGATGTTGTGCGGCACCTCGCGGGACCAGCAGCGCCTCAAACTCGCCCTGGATCTGGGCATCGACCATGCCCTCAACATCGAGGAGCACGACCCGGTGCAGCGGGTGCAGGAGTTGACCGGCGGGTACGGGGCCGACGTGGTGGTTGAGTGCGCCGGGGTGGCCCCGGCCATCGATCTGGCCCTCAAGCTGGTGCGCAAGCGGGGCAAGATCTCGCAGATGGGCCTGCCGGGCAAGCCGGTGACGGTGGATTTCGAGAAGATCGCCTACAAGGAGTTGCAGGTGAGCGGTGGGGTGGGGCAGCGGCGGCCGGCCTGGAAGCGGGCCCTGAAGCTGATGGAAACCGGTTTGATCCAGAACGAGAAGCTGATCTCCCACGAACTGCCCCTGGGCGAGTGGCACCACGCTTTCGAGATGGCCGAGAAGCAGGAAGGGATCAAGCTGCTGCTGCGACCCTGAGGATGGGGGCGGCGGAAATGCAGAGGGGACTGGCTCGCGCCAGTCCCCTTTTTTCGTGGGCGTCGGACAATGCCGCCGCGCTCAGGGTGGCGTCAGTTCACCACCTCGTAGTCGGCGTCCACGGGTTCGTCGTCCTTGCCGCCCGGTTTTGGCTGGGCCTGGTGGGGTGGGGGCGGCGGCGCCCCGGTCCCGTTGGCCGGGTTCTGGTCGATTTTCTCGGAGAGTTTGTGGGCCTGA
>JADZBP010000146.1 GCA_020852055.1 Candidatus Latescibacterota bacterium
TGAAGTGGCTGGTGATGACCACGTACCGGTCTCTGGCGTCCTTGATGCCCTCTTCGATCCGGGCAAAATAGAAGGGGTTGCGGGGATCAGGGGGACGGAAGGAGGACAGGGCATGCCAGTCCTCGAGCGGATGGCCGACGACCTGGCCCATGTTTTTGATCTCGGTTTTTTTCCAGTGACATCCCCAGTCGTCCGGGGCGGGATTGTCGAAGAACCATCCTTTTTCCTGCCGGTCCATCTCCCAGCAATCGCAGACGTCGTTGGGGAAGTCCTGGATCACGGCTGACAGTTTGTCGCTCCATGAGCCACCCAGGAAGAAGGGCAGCCGTGGCGGGGTTTCAAATTCGATTGCCCGGCGCACGATCTCTCGGCGTTCCATCGGGGCCTCCTCGTTGCCTGGTAAGTCGGCGTTAGCACTCGCATCATTAATATGTTCCAAATCCACCGGCAAAGGCGAATCCGCTCTGTTGACCAAGCCAAACAATGATTTGCACCGCACACCAGCCTTTGGAATATTCCCTACGAGGTCGCCGGGCGATCTCCGCGTCACCAAACCAAGGATCAAGTATCCAGCCGGAGAGGTTTGATGAAAGGCAAGGACCCGTCGACCAGCCGTGCGGGCTTCTCCATCGGGGTATACCTGAACCTGTCCCTGGGGGCCGTTTTCCTGGTCATCGCCGTGGCGACGGTATTCCTCGTCAACTACTTCATGCGGGAACGCGCCCTCGAGGAGGCGGCCATCGAAGCGGAGATGCTGCTCGATCACAATCTGGCCATCCACACCTACTTCAACGGCACCCTCAAGCCGGCGCTTTTTGCGCAGATACCTGAGGCGCGATCGGCGGACCATTTTGATCCGGTCTGGATGTCGTCGACCTATGCCGTCAGGCACATCGATCAGTTGTTCGAGTCGCTGGCCCAGAAGGGGTATTACTACAAAGAGTGCGCGATCAACGCGCGCAGTCCCGAGAACGAAGCCAACGAATACGAGCGGGCCTTTCTGGAAGAGCTGAAAACCAATCCACAGTTGGAGAAGCGGGCCGAGGTCCGCAGCGTGCAGGGGCAGCCCTATCTGGTGTACCTGCGCCGCGGCGAGACCATGGAAGCGGGCTGTCTGCGCTGTCACAGCAGCGCCGAGGTTGCGCCGCGCCGCATGGTGGAGCGGTACGGGGCGGAGCGGAGCTTCAATCGCCACCCCGGCGACCTGGCGGACGTGATCTCGATCCGTATTCCCCTCCAGGCCGCCTATGCCCATATTGCGCGCACCACCTGGCAGCTCTCCGGGGCCTTCCTGGTGTTGCTGGCCAGCCTGTTCACCGCGCAACTCGGGCTGGTGCGATGGCTGGTGCTCGCCCCTCTGGACCGGATACGCGAGAAGGCGCTTCTGATCTCGGCGGCGGAAGAGCACCTGGGCGGCGAGATCCCCATTCCCAGGGGCAAGGAGCTGGCGGAGATGACCGCGGCCTTCAACGCCCTGAACGTGTCGCTGCGCCAGCACCGGGACCAGTTGGAGATGCGCGTCCAGGAGCGCACCCGTGAGCTGGCGCAACTGAACGAACAGTTGCAGCAGAGCGAAGAGAAGTTCAGGACCTTCATGGAGACCGCCAGCGATCTGATGTTCATCCATGACCGGGAGGGCAATTTTGTCTATGTGAACGACACCATGGCCCGGACCCTGGGGTATAGCAAAGAGGAAATGATCGGGATGCCCCACCGCCTCGTCCTGACCGAGGAGGAACTCGACCAGGGATTCGCCAAAAGAACGGAAGAGTTCCTCGCTACTGGCAGGCTGAGCATCGAGGACAACTGGGTTACCAAGGACGGGCGGAAGATCGCCTGTGCCGTGAATGCGGTCGCGGTTTTTGACGATCATAAGCAGTTCGTGGGCGCCAGGGGCATTGTTCGCGACATCACGGCGCGCAAGGTAATGGAGGCGGAGCTGGAGCAGCAGAAGCTGCGGACGCTGCAGGCCGACCGCCTGCAGTCCCTGGGTGAAATGGCCACCGGGATCGCCCACGAGCTGAATCAGCCGCTGGCCTCCATCCGCCTCTTTGCCGAAGGCCTGTTGCTCAATCTGGAGATGAAGCGGCCGCCCTCGCAGGAGAAGCTGCAGACGACACTGGACGAGATCAACGCCCAGGTGGAGCGGATGGACGAGATCATCAATCACATGCGGGCCTTCTCGCGCGAGAGTTCCAGTGAAAAGCAGGTGCAGTTCCAGCCGGCAGAGGTGATCCGCGGGACCATGAAGCTGGTCGGCGCGCAGTTGCGGGTTCACGGGATCCAGGTGGAGGTGTCGTGCTCCGAGGAGTTGCCCTTGTGTGTGGGCCGGCCCTATCAGTTGGAGCAGGTCCTGCTCAACCTGATCAACAACGCCCGCGACGCCCTGGAAAGCCGGCAGGCCCACCGGGACCAGGTGGAGCCCGAGTGGTGGCCCTGGCTGGGCCTGCAGGGAAGGGTGGAGTCGGAGGGGCGATGGGTCCGCCTCTCGGTGTCGGATAACGGCGGCGGTATGCCCGAAGAGGTGTTGCCGCGCATCTTCGAGCCCTTCTTCACCACCAAGGAGGTGGGCAAGGGCACTGGCCTGGGATTGGCCATCGTGCGGGGGATCATCGAACAGCACCAGGGCCGGCTCGAAGTGGACAACCGGCTCGGAGAGGGGGTGACCTTCTCGATCGTGTTGCCGGCATCACCCGTGGCGGGTCCGGGGCCAGCCGCCTGACCGGCCCGACCCCGGCGGCCCTGATGTACAGGACGCCAAACCAGCAGAGGCAGCGATGAAAGAGTGGGCAGCGCTACACGAAGACGTGGTCTTCGGCCGGAGCGGGGGCCGGATTATCTGGCAGCCGCGCATCCTGTGCTGGTACACCGACAAGCAGTTCGAGGGCGAGGCCCTGCCGGCCCCGTACACCGGCCTGGATATGCCGGCCATCTACCGGTTGCTGGGCTGCTCGGACCGGCTCTATAACTGGTACAACCCCTGTTTCCGCCGCCGCGAGGACCCCCGCGTGCAGGTGGCGCAGGAAGCGCTCAACGAGACCGACACCAGGATCACCATCCACACCCCGGCGGGAGACCAGGTGGCGGTGCACCGCCGCACCCCCAACAGCTGGCACCACCTCACCCTCAAGCGCGAGGTGGAGAGCGAGGCGGAGCTGAAGGTGGCCACCTGGCGCGAGGAACACGCCACCTGGGAGTGGGACCAGCAGGCCTTTGACCGGGCCCAGCGCGAGGTGGGGGACCTGGGGGCGCCGGCGATGTTCATGCCGCGCATGAACGTGCAGAGCCTCTACATCGAGAAGATGGGGGTGGAGGGCGGGGTCTTTGCCCTGCACGACTGGCCCGACACCACCGAGGCCTTCTTCGCCGCGCTGGAGGCCTGCCATGACCGGCTCATCGAGGTGATCAACCACTCGCCGGTGCAGATCGTCAACTTCGGCGAGAACGTACATTCGGGCACCCTCTCGCTGCCGCTCTTCCTCAAATACCACTTGCCGGCCTGCCAGCGCCGCTGTGAACGCCTGCATGCAGCCGGCAAGTTCGTGTACTCGCATTGGGACGGGGACTGCAAGCCGCTGCTGCCCTATGCTCGCGAGACGGGGCTGGACGGCATCGAGGCCATCACCCCCTGGCCGCAGGGGGATGTGAGCATCGAGGAGATCAAGGCGGGGCTGGGGGATGAGATGTTCCTGCTCGACGGCATTCCGGCGGTGTACTTCGACAATACCTTTCCGGTGTCCACCCTGGAGGCCTGCACCCGGCAGCTCATCGAGCTTTTCGCCCCCAAGCTGGTGCTGGGCATCTCGGATGAGATATCTTCCACCGGGGATATCGAGCGGGTGCGGGTCGTGGGGAAAATCGTGGACGAATACAACGCGCGGTGCGGACGGTGACCAGGAGGACGACGATGGGTTCTTGCAGGTCGATGGGGCTGCTGGTCCTGTTGTTCTGGTTGGGCGTGGTCGTGGGCGCCGGGGCCCAGCCGGTGGCGGTGCCCAATGCCTCCTTCGAGCAGGAGCAGGGGCCGGGACTACCGGCGGGATGGACCCTGGAAGGAAGCGGCGAGTGGGGGCGGGGCGGGACCCTGGGCGCCCGGGCGCTGGTCATCAGCGGCAAGGGCGAGAGCACCAGTTTCTGGCGCTCGGAGCCGCTGGCCCTCAGGCCGGGCGGGCTGTACCTGCTGCGTTTCCAGGCCCGCAGCCTGGAGGGCGGGGGGGGCACCCCCACCACCGGGCCGGTGTTCTGCAACCGGGACCTGGGCGACCTGGGCCGCGAGTGGTCCGAGCAGACCTCGGTGTTCCAGGCGCCCGATTCGCTGGACGCCGGTCGGTCGTGGCTGCGCTTCGGGCAATGGCACCTCAAGGGCCGGGCGGCCTTCGACGCGGTGTCGCTGGCCGAGGCCCAGCCCATCTATGTGCGCCAGGCCGGGGTGGAACTGGGGGAGGGGGAGCAAATCGACGGCCTGCGTTATAGCTTCGACGCCCCTTTCCACAGCGACTCGCGCAACCACAGCCGGCCCCTCTTCGCCCACCGCTGCGACTTCAACACCAACCGCTGGGTATTCGGCGCCGGCAGCTACGTGATCTACCGCCACGAACTGGCCGGCCGCCTGCAGCGCAACGCCGAGGTGGCGGTGACCGTCGGTTATTACCAGGCGGGCGAACTGGTGGTGGAGGCCAGTGCCGACGGGGCCGCGTGGCGGGAACTGGGCACCCTGGCCGAGGCGGGCAGTCGCACCTTGCCCCTGCCCGGCGAGCTGCAGCCGGCGCCGGCGGTCTGGATCCGCCTGCGCGCCCGGGCCAAACAGGCGGTGGGGGCCGACTCGGACCCCGGTTCGTTCCAGGTCCACAGCTATACCTACCGGTCGGTGCTGGAGGGCACCCCGCTGCGCCTGGAGGGCCACACCCAGTTTGCGGCGATCCTGGGCACCGATCCCCGGCTGCGGGTGCAGGTTGCGGGTTTGGGGGATCAGGTGCCCGGGGGGGACGACCGTTTCAGCGTGCAGGTCGAGAACACCACGGGGGATACCCTCACCCTGCCGCAGGTGATGCGGGTGGCGCGGGACGGGCGCACGGCGGTGTTCCTTGCGACCGCGGAGGTGCAGCTCCCGCCGGGTTTGGCGGTGCTGCATCCGCGTTACGAGTTGCCCGGCGAGGGCAGTTTCTGGGTGGAGTACGGCCTGGGCGGGTTCCGCGCCGGGGCCGGGGTGTACTTGGCGGCCCTGTACGCCACCGGGTACGGAGAGCAGTTGCCCGGAGGCAACGACCAGGTCGGGCTGTGGTGGGCCTCCTCGGGGTGGAAGGTGAGCCGGGCGCGGCCCCTGCCCCAGGCCAGAGGTGAGGCCCTGGTGATCCGCGCGGCCGGTGACGAGCGCGAGGCGGCGCAGCTGGTGATCCGGCCCACCCAGCGGCTGCGCCGGTTGTGGGCCAAACTCCGGGATTTGGTCGGACCGGGGGGAGCGCGTATCGCCGCCGGGCAGATCGAGATCCTGCGCGTGGGGTACGTGGCGGTGGCCCAGCCCACCGATTACAGCGGCGCGGCGGGCAACTGGCCCGATCCCCTGCCGCTCCTGGACCGGCCCGTCGACGTGCCGGCCCACACCAACCAGCCCCTGTGGGTGCGGGTGCATGTGCCGCCCGGCACGCCGGCAGGTCTGTACGCCGGGGCCATCACCCTCGAGGCCGAGGGGTTCAGCGCCCAGGTGCCGCTGCAGGTGCAGGTCTACGGCTTCGAGCTGCCCCGGCGCCTGAGCTGCACCACGGCTTTTGGCTTCTCGCCCGACGAGGTCTTCCGCTACCAGGGCCTCACCGACCTGAAGGACAAGCGCGCGGTGCTGGACCTCTACCTGAAAAACTTCAGCGCCCACCATGTTTCGCCCTACGATCCGGCGCCCCTGGATCGCCTGGAGGTGAAGTGGTCCCGCGACCTGAAACCCAGCTTCTCCTGGCAGGCCTGGGACCGGGCCATGAGCCGGGCCATCGACACCCTCGGCTTCAATTCCTTCCGCCTCTCGGTGCAGGGCCTGGGCAGCGGCACCTACCAGGATCGCATCGAACCGGCCCTGCAGGGCTTTGGGGAAAACACCCCGCAGTACCGCGAAGGCATGCGGGCGTATCTGGGCGCGCTGGAACAGCACCTGGGGGAAAAGGGCTGGCTGGACGAGGCCTTCGTGTACTGGTTCGACGAACCCGAACCCAAGGACTACGCCTTTGTGATGAAGGGTTTCGGCAAACTCAAGCAGTACGCCCCCCGCATCCGCCGCATGCTCACCGAACAGGTGGAGCCCGAACTGATCGGCGGCCCCGATACCTGGTGCCCGGTCACCCCGGAGTTCGATTCCACGAGTGTCAGCCAACGGCAGCAGGCCGGCGATACCTTCTGGTGGTACGTGTGCACTTCACCCAAAGCCCCCTATGCCGGGCTCTTCATCGATCACCCGGCCACCGAGATGCGGGTCTGGCTCTGGCAGACCTGGCAGCGCCGGCTGGCGGGGGTGCTGGTGTGGCAGACCAATTACTGGACCAGCGACGCGGCGTACCCGGAGCACCCCCAGAACCCCTACGAAGATCCCATGAGCTGGGTGAGCGGGTACAGCACCGAGAAGGGCAACAAATTGCCCTGGGGCAACGGGGACGGCCGCTTCCTGTATCCGCCCGAAGCGGCGGCCAGCGGCCGGCCGCACGAGCCGGTCCTGGCCGGGCCGGTGGACAGCATCCGCTGGGAGTTGCTGCGCGACGGGATCGAGGATTACGAGTACTTTGCCCTCCTCAAGCGGCGGCTGGACGAACAGGGGGCCGCGCTGGGGGCGGAGGAGCGGCGCCGTTATGAGGCCCTGCTGCAGGTGCCTGTTACGGTGAGCGCGGACCTGACCCGCTTCACCAGGGACCCGGCGCCCATCGAGGCGCACCGCGACCAACTGGCCCGCGCCATCGAGGCGCTGGGCAAACCCTGAGGAGAGCATATGGGCATTCGCATCGCCACCTGTGCGTGGGGGGATTCCTTCGAGAGTTGTTGTGCCGAGGCGGCGCGCGCCGGGTACGCGGGCATCGAGATCAATATCGACGGGTACGCCGGCCGCGAGGGGGAATTGCGCGACCTGCTCGACCGCCACGGCCTGGCGGCGGCGGCCGGTTCGGCGGGCGGGGGCTTCCTCGATCCGGCCACCCGCGAGAGCGAGATCGCCGGGGTGGAGCAGATCGCCCGGCGGCTCGCCGGTTTCGGGGTGTATACCTTGGAACTGCACTGCGGCCTGCGCCCGGTGGGTGGCCCCAGCGAGGAGCAGTTGCGCCATTACGCCGAGGCACTCAACGAGGTGGGCCGGCGCTGCCGCCGCCACGGGGTGCGGGTGGGGTTGCACAACCACTGCATCCTCTTCATCGAGACCGGCCGCGAGATCGACCTGCTCTACCAGCACCTCGACCCGGAGCTGGTGGGGGCGGGGTTCGACACCGGCCACCTGGCCTTGGCTGGCGCCGAGGTGGCAGACGTGGCCCGCCGCTACGCCGGCCGCTTTGTGTACGGGCATCTCAAGGACCTGTACCAGGTGAGTAAGCCGGCCGGGGAGAGCGAGCGGGTGCTGAGCTTCGACGAGATCCTGGCCCTGGCGCAGGCCTCGGACATCTACACCTGGCTGGCCATCGAGGACGTGGCCGGCCGGCGGGTGGTGCTAGGGGGTGGCAAGCTGGGCCACGACCTCTTTGCCGGGCACCGCGGCCTGATCCGCGGGGTGCGCTGCTGCGACATCACCGAATACCAGTTCGCCGAGCTGGGCCAGGGCTTCGTGGACCTGCCCGGCGCCCTGGCCGCCCTGCAGGGGGCCGGGTACGAGGGCTGGCTGGCGGTGGAGCTGGACGTATGTTACCGCACCCGCTTCGAGAGCGCCCGGATGTCCCGCGAATACCTGAGAAACCAACTACAAATCTGAGGAGCGCACGATGAGCAAAAAGGTCAGGATCGGCATGGTGGGCTGCGGCGGCATTGCCAACGCCCACCTCGAAGGCTACCAGATGCTGGTGGCCGAGGGCTGCGCCCATTTCGAGATCGCCGCCCTCTGCGATGTGGTGCCAGCGCGCACCGCCGAGTTCGCCGCCAAGGTCGCCGCGTTTCAGGACAGCACCCCGCGCTGTTTCAGCAGTGTCGAGGAACTGATCGCCGCCAAGGTGGTGGACGGGGTGGATGTGTGCACCTTACACGCCGACCATCACCCCACCGCGATTCGTTTCCTCGAGGCCGGCATTCCGGTGATGGTGGAGAAACCCATGGGCTTGACGGTGCGGGCGGCCCGCAACATGCTGGAGACAGCCCGCCGCACCGGGGTGTTGCTCTCGGTGGCCGAGAACTCGCGCCGCGGGCTGGGGCAGCGGGCCATGACCTGGCTCTTCAACCAGCAGCAGCAACTCGGCGCGCCGCGTTCCTTTTCTATCGAGTACGTGGTGGGCCCCAAGCTGCCCCTGGAAGCAACCGTGGAACCCGAGGCGGTGGACCAGGTGAACTGGCGTATGGACAAGCTGCAGGCCGGCGGGGGCTGGACCTACGACGGGGGGGTGCACCTGATGGATTCGCTGATGGTGTACTTCGGGCCGGTGGAGACGGTGTACGCCCAGCACCGCGCCTTTGCCCCGGAGGTCACCCTGCTCAAGGACGGCCGCCGCCTGGTCAGCGAGCGCGAAGACCTCTGCCTGGCGACCTTTGCCTTCAAA
>JADZBP010000147.1 GCA_020852055.1 Candidatus Latescibacterota bacterium
CGGGGAGATCACCGCCGAGGCCGGGTTGGCCAGTGACCACTTCAGCACCAGTGCCGCCTTCTTCGACATCAAGGGCGGCATGACCTCGGGTTATCCCCCCTCGATGGGTCAGGGCAAGTTCGGGGTGAACTCGTGGAACTACATGATGGGCTATTTCGTCAAAGGCCGCCTGGCCGGAGTCGAGCCGGGCATGGGTGGTTGGGGCTGGGGAAACCAGACCTACGGCGGTGACACTACGCGACAGCTCCAGATGGCGGTGAACGTCATCGTTTATGCCCTCACCCAGGAAGGCTCGATGACCCAGCGCCTCATGCAGATGGTCAACTAGCTGCTCCTCGCAACAAACACTCGGGGGTGGAATAGGTTGGCCTATTCCACCCCCTTTTTCTTACTCTGGCGGACTCCATGATCTTCCTCCTGCTCCTGTTCGCCTTCCCGGCCCTGGCTCAGGTCCAATTCACCGATCAGACCGCTGCCGCCGGCATCACCCTGAAGAACACCTTTGGCGGCCTCGAGAAGAATTACATCGTCGAGGCCCACGGCAGTGGCGCCGGTTTCTTCGATTACGACAACGACGGGGATCTCGACCTCTACGTGGTGAACGGCGCCACCTTCGAGACCTACAGGCAGAAGTCCGGCCCGGGTGACGCACTCTACCGCAACGAGGGCGAGGGGAAATTCGCCGACGTCACCACGGCGGCGGGAGTGGGTGATCCCGGATGGGGTACGGGCTGCGCCGCCGGGGATATCGACAACGACGGCGATGCGGACCTCCTGGTAACCAACTACGGCTCCAACACCCTCTACCGCAACGGGGGCGAGGGGAAATTCGGGGAGATCACCGCCGAGGCCGGGTTGGCCAGTGACCACTTCAGCACCAGTGCCGCCTTCTTCGACTACGACAACGACGGCGATCTGGACCTCTACGTGGCCAACTACGTGACCTTCGACCGCGCCAAGGTGGATGCTGCCAGCCGGAGGGACTGTGTCTATATGGGTGGCGTCCAGGTGTACTGCGGCCCCAAGGGTATGCCCGGAGCCGCTGATATGCTCTACCGCAACGAGGGTGAGGGGTATTTCGCCGACGTGAGCAAACCATCCGGGATAGCCGGAGCCAGCGAGTACTACGGCCTGGGAGTAGTGACCGAGGATTTTGATCAGGACGGCCATATGGACGTCTATGTCGCCGATGATGAGACCCCCAGCCTGCTCTTCCACAACAACGGCGACGGCACCTTCACCGATATCGCCATACTGGCCGGGGTGGCCTACAACGGGGAGGGCGACGAACAGGCGGGTATGGGAATCGACGCGGGAGACTTCGACAACGACGGCGACATGGACATCCAGAAAACCAACTTTTTCCGGGAGGGTGACACCCTCTACCGCAACGACGGGAACAATAGCTTCTCCGACATCACGGTTCAGGCCGGCCTGTCTGCCCCCACCCTCAACTTCCTGGGCTGGGGCACCAAATTCGCCGATTTCGACAACGACGGGGACCTAGACATCTTTGTCGCCAATGGACACGTCTATCCCCAGGTGGATCAAGTGCTTACAGGAAGCCCCTACCGGCAGCGCAACCAGTTCTTCCTCAACCAGGGGAACAGTCGTTTCGCCGAGTTGCTGCAGGCCGGGCCGGGCATGAAGATCGAGAAGGTCAGCAGGGGGGCATGTTTTGGCGATTACGACAACGATGGCGACACCGATGTCTTTGTCAACAACATGAATGATACCCCGACCCTGCTGCGCAACGACACCCCCGGTGCGAACCACCGCTTGACGGTCCAGGTTATTGGCGCCAAGGTCAACCGCGACGGCGTGGGCACCCGGCTCCAACTGGTAGCCGGTGGCAAGTCCCAATGGCGCACCATCAATAGTTCCGGAAGTTATCTGGCGATCAACGACCTGCGCGCCCATTTCGGGCTGGGCAACCAGACCCGGGTGGACCGACTCGAACTCACCTGGCCCGACGGCTCCACCCAGACCCTGCGCGACCTACCCGCCGACAAGCTGGTGGTGGTCCGCCAGGGGGACCCGCCGAGGGTGCTGGAAATGGGGGCAAATCCCCATGTCTCCGCCTCGGGGCCCTGAACCTCCTCGCCCAGGCCTCACCCTCCCCTCCCTCGTCCTGGGCCTGGGACTGGTTCTGCTGATCAGCCTGGGGGCCCCCTACTCGATCTGGATCGTCGGTTCCTCGGAGATCACCTGGTCTTTCTTCCCCATCGGGGTGGGCGTTCCCTTTGTGTTTCTCGTCTTCATCAGCGCCCTGCTCCGATACCTGCGGCCCGCCTGGGGCCTGGCCCCGGCTGAATTGGTGACCATCCTCGTGATGGGCCTGGTGGCCAGCGGCATCCCCATCTTCGTCGCCGGCTACCTGCTGGCGGTAATCTCCAAACCCTATTATGGAGCCACCCCGGAGAACGAATGGACGACGTACCTGCACCCCTACCTTCCCCACTGGGCCATCCCTGCCCCCGACCACCAAGCCATGCGCTACTTCTACGAAGGCCTTCCCGCCGATCAGCCCCTGCCCCTCGGCGCCTGGCTCGGCCCCCTGGGGTGGTGGCTGAGCCTGATCCTGGCGCTCTACCTGGTCTGCCTGTGTCTGGTGGTGATCCTGAGACGACAGTGGGTCGAGCACGAACGCCTCGCCTTTCCCCTCACCGAGGTGCCACGCCTGCTGCTCGAAGTGCAGCCCGGCAGCGCCCTGCCCCCCATCCTGCGCACCCGCTCCTTCTGGCTGGGCTGCGGCCTGCCACTGGCCGTCATCCTCTTTAACACCATCGCCTATTTTCAGCCTGGCTTCCCGCAGCTTCCCGTGCACCAGGACACCACCCTGGACCTGCTTCCCGGCGCCCCCCCCGTGCTGCTGGTGCTCTATTTCCCGGTGGTGGGTTTTATGTACCTGGTGGGCACCTCGATCTCTTTCAGCGTCTGGTTCTGTTACCTGCTCACCCTCGCCGAAAGCAGCGCGCTCAACTGGGCCGGTTTTGGTTTGGCCCGCCCCGACGCCTTTGTGTGGGACTGGCAACCCCTTTCCTGGCAGGCCTACGGCGCCTTTATCGCCATGGTGGCGTGGAGTCTCTGGATGGGCCGGCACCAGTTGGCGGCCGTGTTCCGCAGCGCCTTGGTCCGGCGCAGCCCAGCGGCGGCGGACGACGACGAGCTGCTTCCCTACCGACCGGCGGTATTCGGGCTCCTTGGGGGGCTGGTCTATATTGCGGCCTGGCTATGGTGGGCCGGCATGGATCTACACGTGGCCCTGCTGTACCTGGCCGGGGTGCTCTTCATGGTGGTGGGCATCACGAGGCTGGTGGTGCAGTCGGGCATGCATTACCTCACCCCGCCCATGGCCAGCCAGGGCCTGGTCCTGGCGTTGTGCGGCACGACCATTGCCCCGCCGAATCTGGTGGCCCTGGCCCTGGCCTACTCCTGGTGCGGGGATATCGAGTCCATCTTCATGCCCTCGGCGGCCCATGCCGCCAAACTCAACGAGCTGTGTCCCCGCAGACGCAGCCTGGCCCTGGCCATCGCCCTGGCGGTGGTGACCAGCCTGGTGGCCACCCTCTATTTTATGCTCTCCATGTGTTACCAGTACGGGGCCGGCAACTTCCGCTCCTGGTTCTTCCAACCTGGCGCGGGGGCTGGCGGCATCGCCTTCGACTGGGCGGTATACCAGCTGCGCGATCCCCAACCCGCGGACTGGGGCAAGCTGGCCTACCTGGCGCTGGGCGCCCTGGTCTACTCGCTGCTGGCGCTGGGCCAGTACCACTGCTACTGGTGGCCCCTTAGCCCCGTGGGGCTTACCGTGGCCACTACCTGGATGGTCCGGCGCATCGCTCTGTCGGTATTCCTGGCCTGGGCCCTCAAGACCCTGATCCTGCGCCTGGGGGGGTTGCCGGCCTACCGGGCCTGCCGGCCTTTTTTCGTAGGGTTGATCGTCGGTTTCTTCGCCGGGGTGGGCATTTCGTACGGGGTGGATCTGATCTGGTTCTTTGGCAAGGGGCACCCCATCCTGCACGGATGATACCGCAGTGCCCTTGGGACGCCAGGCCAACAGGCAAGGCACCTTCAGCCGGCACCAGGTACCCGCCGCAGGCCGATAGACGCCGAATCAGTTGGGAGCAGCCGGCGCCGCAGAGGCAGGTTTGAGCCCTTCGAGCTCGGCCAATCTGTCCCGGGCGGGCGCGAAGTCGGGACTGAGTTTGAGTGCCTGCTCAAAGAGATCCCTGGCTTTCTGGTAACGCTTGTACTTTAAGTGGACCATGCCCAGGGCATAGGCGGCCTGAGGGTCGCGCGGGTTGCTGGCCATGGTGGCGGCCTTGTCCTTGCGCTCCCGCTCGTATTCTTTGAGCTGCTGGAAGATCGACATAATCTGCCGGCCTTCCTCCTGCCTTCCCTGCTTGAGGTAGAGCTGGGCCAGGTTGTAATAGGCCGAGGCGTGGTCGGGATCGAGGCGCAGGGTGTGGAAATAGAGCGCCGCCGCCTGCATGCCCTCGCCCAATTTGTCCATCACCGATCCAAGGCGGTAGAAGGTCTCGGCGTAGGTAGTGTCGAGCTGGATGGCCCGGCGATAGTAGTTCTTGGCGACCTCGAGGTTGCCCTCCTGCTGGCTGATCACCCCCAGGTCGTGGAAAAGGCGGCCGCTCTGCACCCCCAGCTCCACGGCCTGCTGATACGCCGTCTTGGCCGCGCCGTAATCCGCCATATCCATATAGCTATTGCCCAGGCGCAGGTACACCGGCCCCTCGCGGGGCGAGATGGCCAGGACCCGCTGGTACACTGCCACCGCCTCACCCGGGTTGTGCCGCAGATCGTGCACCTGCCCCAGATTGGCCAGCGCGGGGACAAAATCGGGTTTCAGCTGTACCGCCTTTTCGTACTGGGCCAGCGCCGCCTCGTAAAGGCCCTGCTGCTGGTAGAGGAAGCCGAGGTTGTAGTAGATCTCGGCGAAGTCGGGGCGCAGCGCGATGGCTTTCTGGTAGTTGGCTTCGGCCTCGGGGAACTCGCCCAGGCTCCCCTTGCTGATGGCCAGACCGATACGCGCGTCGAAGAGCCCCGGGTCCAGCACCAGGGCCTGTTCGAAGTAGGTGGCCGCCTCGCGGTACTGCTCTCGGGCCGCACTCACCACCCCCAGATTGCTCCAGGCCTGGGAGTATCCGGGCTTGAGATCCACCGCCTGCTGGTAGGAGGCCGCCGCTTCCTCCAACCTGTTCTGGCCGCGGAGTAGTTCGCCCTGCCGGAAGGCGGCCAGCGCCTGTCGCTCGAGTTGCGCCGCCTGCCAGCGGGTGTACCCATACCAGCCGCCAATGCCCAGCGCCAACACCACCAGGGCCATCCACCCCCAGCTGCGCCGACCCGTTTCCTTGGTTTCCTTGGTTTCCTTGCCCATTCCGCATCACCCTCGGGCTATTTGCCCCTGCAGGTCGTAATAATTACCATTGTCTGAATATTGGCCCTTCGGATGACCACCCATCACCCGGGACACAGATGCGCCTTCACTTCGCGATACTGCTCATTGCCTGCCTGCTGGCCTGGCCTGGCTGCGGCAACGAGGGCAAACATACACCCAGTGCCGCCGACCGTCAACGCGCCGCCGAGCGATACCAGGCAGCAATCGAACAGCTCAAAAACTACGACTTCAAGGGAGCCGGCACCACCTTTGAGGAGGTGTTGCGCCTGGACCCTACCCACTACGAGGCGCGCCTCGGCCTGGGCGAGATCTACTATCGCCAGCAGCAGTACGACCTGGCCCGTCAGGCCCTGGAAATCGCCGTCCAGCAGCAGCCCGGCCGCCACGAAGCCCGCATGCAACTGGCCCGCGCCTACCTGGGCCTCGACCGCCAGCTCGAAGCCCGCAAGATGGTCAAGGATATTGTCGCCGATTTTCCCGACCAGGTGGTGCCCAGGATGGAACTGGCCAATCTCTATATGACCGAGTCTCCTCCAGACCCCCGCGGCGCCCTGGCCCAGTACGAAGCCATCCTGCAAGCGAAACCGGGCCACCCCAAAGCCCGGGCCGGCCGGGCCGCCGCCCATCTCCACCTGGGCGAGTTCGCCAAAGCCGCCACCGAGTTGGACGACCTGCTCCGCCAGCAACCCAACGATCAGTACGTCACCTACCTGGCCGGCACCGTCTTTTTTTGGCTCAAGGAGTACCGCAAGGCAGTGGCCGCCTACGCCCAATCCATCGACGCCTTGCCGCCCAACTCGCCGATGCTGGCCGTCCGCCAGTGGAACCTGCGCCTGGCCTATCTGGCCGCCCACCACACCTATCCCGGAGACCTGCCAGTCAAATACCGGATGGATCTCTACCCCATCGACGAGGTGTCACCGGTGCATTTCACCGATGTGGCCGCCCAAGTCGAGGTGAACAGGCAGGCCCGCAACCGCGGCGGCGCCTGGGGGGATTTCGACGGCGACGGCGACCTGGACCTTTTTTCGGCGGGTATCCAGATCCCCCACTCCCTGTACCGCAACGATGGCGGCCGTTTCACCGACGTCGCCAGACAGGCAGGGCTAGACGACCCGCGCGGCGGCTGGAGCGCATCGACGGCCGACTACGACAACGACGGCGACCTGGACCTCTACGCCACCCGCGACGGCTGGGAAGGTTCGGCCCCCAACTCGCTGTACCAAAACCAGGGGGATGGCACCTTCAGGGAGGTGAGCAAGGAGGCCGGAGTGGATGATCCGGACGATACCTTCATGGCCGCCTGGGCCGACTACGACAACGACGGCTGGCTGGATCTCTACACCTGCGACGGCATGACCGGCACCAAGGCAGCCAACAAACTCTACCACAACGAGGGCAAGGGCCGCTTTGTCGACCGGGCCGCCGAAGCCGGGGTGGATCTGCGCGGCAAATCGCTGGGCGTGGCCTTTGGCGACTACGACCGGGACGGCGACCAGGACCTGTACGTGGCCGACGTAGCCAACCCCAACACCCTCTTCCGCAACGAGGGCAATGGCCGCTTTGCCGATATCACCCAGAAAGCCGGGGTGGGCAAGCCGGTGCAGGGCGGCTATGTCACCTTCTTCCTCGACGCCGACGACGACGGGGATCTGGACCTCTTTGTCACCGCCATGTCGTACTACGAGCACTTCGTCGAATCGCAGATCACCGGCCGTGCCGCCCACCCGGCGCGTGCCTACCTCTACCGCAACCTGGGCAATGACACCTTCTCCGAC
>JADZBP010000148.1 GCA_020852055.1 Candidatus Latescibacterota bacterium
CAAGAACGCCATCCTCCACCACATCCGCGAAAACCAGGTGCGTTTCATCAAACTCGACGGGGGCATGTACCACTGCGACAATCCCGCGCACGGCCACCTGCCCGGACCCTATGCCACCGAATTGATGTACGAGCGGCTCATCGAGATCGCCGAGAGCGGCCGCGCCCTGGCCCCGGACCTCTTCGTGATGTGGTACTGGGGCCTGCGCTCCCCCTTCTGGGCCCTGCACGGGGATTCGATATTTGAATCTGGATTGCACATGGAGGGCTCGGGCACCAGCGCCACCCCGGCCCTCTACTACCGCGATTCAGTGACCCTGGCCCAGGACCAGAACGCCCAGCACGCCCGCACCATCCCGCCCCTGGTCAAGGACAGCCTGGGGGTGTGGCTCTCCGACAGCCGCTGGGGCAACTTCATGGGCCGGGAACGCTGGCAGGAGGCCCTGGTCATGGACCTGGGGCGGGGCAATCTGCTCTTCCCCAACCTGTGGGGCAACCTCTTCCACCTCAACGACGAGGACCAGGCCTTCCTCGCCCGCATCGGTACCCTGGCCCGGAAAAACGAGGCCCTCTTCCTGCACCGGCGCACCTTACTGGGCGACCCCTGGAAGAGCCAGGTCTACGGGTACGCCCACTGCGAGGGCCGGCGCGGTTTTCTCTTCCTCAACAACCCCCATTTTGCCGCCCGCCAGGTCCAGTTCCGCCTCGGACCGGCCCTGGGTCTGGAGGCCGATCCCGGCGCGCCCTTCCAGTTCCTGTGCCATTTCCCCGAACAAGCCCAGCTGCTGCGCGACGGGGATCTTCCCTACAAGTACGGCGAGGTGGTGGAGCTGTGGCTGCGGCCCTTCGAGGTGCTGATGCTGGAGCTCAAGCCCTGGGCCAAACGCCCCTCGGTCCTGCCCCGGCGCATGCTCGGCGAATCCCAGGCCGCTGATCTGGGCCGCCCCCTCGACCTGCAACCCGCCCCCGTGCCCGAGCGCCTCAAGCTGCGTTTCGCCGACTCGGCCCTCTTCGCCGCCCGCGGCCTCCGCAAGAGGCGCTGGGGTTTTGCCGCCGCCCTGCCCGCCCTCGAAGGCCTGCAGCCGGTGCTGGCGGTGGTGGTGCGCCTGCGCCAGGGCGAGCAGGAGTGGCGCTATTCCCCGGCGGTGGTGGAGATCACCCAGTTGGTGGGCCGCATCGGCGAACAGAGTCTGATCTTCATCCCCACCCCGGACAGCCGCCAGTACGGCAACACCCAGAAGGCCGGCTGCTCCTGGGTGGTCTTCAAGACCCGTCTGAGCCCGGAATGGTCGGGCCAGCACCTCGAACTGGCCCTGCACGCCTGGCTGCCGCCCGGGGTGGAGGCGCGGACCGAGGCCTGGATCGTGCGCCAGTGGTGGCCCTCGCAGGCCCGCCCCACCGGCGACGGGTACTATACCTATGCGCCTTCGTGAGCTGCTGGCGGTGTTGCTCTGCGCGCTGCCGGGCCTGAGCCACGGCCTGGAGTTGCCCGCCGAGCAGCACCCCTCGCTCCTGTTCACCGCCGACGAAATCCCCCTGCTCCGGGAGCGCCTCCAGCGGGCTCCTTATTCCACCTGGTGGGCCACCACCCTGCAGCGGGCCAACGCCGCGGCCCCCACCTACACCGAAGAACGCGCCAAGGTCCGCACCGCCAAGAGCCTGGCCTTTGTCTACACCATCACCGGCGACACCAGTTATGCCCGCCGGGCTGTCGAGTTGCTGGCCGCCACCCAATTCCCCCCGCGCGGCGGGGATATGGGCCAGCCCCACCTCGAAGGCGAGATCGCCGCCCAGTACGCCGAGGCGTACGACCTGCTGCACCCTTACCTGCAAAGTGATACCACCGCGCTGGAACTGATCCGCACCCTCCTGGCCGAGGAGGCCCAGCGCCTGTACGCCGGCATCCGCATCAAGTTCGGCTTCCTCTCCTTTCGCCTGCACCAGACCCCCGACCCACGCAACCTTTCGGTGGTCCACCTGGACAACTGGCATCTGCGGGCCTACTCGGGCCTGGGCCTGGCCGCCTTTGCCCTGGCCGACCATCCCGGCCTCTCGGGCAGCACCCCGCAGCAGTGGGCCGAGCGCGCCCACGACCTGGTCACCCGCACCCTCGACTACCAGATCGAGGGCACCGACGGGGGCTACGCCGAGGGCCCCTTCTACCTGCGCTACGCCGCCGATGTGTATCTGCCCTATATGTGGGCGCTCAAACGCCTGAGCGGCACCGACCTCTTCGCCCTGCCCAAGGTGAAGCTGGTCCACCAGTGGTCCTTCAACCTGCGCCTGCCCAGCGGCCGCCGGCCCAATATCGACGACGGCCATCTCGACGATTTCTACGGCCACTACCTGGCCGGCCTCGACGCGGATGGCGGGCAGTACCGCTGGGACTGGGAACAGAACGAGGCCGGACTGTACGTGCGCGAATTCTCGGAACTGGATGCCATCGCCCTGTACGACGATCACATCCCGGCCACCGAGCCGGCGCACACTCCCACCGTCTTCATGCCCGAAGCCGGCGACGCCGTCTTCCGCAGCGACTGGTCGAAGGACGCCACCTATCTATTGCTGCGCGGCGAACACGGCCTCACCCGCTACCGCGGCCTCTCCCATGAGCACCCGGACGAAACCAGTTTTGTGCTCTACGCCGGCGGGGAGATGTTGGCCTTGGACGCGGGGTACATCGACTTCGAATTCCACGACAAGGTCAACCAGGGCCGCAACCACAACGCGGTGCTGGTGGACGGGCAGGGCCCGCCGCTCAAGACCCTGCTGGGCGAGCCGGTGGAGGGCGGCGAGGATGCCTATATCGAAAACACCTTCACCAGCGAGGCGGTGGACTACGCCGAGGTGCGCGCCGCGTACCAGGGGGTGCAGACCCGGCGGCGGGTGATGTTCGTGGGCAAGCGCTACTTCGTCGTCACCGACCAGTTGCAGGACGACCAGGCCCACACCTACGAGTGGCGGCTGCACGGCAACGGCGGGGGCACCAGCGGCGGCGCGTACGAGCGCACCGGCAACCTGGCCCGCTGGACCCGCACCAAGGCCGAGTTGCTGGCCTATCTGCCCGAACGCGCCGGCCAGACCTTTTCCGAGGTGGACACCCTGCATTCCTTCGCTTATCTGCAGGAGTTGACCCACACCGCCCTGCGGGTGCAGCAGCAGGGCCAGCGGGCCGAGTTCCTGGCGGTGCTCCACCCGCACCACCTGCACGAATTCGCCCCCACCATGGCCACGGCAACCGCCACCGGCGCCCAGGCGCTGGAGCTTTTTGGCGAGGGGACCCTCGATGTGGTCTGGTTGGCCGAGGCAGGGGCGGATTCGGCGGTGGTGGCTGGGTACGAGGGCGAATTGCGCAGCGATACCCGTTTGGGCTGTGCGCGCTACGCCGAACTCGAGCTGCGCGGCTATACCCTGCGGCAGGCGCGCTACCTGCGGGCAGATGGCAAGCTGGTGTTCAGCGCCACCGACAGCGTGGATCTGAGCCTGGATTTCAGCGATAGGAACATGGCCGGTTTTGTGCGCGGCCCGGAGACCGGCTATGGCCTCGACCTGGCCTGGGCCGGCGCGGTCGATTCGGTGCGTTTTGGCGGCACCCTGCGCCGGGCCGAGCTCCGCGACGGGTTCCTGCACCTGGAACTGGCCGGGGCCGGGGCCCTCAGCGCCCGCAGAACCGGGACCGCCCCCAAAGAGCCGGCCGACTTCGACGGCAGCGGCACGGTCGATTTTGCCGACTTCTTCCTCTTTGTCGATGTCTTCGGCAAAGCAGAACCCCGTTTCGACCTGGACGGCAGCGGCGCCGTCGATTTTGCCGACTTCTTCCTCTTCGTCGACGCCTTTGGCCGGAGTGCTGGCGGCGACTGACCCCCGCGTGTATATTATTCTGCAATCTTTGGAACCCACCCGCCCGCGAGGGCGTCTTTTGTGCAAAAGGAGATGACTCATGAGGAAGAAGATCGGTTTCGCCTTCGCCGCCATTCTCACCGTGGCTGCCCTGCAGTGGGCGGTGGCCAGCGTCGATACCCAGCCGGCCGCCACCCAGCAGGTCGTCTCCGGCAAGACCGTGAGCGCCGATGGTACGACCTGCCCCACCGGCGAGGCTGCCAGCTGCCCCAAAGGCGCGGCGGGTTGTGATAAGGCCGCTTCGGCCAGCTGCCCCAAGACCGAAGGCGCCAAGTGCGACAAGGCCAACGGGGCCAGCTGCCCCAAGGGCGAGGCCACTACCACCAGCACCAGCACCGGCGCTGCCAGCTGCCCCAAGAGCGGCGATGCCGCCAAGTGCCCCTATACCAGCGGTGCCACCAAAAGCTGAACCAACAACCTCATCTCCACCCCGATCCCCAGCCCTCACCGGCCGGGGATTTTTTTATATCCCCAGGAGGACCATCGTGAAATCAGCCCTCGAACTGGCCATGGAAAAAGCCGACGCCGAACTGGGCCAGGACAAAGAGTACACCAAACTGAGCCCCGAGCAGGTGGCGGCCATCGACCAGCTCAAGAAGCAGTACGAGGCCAAGTGGGCCGAGCAGGAGATCTCCCTCAAGGCCAAGATCCAGAAGCTGGCCAAGGAGATGGAACCCCAGGCCTTCGCCGAACACCAGCAGCAGTTTCAGGGGGAGATGAAACGCGTGCGCGACCAGATCTTCGCCGAGCGCGACCAGAAGATCGAGGTGATCAGAAAGAAGAAGTAGCGCGCCTCAGCGCACCACACTCAGCGGGCCGCGGAACTCCGCCTTGCCCTGCGGGCCCTCGGCGCTGATCCGGTATAGGTAGACCCCATTGGCCAGCGGGCGGCCCTGCGGGTCGCGGCCATCCCACTCCACCTGCTGGAACCCCGCCTCCTGCGCCAGCGGCCCCAGCCGGAGCACCCGCCGGCCGCTGAGGGCGTAGATCTCGATAACCACCTGCGCCTCGTGCGAGAGCACGTAGGTAAAGCGGGTCCCCTCCCGCACCGGGTGGGGATAGGGCAGGGCATTGGCGATCAGCAACTCCTCGCTGAGGCGGAAGCGCAGCTCGGCAAACCCTGCCTCGCGCCCATCCCGCAGCAGCCGTGCCTGCAGCCGGTGTTCGCCGGCAGGCAGCGCCGGCAGGTACAGCACCCGCGTCAGGGCCTCGGCCCAGACCGAATCGGGCTGCACCGGCGCCCCGTCCACAGCCAGGGCCAGATGCCCCTCGCCGGCAGCCTGGACCAGCACCCCCCCGCCCGTTGACAGCGGGTCGCCATCGAGCAAAGGACGGCCCGCCGGCCAGGTACTGAACCCCAGCCCGATCCGTCCCCCTTCCTCCAGCGATACCTCAAGCATATCGTCTGCGGGTTCGGCGTCGGCCTGGTCCAGCAACAGGCGCGCGTAGAGTTTCCCCGGCGGTGGGGCCGCCAGGCTGTCCACTTGCACGGCGCGGGCCTCACCCCGCTGCAGGGGCGCCAGGCTCAACTCCCGCAGCCGGGTATGGCGCTCCCCCTGTTCCAGACGCAGCCGCGCCCCGGTCGCCACCACCCCCAGGTTGCGCACCACCACCATCACCCGGCCCGCCGAATCCAGGCGCGCCGCGGCCAGCCCCAGCGAAGGCCGGGGCGCAAAGTCCACCCGCCACTCGTCCAGGCGGGCCTCCTGGCCCTGCAGGCGCGCCCGCAGGCGCAGGTAGGGGTAATTGTCGGCCGACACCCCGCCCAGGTCGAGGGTCTGCCCGGCAGGCACCGGTGGCAAACCGGGCACCACCTGCCAAGTGTCGCTGGCGGCCGGGCGGCCCTCCACCTCCACCTCCGCTCCCTGCCCCGCATAAGAGAGCCCCTGCCAGTCTGCGGCCGGCCCGATGGCCGGCGAGAGCAACTGGCCGCGGGTGACCCGGCCTAGCCCTTCGTAGCGAAAAATCCGGGGCCCTTCCAGGTCGCCCAGCCAGACCTTGTTGTTGACCCAGTCGTACTGGCCCGAGATGATGCGGGTCGAATCCTGGTCGCTCTGCCACTCACCCAGCAGCCGGCCGTCCTGCCCAGCCACCATCCGGATGCGACGGCCGTCGCGGTACTCGATGAAGTAGAGTCGCTCCCCGTCGGCCAGCACCCCGTCGGTCCAGGTGAAGGTGAAACCGGTCTGGGTGGGCGGCGAGGTGAAGTCGCGCTGGAGCGCCCAAGCCCGGGCCGGGTCAAAGACCCGCACCCGCCACTCGTTGCGCGTGCCGGCTTCGGAACTCATCGACACGTTATAGATGAACTGCCCATCCGAGGTGATCAGGAAATGGTCGCTGATGATCTGGCCGCTCTTCCATTCGATCAAACCCTCGGGCACCTCGACCGTGTCCTTCCTTCCCGTGGCCGTCGAAATCCGTTCCAGCGCGTACGGGTCGCCCATCTCGCTGTAGATATAGCCGTCGCCGTGGCAGGTGGCCGAGATACCCCCGGTGGTCGAATCCGGCAACACGCCGTAGACCTGCCCCAGCACCGTACCCTTATAACCACTGCCGATGCGGGTGAAGAAATCGCTGCCTGGATAGATGGTGGACTTGTTGTTGAACCACCGTTTGGCGTACAGGTAAGTCCCGTCGCTGCACACCACCCCCGCTCCCTCCATACCCGGCACCGCCACTCCGGCCTCGCGGGTCTCCGCCGCCGGGTGCAGGGGGCGGGTGGCCGTCGAGAGCACCATGCCCGCGCCTGCCGCTTCCAGATCCAACTCCTCTCCAGACAGTAGCTGAGCCCCGCGCTGCCGCCACTGCGCCGCCACCTCCCCCGCCTCGACCCAGAAGGAATACCCCTCGCTCCAGGGCCCCAGGCCTGCGCCGGCCCGCACCCGCACCCGCCAGAAATAGGCCTGCCCGGCCCGCAGGCCCTGCGGCGAGAACACGGCCTTGCCCTGCGCCACACTCACCCGCGAGATCTGGGTCGCCGTGTCGGCGAAAGCCGGGTCCGTGGACAGGGCAAACTCGCAGTTGAACAGATTAGAGTCGAGGGGCAGCAGCGCCTCCAAGGTCAGGCCCTCGGCCGGCAGCACGGCCCCCGGCAGAGGATAGAGCAGGCGGGGGATCACCGGCGAGTGCACCTCCACCTGGTGCAGCAACTGGTTGTTGCCCTCGTCGGTCTCGCCCACCTGCCCGGCCGGATCGACCTGCAACTCCAGCTCGTACTGGCCCGAGCCGGCGGGCACCACCCAGTCTGCCGCCAGGGTGAGGGTGCCGGCAAAAGGCGCCTCCTTCTGGTAGAGCAGGGTTTCGGGAGCGGCGGCCTCGGGGCGTCGGGCCAGCAGCACCACCTGCACGCTGTCCTGGCCCAGGCGGGTATTGTTGCGCCACTGCGCCTCCACCCGCAGGGTGTCGCCGCTGAACACCTCGGCCTGGCCCAGGCGCAGGGCCACCGCCTCGTAATCAGGCTGCGCCGGCAGGGCCAGTTGCTGGGCCGGGTCCCCCTGCAACTGCATGGTGTAAAGGGCCTCCTCGAAGCTGGGATGGGCCGTCAGCATCTCGACCTTGGCGATGTTCAGAGCCGGCCCGAACTCCAGGGTGCCCCCCGGCCGGAAGAACTGGTTGAAGAGGCGGTCGGCCAGCAGCTCGTGCTGGGCCACGAAGCTCTGGGCGCTGGCCGAAACATAGGCGATGGCCCCGCCGTCTTTTTTGAGGGTCAGCGACTCGCTCAGGCTGGAGTTGAAGGGTTCGGCGAACTGGCCGTTGAGGCAGGAGAGGGCCACCACCAGGGGCAGGCGGTCGCCGTTTTTCACTTGGCTCAGATAGTCCCAATCCGGGAACTGGGTGGAGAAGAAGAACTGCATGGTGCCGATGCTGCCGTGGCCGCTGAAGTTGACCAGCAGGGCGCCCTGGTTGAGCGCGTCGAGGAACTGCTTGCCGCTGAGGTTGGGGATGGGCCGTTCGTCGGGGTTGTTGACCTCGACGGTCCGGATACCCAGGGGCTCGGTGTAGAGGGAGGCGAGTTCCCGGTTGGCCTGGACAAAGAAGCCCCGCTCGTGGAAGGTGGCCAGATAGAGGGCCCGGCTGCGCCAGTCGCCCGGCGCGGGGGCCTGGTCGTAGCGGATGATCTTGTCCACCGAGGCCAGGGCCTCGTCCGCGTTGAGCCACGAGAGCCGGCCCACCGCCAGGTCTGGCAGCTTGTCGTCCCCATCCACCAGGCTGTAGAGGAAGTCGGTGCCCGCCTCTCCCCGACGGCGCGAGAAATAATAGAGCGTCGGCACAAAGCTGGGCCGGCTCGAGCGGTACGCGTAGTGGGTGTTGCCGGCCAGCAGCACATAGGCGGGGGGATGTTCCCATTCGCGGTAGGCATAGTTGATAAACTCGCGCACCGCCTCCGAGGTCATCTGCCCGTACGAGAACTCGTCGTACAGATCCTCGACATCCACTACCTCGACCTGCAGGCCGCCTTCGCGGCGGTGGGCGGCCAGGCGCTGGGCCGCCTCGAGAAAATCGGCATGGGTGATGAGCAGATAGTCGGCCTGGTGGGCAGCGGTGCGCCAGGAGGAGGGCTGGTCCACTTTGCCCTTGGGCCGCTTGATGCCGGCCGCGCTGTCGGCGGCCACGTACCGGGCCGAGTCCGCCGGGTTGTCCTCAAAGGTGACGAAAGCCCCCAGCGCCGCGGTGGAGTCGGTCTTGAAATCGGTGAAGTAATACCCGTGGGCCACGTCCCATACCTCAATGCCGCCGGCCGGGTATAAACCCTGCAGTACATAGGCTTGGCCCCCGGCCGGCTGGGTAAAATCAAAATACCCGATCCAGGTCTGGTACGCGCGGCGGTACTCGATCTCGAACCAGTTGAGGTAGACCTGGTCCGGGTTGCCCTGGTCGGTGAAGATCTGGACGGTGAGCTGGTTTTTCTCCTGCAGCAACGAGCTGTCCAGTTCGATTTCCCGCTGCATTTCCACCGGTCCCCGCCAGAGATGATCGTCGACCACCTGACCGTTGAAGCGCAGCACGGTATGGTGGTTGTTGTCCGAAACCCCGTGCAACGCCACCCGCAGGCGGGCGGAATAGGTTTCGTCCTCGGCGCGATGCAACAGGGTCTGGGCATAGATCCGCGAGCCCAGCGCCCCGCCCTCCTTCACCGCCACCGGCTCGTCCCAGAACCAGTGGTCCACCTCTTTTTCCGGCGGGGTGATGGGCAGCGGGTTGTAGCGGGTGTCCTGCTCAAAGTGGGCGGTGGCCCATTTCCAGGGCGAGACCGGGTACCCCTGCACGGGCGCACCGCTGCGGGGCTGCAGGCGTTTGCCCTGCGGCCCGCCCCAGGTCAGCCAGTAGGTGTTGCGCCGGCCGTAGCCATTCTCGAAGTCTTTGTGTCCGTCGCGCCGGTACTGGCCGAAGAAGAGCAGGTAATCCGGCGCATCGAAAGAGCCGTCCTGCTCGCCATACACGCGAATCGCCTGCTCCTCGCCCAGGTAGAACACCTGCAGGGTGCGCGGGTCGATGGACTCCGCGTCCACCCCCAGCGAGTCGAGCCAGGCCGGGGTGATGCGGAAGAGGGCATCCTCATCGGTGTACACCTTGACCCAGGGACGGGAGGGGTCGTACCATTCACTATTGGGCGCGGGTTTGGGCGCGGGGCTTTGCTCGCGCCAGCCCGGCGCCGGTGCGGGGTTGAGCAGGGCGCGGTAAAGCGGCGCGGCGGCCGGGGTATCGCCGCCCACCTTGCCGCGGCGGCCACCCACAAATTCCACCCGCACCCGCAACTGGCGGCAATATTCCAACTGGCGGCGCACCGGATTGTAGCGGAAAGGGTAGAGCTGCAACATGCAGGTGCGCACCCCGCGCAGACGCCCCCCTTCGGCGAGACTAAAAAGCTGGGCCGGGGCCAGGGCGTCGGTCAGATAGGGGCGGGGATCAAAATCGTAGTGCGGCGCGTCCTCTCCCTCGGCGTAGCGCGGGGCCGGCGCCAGGTCCAGACCTTCGAGCCGCGCCCAGTGCGCCTCCTCCACCACCACCTGCACCCGAGCGCCGGGCGGCACCGCCATGGGCGCGGCAACATAGGGCAGGGCGGGTTGTCCGGGTTCGGCGAGGCGGGCAAAACCGGGGGGCAGTTCCAGTTGTTGGAGGGGTTTTCCGTCCAGCTCCAGCGCCTGCACCCCGGGCGGGGGCAGGGTGATCAGCAGACGCAGGCCCTGCTCGCCGGCGGCGAGCACCTGCAGGGGGGCCGCGCCCACGAGCGTGGCAGCCAGCAGCGAGGCGAGAAGGCATAAAAGCACACGAAGCATACGAGATGAGAATACATATCGCCTTCCCCCTTGTCCAGCAAGAGCGCCCGGGTGCCTGACCTGGCCGCCGCCGGGGGCTGGCTGCGCCCGGACAACCGCCGGCTCATCGCCCTGGCCTGCCTGGCGCAGGTGGGGCTGGTGGCGCTGCCGGCACTGTGGCTGGGGGAACACGCCTGGGCGCTCAGCGCCGCGGTCCTGGGCCTGGGCCTGGCGCTCTTCTCGGTGCCGCGGGCCCTGCTCCTGCTCTTCTTCTTCAACATCGTCATGCCCGCCGAGGTGCTGCTGGCCCTGCAGTTGCCCGGCGGCCTCTATCCCCAGGAAGGGCTCTTCCTGGGGGTGCTGATCTTTGCCCTCATCGACCTGTTCTACCGCCGCGGCCTGTCCCTGCGCCTCACCCCCGCCGATCTGCCGGTGCTGGCCTTCCTGGCGGGGACCGTGCTCTCGGCGCTGGTGGGAGCCCTGCTGGACAACTCGCACTCGCAGATCGTCCGCGATGTGCGCTACCCCCTCTACTACGCCGTCTTCTTTCTGGTCACCCAGTTTGCCGAGGAGCGCGACCTGGTGCGGCGTTTCCTGCCGGTGCTGCTCCTGGCCGGCCTGGTGGTCGGCGCCGAATACATCCTCGAATTCGCCGGCGCCATCGACCGCTCAACCGGTACTGACTTCACGCGGGTCGCCGGCCTGCACGGGCTCATCCTGCCCATCGCCCTGCTCTTCGCCGTCAACTATCTGCTCTATAATTGCGGCCCGTACCCGCGCTGGCTGCTCTTTGCCTACCTGCTGCCCACCGGCCTGGCCCTGGTGCTGACCATGCGCCGGGGCAGGTGGGTGGCCTTTGCCCTGGGCCTGGTGACCTCGATGTGGCTGCACCACCTCAGCCAGCCTCCCGAGCGGCGCCGGCTGGGCCGCACCCTGCTGTCCATCTTCGGCATCGTCGGCCTGCTGGTGGCCACCGCCTTCTTCTTCCAGCGGCTGACCGGCGCCTCCATCGGCGCCCACGCCCTGGCCCGTTCGCGCACCTTTGTGGAATACGAGGAAAGCGTCAACCTGGCCAGCCGTTTCTTCGGTTATACCGCCGCGCTGCAGAAAGCCGCCCGGCACCCGGTGGTGGGCAACGGCCAGGGCACCACCCTCACCTATCTGAACTTCAATCCGGAGTTGGGGCGTTTCGAGACCTGGACCACCCTCTCGCTGGACAGTTTGTATCTCTCCCTGCTGCTCAAGATGGGGCTCCTGGGATTGGGGACTTTTGGCTGGATGGGCTGGCGGATCTGGAGCCTGGCGCGCCGCGCTTTTGCCCACAGCGCCGACCTGGCCCAACGCGCCTTCATGGGGGGCATGATCGCCACCCTGGCGGGCATGGCGGTGATGGGATTGAGTGACGGGGCCCTGATCAACGGCCGCTTCACCCTGATCTTCGGGATCTTCTTCGGCCTGGTGGCCCTGGCGGGCCGGGCCAAACAACCTGAAGCGGTCTGAGCTGGACTCAGCCCTGCCGTTCCTCCTCCGAAATGCCGTACGCCAGCTCGCTGCTGGCCCCGCCCACCAGGGGCGGGTGATGGTCGCCGTGGCCTTCGGCGCATTCCAGGTGGGTGGTCACCACCGCCTGCTGGGGCAGGAGGGCCGCGGCGACCCGCTCCTCCACTTCGGTGGCGATGGCGTGCGCCACACACAGCACCACTCCCTCCTGGAAGAGCAGATGTACGTCGATGAAGATGCTGTTGCCCGACTGGCGGTGGCGCAGCCCGTGGTATTCGACCACCTCGCTGGGCATGCCCTGCTCCAGCACCCCGCGCACGGTCTCGTCCAGCTCCGAATCCCGTTCGTCCATCAACCCGCCAAAGGCCTGGCGCATCAGTTTGCCGCCCGACCAGAGGATATTGATGGCCACCAGGATGGCGAGGATGGGGTCAAAGGGCAGCCAACCGGTCCACAGGGTCAGGCACAACCCGCCGACCACCCCGACACTGGTATAGAAGTCGGTGAGCACGTGTTTGCCGTTGGCTTCCAGGATCAGGGAACCCTGTCGTTTGCCCAGCCAGACCAGATACCACCCCAGCCCCCCGTTGATCAGGGCCGCCCCGGCGACGATCAGGGTGCCGTCGCCCAGCCTTTCCAGGTGCAGCCCCGACATCCATTTGCTGATTGCCGAAAAGATGATGAACACCGCGGCGATCACGATCATCGCCCCCTCGAAACCGGCCGAAAAGAAATTGATCTTCTCGTGGCCGTACGGGTGGCACTCGTCAGCCGGCTTGAGGCTGAACCAGAGGCTGAAGGCCGCAAACCCCACCGCCGCCACGTGCACCACCGACTCGGCGGCATCCGAGAAGATGGCCGCCGAACCTGTGAGGACGTAGGCGAAGGTCTTCCCCAGGAACATCACGATCCCCACCACCAGCGAGAGCCGGATGGCCAGCTGCTGGGCGGGGATATCCAGGGCATCTTGGGTCGGGGGCGGAGGCGGGACAGACATTCAACGCGCTCTTTCCAAAGAGTGATCAAATAATAGATTCGGCGTGAATCCCTCTTCTTTAGAGATATAGACAAAGCCTCCGGGCCAGACAACTAGGTCTGCCACCTCAGAAAAAATCCTGGCAGCGCTTGAGCACCGCAACCGCGAGCAGTTGCAGCAACACCACCAGCAACACCCCCTGCTGCCGCCGGGCCGGGTCCAGGCGAGCCAGACCCTGGGCCGCCACCACCAGCGGCAAGGGCAGCAGGAAGAGCCACAGACGGGCTGTTTCCCCGGCAGTGCGGCCAAAGAGCGCCAGCCCACCAAAGGTGAGGATCAGGGCCAGGGCCCACGCTGCCTCGGCGCCCCAGCGCCCTTCCTGCCGCTGCGACCAGACCTCTCGCAGTTGCGCCCCGCAGAGCAGCACCAGCGGTGGACCGCACCACACCGCAAATTCAACCAGGTTGAGCAGGGCGCAGTAGAGCACCTCCCCGGGCCCCCAGTCCACTACCTTGAAATGCTGGTGGGCCGCCATGGCCCGCCCATAACGCGCCGCCAGGTCGTAGCCGAAACCGCCATGGAAGGCCAGCCCCACCCCCAGGAATCCGGCGGCGGCCAGCGCCGCGATACGCCACCGACTCCGCCCCAGCTCGCGGGCCGTCTGGAGATGCAGAACCGCCAGCACCCCGCCCAGCGCCGCCAGGCCAAAGGACAGGAAAAGCCCCAGGTAGAAAACCATACCGGCCCCCAGCGCCGCCCACCCCTGGTCGCGGCGCAGGGCCCGCAGGTAAAGGCCGGCGCAGCTCCAGGCCACCAGCGGAAACAGACACTGGTCCAGATGCAGGGTGATCAGCGCCGTGCTGGGCACCACTAGGTAGAGCAGAACCGGAATCCAGGCCGCACCCTCGTCCAGATAACACCGGCACAGATAGAACAGGGGGATGAGCACCAGGTAGCTAAGCAGCGGGAAAACCCAGGCGGCCAGTCGCGCCAGTCGCAGCGCCGGCTCGGGGGCGGCCGGGTCAAGCCAGGTAGCCAACCAATCCATGCCCATCAACAGCAGCAATTGCCCCGGCGGTCGGGTGGCATGGGGGAAAGGACCCAGTTCGCCGCTTTCCAGCAACCCTTCGTACTGGGTGAGCACCCGCCAGGCGCTGGGCTGGCTCACCGCGGCCTGGACCAGGCGCCCATGCCCGCCCTGACCACCCAGCCGGTCGCTCAGACCCGCCAGGCCGCGGCCCTCCATCCAGGCCAAATCGTGTTGCAGGAGCTAGCCGCCCAGGATTAGCAGTAGCAGATTGCGTCCCACCCGGCCCGGCTGGCCCATCACCGCCACCACCAGCCAGGCGACCAGCGGCAAAAGCGGCAGGCCCAGCCACCACCAGGGCAAAGGGGTCAGGGCCAGGGACCAGAACCAATGGGGCAAGAGTTGGAGGAGGGGGAGTTGCAGCAGGAACACCAGCCAATAACCACCGGTGGCCAGCAGGATAGAAGTCCACAGTGGCTGCGCCACCAGCGCCGCGGGCCAGCGCCGCCGCCACCAGACCGCGCCCCAGGCCAGCCCCCCGGCGGCCAGGTAGAGCAGCAGCAGGCCCCAGACCGCCTGATCCGCCTTGCCCAGATAATAGGAGAGCGGGTGTTGGGCCTGCCGCTTGATCAGCTGGTTGAGCGCGGTCAGGGGCAGGGTCTGTTCGTACATCCGGCGGACCAGCTCGTGGCCCCACAGGGCATAGCCGATGGCAGCCAGCAGGGGCGATGTCAGCCCCAGCACGAGGCCGGCCCGGACTTTGAGGTGGCGAAATGGCATGGCGATATATTAAGCAATTGCCGGCACCAAGATAGGCCGGCCGGCCCCGCGCAGGAGGGGTGCGTCGGGCATTGACAGCGGTACTCTTTCAGTCTACTATCTTGACTTATCGAATAAAAAATCCTCCTCGCCCTGCGCGTCTGTAGAAAGGAGCATGCGGTGTCCCAGAAATCCCGCACCGGCAAGACCGCCGCCAAGGCCCGTCCCCCCCGCAAAGCCAAGTACCGCGTCGGCGTGATCGCCAGCGGCCGCATCGCCCGCGAACACGGGCGGGGCTGGACCGAGTGTGAACACACCCAGATCGTCGCCCTGGGCGATGTACACCCCGAGTCGCTGCGGGTCTACGGCGAGGATTTCGGCGTCCCGGCGGCCAAACGCTACCTCGACTACCGCGAGATGCTCGAGAAGGAAGACCTCGACATCGTCAGCGTCTGCTCCTGGGATCCCCAGCACGCCGAGATGACCATCGCCGCCTGCGCCCGCAAGCCAATGCTGGTGTTGTGCGAGAAGCCGATGGCCGCCTCCCTGGGCGAGGCCGAACAGATGATCATCGCCGCCCAGCGCAACAACGTCAAACTGGCCATCGGCCACCAGCGGCGCTTCTATTCGGCCTGGGAAGAAGCCCGGCGCCTGCTGCTGGACGGGGCCATCGGCCAGCCGCGCCGCCTGTGGTCCACCGTGCTGCAGGGCATGCTCAACTGGGGCACCCACTGCATCGACTTCCAGCGTTATGTCCAGGGCGATCCCCAGGCTCAGTGGGTGATGGGGTCGGTGGAGCGCAAGACCGATCACTACATCTTCGGCCACCGCGTCGAGGACCGCTGCAGCGGCATCATCGGTTATCCCAACGGCGTCGAAGGGGTCCTCGAGAACGAACTGGGCACCTGGGGCGGCATCAACTGCTCCATCTATGGCACCGAAGGCATGATGGAAGTCAACGACAACAGCCTCAAGTACATGACCTCGAAAAAGGCCGGCTGGCAGGTCTTCGAGCCCGTCGAGAAAACCCGCGTCGGCTACGGCGACGCCTTCGTGCGCCAGGCCTACGCCATCTGCGACTGGCTCGAGGGCAAGATCGAGGACTACCGCGGCGAAGCCAAACACGGCCGGGCCGCGCTGGAGATCATGATGGGGATTTACGAATCGGCGCGGATGCGCGAGCAGGTGAAGCTGCCCCTGCAGACGCGGGCCAATCCGCTCGACGTAGCGGTAGAATCGGGCCAGTGGCCAGTGGAACGGCCGGGCCGATGGGACGAGCGCTCCTTCCTGGTGCGCGGCGAGGACATGACCTGGATCAAATAAGAGGAGAAACGCAGATGCCCGAAACAGCCCGCCTGCAATTGGGCGACAAGGCTATTGACCTGCCCGTCGTCGTCGGCACCGAAAACGAACGCGCCGTCGACATCAGCGCCCTGCGCACCCAGACCGGATACATCACCCTGGACGATGGGTACGGCAACACCGGCGCCTGCCAGAGCGCCATCACCTTTATCGACGGTGAAGAGGGGATTCTCCGCTACCGCGGCATCCCCATCGAGGAGATGGCCGAGCACAGCGACTTCATCGAAGCGGCCTATCTGCTGATCTGGGGCGAGTTGCCCAACCACGACCAGCTCAACAGCTTCAGCGATCTGCTCACCAAACACCAGGCCTTGCACGAGGCCATCCGCCACCACTTCGACCTCTTCCCCACCAACTCGCCGCCGATGGCCGTGCTTTCGGCGGTGCTCAACGCCCTCAGCTGTTTCCATCCCGAATTCCTGCAGATCGACGACGAGCACTCCTTCCAGGAGGCGGCCGCCCGTCTGATGGCCAAGGTGCGCACCATCGCCGCCTACTCCTACCGCCACGATCGGGGTTATCCCACCATCCACCCGCACCCGGACAAGAAGTACACGGCCAATTTTCTGCACATGATGTTCAGCCAGCCGTACAAGGAATACGAGCCGGACCCCGAGCAGGTGCGGGCCCTCGACCTGCTGCTGCTGCTGCACGCCGATCACGAACAGAACTGCAGCACCTCCACCGTGCGCATGGTGGGCAGCAGCGGCGCCAATCTCTTCGCCTCGGTGGCCGCCGGCGTCTGCGCCCTGTGGGGACCGCTGCACGGGGGAGCCAATGTGGCGGTGGTGGAAATGCTCGAGGAGATGCGCCAGAGCGGCGTCTCGGTCAGGGAATTTGTGCAGCAGGTCAAGGACAAGAAGAACGGCATCCGTCTGATGGGCTTCGGCAATCGGGTCTACAAGAACTTCTATCCCCGCTCCCGGATCATCCGCAAAGCCTGCGAGTCGGTGCTGGCCAAGCTGCACCGCAAGGACCCGCTCCTGGAACTGGCCGAGGAGTTGGAGGCCGTGGCGCTGGAAGACAGCTACTTCGTCGATCGCAAGCTCTATCCCAACGTCGACTTCTACAGCGGCATCATCCTGCGGGCCATCGGCATCCCGCATTCCATGTTCACGGTGATGTTCGCCATCGGCCGCATGCCGGGCTGGATCGCCCAGTGGTACGAGGCGCGCAAGGTCGCCAGCCCGCGCCTGCACCGGCCCAGGCAGGTCTACGTCGGACCTGCCCAGCGCACCTACACCCCGATCGACAAGCGCTGACCCTCCCGCGCTGAAGCGCAAAAACAAAAGCCCTGACCACCGGCGCGGTACCTGCCGGTGGTCAGGGCTTTTTTTGCCTGCGGCGCGGCCGCCCTACTGCGCCACCGGTTCGGGTGCGGCGGGGGGCGGGGCGGGGGGCATGGCGGGGGCCTGCAACTGCGGCTCTTCTCTGTAGGCCCGCTCGATCAGCGGCATGAGTTTGGGGGCCAGCACCTTGAGCACCTGCACCGGCAGGGAGCTGGTGAACTTGTACCCGGCGGCGTCCTTGCCGGCCACGTACGCGGTCAGGGTGCCGAAGAAGCGGTCGCCGATCAGGAACACGAAGGTGCCGGTGCGGCTGGTGATCTGCGAGTCGATCAGCCTGCCGCCGGCGCCGTAGATCTCGTGGCGGTTATCGCCGGTGCCGGTCTTGCCGCCCACCTGCAGCCGGGTGCTGTCTGCCAGGGCAAAGGCCCCGAACACCCGCCGGGCTGTGCCCTGCTCCACTACCCCGATAACGGTCTCTCGCACCACCTTGGCGATCTCGGGGCGCAGCACCTGCTCGCCGCCCTCGCGTTCGGGCTGCAGGATGGTCTCGAAGGGGGTGTTCTGGGCGAAGTGCAACTCCTGGGCCCGCACCGAGGGGTACCGCACCCCGTCGTTGAGCAGGATACCCATCAGCTCCGCCAGGGCCGCCGGCCGATCTCCCGAAACACCGATGGCCGTGGCATAGGAGGGCACCAGGGACTCGAAGGGATACCCCAGCCGTTTCCAGGCGCGGTGGATCTGCTCAAAGGCCTCCACCTCCAGCAAGGTACGGATACGGCTGTCCTGGCCATTCTTCTGGTGGGTCTTGAAGAGCCAGTTGTAGACCTCCTGCCGCTCGGCCGCAGAGGCGTCCATCAGTTCGCTGCGTTTGGTCTGCGGGTGCTGCTGCAGATAGGCCACCAGCCACAACTCCAGCGGATGTACCCGAGCGATGTACCCGCGGTCGGCCAGGGAAAAGGCGTCGATGGCGTAGTCTTTGTACAACTCGGCGAGGGTGCCGTTCGAAAGCACCGAGTTGGGCAGCTTGGCGCGCAGGAAGGTCGAGAACTCGTCCAGTCCGGCATCGGGCTTGACCGTGCGGAAAATCACCGCCAGCCGTGCCGGGGTCGGGTTGATATCCTGAACCAGGCGCTCGAGCGGATCGGCGGTAACCTGCTCTTTGCCCTTCTTCTTCTCCTGGTACTTCTTATAGAACCGGTTGAGGAACTCCTTGCCCTCCCGGTCGGCGAACTTCTCCAGATACACCTTGCGCGCCGGGTCGTCGGGGTCCTCGAAGATATCGGGACTGCCGCCCCCCTGGAACATGTAGTAGCGCACGATGCTGCGCATCAGGCGGATGAAGACCAGGTTGATGGAGCGATAGAGCCCCTGCCGCACCGAGAACACCCCCGCGTCCTCGTCGGGCTCGAAGTTGGCAAAGGTGTGCATGCCGCCGCCGGTGAAGAACTGTTCAGCCGGGCTGCCCGAATAGCCCCGGTCCATGGCCGCCTCGAGCATAGTCGGCAACGTGGTGTCGGCATTGGCGGCCAGGTAGTTGAGCGCCCACCGGCTCAACTGGTCGCTTGGCGGGGTCTCCACCTGGCGCAGCTTGGAGGGCGGCTGGCCGGCGTAGCGGTCGTGTAACTCGGCAACGACCTCCAGATAGGTGATCAGGGTGCGCAGCTTGGCCGTGGACCCCAGCTCCAGCTTCACCCCCTCGTTGATATTGAGCGGCTGGTTGAAGTTGTCGGCCTGCACCCGCATCAGATTCACGCGGTTGCCCCGCTCAAAGAGGGTGAAGCTGTAGATGACCTTGTCGGGGTCCCCCTTCTCGAGCAGCCGGAAACCGCGCAGGCCCGCCTGAGCCGCCACCTCCGGATCGCGCAGCCGGGTCAGCATGCGGGTCACCTCGTCCTGGGTGCGGCGGTCCAGGGTGCTGGACACGGTCAGGTCAAGCCGGTCGAGTTCGTAGAGCTGGGGGATGTCGAGGCTGGCGGCCAGGCGGCTGCGGATGGCGCTGGCCGCTTTGCGCTC
>JADZBP010000149.1 GCA_020852055.1 Candidatus Latescibacterota bacterium
TGAGACGCGGTGGACGGATTTTCAAAGAGCGCGACATGGTTGACCTCCTGGTGAAATGAGATGTCAACCAATCCTACAAAATTAGGCCACAAATACCTACAACAATTATGCCACGCGACGGTTAAGTTTGTTCCATCAGGGTTGATGGAATAGAGCGACGGATCTCCCTCTCTCTGAAAGAGTATCGAATTTCCTTGTCCGTACGAGACCTGTACCACTGTCTGGACGAGGAATAGCGCCAGAAATCCCTTGGATGACAACCCCCTAATCGTGGTATTTTCTCCTTTCCGGATCTGGAAGGCGATGGAGACGGAGGCGTTTTACCCGGCGGGGGTCACCGCGCCTGCCAGCGCCCGCAGCGCGGGGTAACGGGTCGGGTGCCGCAGCTTGCTGAACGCCCGCTCCTTGAGCTGCCGCACCCGTTCACGGGTGATCCCCAGGTCGGCGCCGATCTGTGCCAGGGTGAGCACCTCTTCCCCATCCAGGCCAAAGTAGAGCCGGAGGATGCGCTTTTCGCGCTCGTCGAGGCCGTTGAGCACGCCCGTCAGTTGCTTTCGGGCCGACGCACGTAGCACCTCGGCATCGGGTGACTCCTGCCAGGGGTCAGCCAGATAATTGAGCAGGCCGTTCAGGTCGCCCTCCTCAAGTTCAATGACCTTATCCAATGAATACACGGCGCGGCCGCTGAGCAAGGTGTCCCGCACCGTCGCGACGGAGACCTCCAGCTCGGCAGCTATTTCCTCCACGTCCGGCTCGTGCTCGCGGCTCTGGCCCAGCCGACGTGAGACCTTGGCGATATCCTTGAGCAAGTTCAGTCTGTTGCCCGGCAAGCGCACGGTGCGGACCTGCTCGGCGATGGTCTGGAGAATCGACTGCCTGATCCACCACACCGCGTAGGAGATGAACTTGAACCCCTTGGCGCCGTCGAAGCGTTCGGCAGCTGTCAGCAACCCCAAGTTGCCGGCACTGATCAACTCGCACAAGGGCAGGCCGCGATTCTGAAAGTGCTTGGCCACGTCGACGACAAAGCGCAGATTGGCCTGCACTAATTCGTCGCGGGCCTGGAGGTCGCCCTGCTGGATGTGAACGGCCAACTCCACCTCTCGCTCGCGAGCGGTTTTGACCCGGTGATGTCATGGAAGTAGAGCTGCAGCGTGCGATCTTCCTCGCTCAAGACTTCTTGCATGGCATACCCCATAGGGGTGAGGCGTGGAGGTGCTCCGACCCTTTTGGGCGGGGCGCTTGATTGCTTCCCCGGCCCTCAAGGTGCTTCCTGAAATGTCTTCTCTATAATTGATGGGGGATAGAAAGTCAACCGCTTCTTAGTTTTTGCGCAAATTCAGTCGATACACCTCTGTTGACAAAATCATTAAATCTCTAATTTATCCAGAATAGCAGAGGAGGTACCGCTTGAATCCCCTACCCCCTTTCCGTTTCCAGGTCCTTTCTCAGGTCACGGCTATCTCCAGCGTCCTGACCGGCGCGCTGGCGCTGCTGGCCTGGTCGCTCGATCTGGCGGTGCTGAAAGATGCACTTCCAGGCCTGGCCCTCATGCAGCCCAACAGTGCCCTCTCCTTTGTCTTGGCCGGTGCCGCGCTCTGGCGGCTGGCCGGTAGACCCGTCGAGGGGTGGGAGCGCCGCTTGGTCCAGGCCGGTGCCGGGGTGGTGATGCTGGGGGGCCTGCTCACCCTTGCCGAGCACCTGTGCTCCTGGGACCTGGGCCTTGATCACTGGCTGTCGGTGGCGATGCCAGGAATAGTGTCCCCCCCTTACCCGGGCCGGATGACGGTCACCACGGCGCTGTACTTCCTCCTGGCCGGCCTGGCCCTGCTGCTGGTGGACGCCCGGCCCCGCCCCGCCCAGGGGCTTGCTCTGGCGGCGCTGGTGGTCCCGCTACTGGTCCTGATCTACTGCATCTACAATGTGGAAGCGGCCAACCAACTCTCCTACTATACAGCGGTGGCGCTCAATACGACCCTGACGTTTATCGGTCTGGGGGTAGGAATCCTCTGTGTGCGGGCCGAGCGCGGTTGGATGGCAATGGTGGCGAGCGAGGGCGCCGGGGGGACCATGGCGCGCCGACTACTCCCGGCGGCCATTGTCCTGCCCGTAGGGTTGGGATACTTGAGACTGCTAGGCCAACAGGCCGGCTTCTACAATGCTGCTTCTGGAGCAAGCCTCTTGATGGCCGCCGCCGTGTTCAACTTCAGCTTCCTGGTATGGTGGAGCGCCCGTGCGTTGGATAGAGTGGATAAGGAGCGGGACCGTTTTTTCACCGTCTCCCTGGACCTGTTGTGCATCATCGGGATTGATGGCTGTTTCAGGCGTTTGAATCCTGCCTGGCACAAAGTCCTGGGCTATTCCCAGGAAGAGATCCTGGGCAAGCCCTACATAGATTTTGTCCACCCCGATGACCGGGACCGCACCTTGATCGAAGCGGAGAAAATCGCCGCCGGCGCACCGACCTCCACCTTTGAAAACCGCTACCGCTGCAAGGACGGTTCCTATAAATGGGTCCTGTGGAACTCGGCCATGCCATCAGGGGAGCAGGTGTTCTACGCTACGGCGCGCGACATCACCGCGCGCAAACAGTTGGAAGAATCCCTGCAAGAAGCCAAAGAAATGGCGGAACAGGCCAGTCTCGTCCACCGCTCGGTGGTGGATAACATCATCGACGGCATCATCACCATCGACGACCAGGGCCTCATCACGTCCTTCAATCCGGCGGCGGAGCGGATCTTCGGTTATGCTGCGGCTGAGGTATTCAATCACAATATCCGTGTGCTGATGCCCGAGCCGTACCACCACGAACACGACGCCTATCTGACCAATTACCTCCAGACCGGCCAGAAGAAGGTCATCGGCATCGGCCGCGAGGTGACGGGCCGGCGCCGCGATGGCAGCACTTTTCCCCTGGACCTGGCCGTCAGCGAGTTTGTGCTGGGCCAGCGGCGGGTGTTCACCGGGATCGTCCGCGATATCACCGAGCGCAAAGAAACGGAAACGGCGTTGCGCCAGGCCAAAGAGCAGGCGGAGCATGCAAACCAGACCAAGAGCCAGTTTCTGGCCAGCATGAGCCACGAGTTGCGCACCCCGATGAACGCGATCATCGGGTTCTCGGAACTGCTCCAGGGCCAGATGATCGGCCCCCTCAACGAGAAGCAGGTTCGGTACGTGGACAATATCCTGCAGGGGGGGAGACATCTATTGAATCTGATCAACGACATCCTGGACCTTTCCAAGGTGGAGGCCGGGAGAATGGAACTCGAGCCAGAGCCTGTAGACCTGGGCGCAACGCTGCAGGACATGAGCATCATCGTCAACAGCCTGACCGCCAAGAAACACCTTGCCCTCAACCTCCAGGTGGAGGAAGGCTTGCCTCACATCGAGGCTGATCCGGCCAAGCTCAAGCAGGTCCTCTACAACCTGTTGAGCAATGCCATCAAATTCACCCCGGAAGGCGGTCAGGTGGAGGCGGGAGCCAAACGGGAGGGGGATACTGCGGTACGCCTGTGGGTGCGCGACAGCGGGATCGGCATCAAGCCCGAAGACCACGAGCGGATCTTTGAGGCTTTTGAGCAGGTGGACTCGTCCTATGCGCGCCAGCAGCAAGGCACGGGCCTGGGTCTGGCGCTGACCAAGAAACTGGTGGAACTGCACCAGGGGCGCATCTGGGTAGAAAGTGAGGGGGACGGTAAGGGCAGCACCTTCTTGGTGGTGCTGCCGATCATTAGCCAGAAGAAAGAGGAGGTGGGAGGGATCAGCGGTGAGGGGAATGGTCCCCTGGTGCTGGTGGTGGAGGACGATTCCCAGGCCAGAGAGCTGCTCACCACCCACCTGACTGCTGCCGGGTATCGAGTGGCGACGGCCGTGGACGGGGTGCAGGGTGTGGAACAGGCACGTCGTCTGCAGCCGGCGGCCATCGCCCTGGACATCCTCTTGCCGAGGAAGGACGGTTGGCAGGTGCTGGCCGAACTGAAGGAGGACCCCCAGACTAGGAAGATCCCGGTGGTGATCGTCACCATCACCGAGGACAAGCAGCGCGGCTTGGCCCTGGGGGCGGTGGACTTCCTGACCAAGCCCTTAAACGCGGAAGTATTTATCCAAACCCTTGAGCGCGTTACTCTAGGCCGGCCTTTGTCCTCGGTCCTGGTCATCGATGACGCGCTGCCGACCATCGAGCTATTGAGCCAGGTGCTGAGGGGCAAGGGCTTGGAGGTTTTCTCGGCTTCCGGGGGCCAGGAGGGGATCTCCCTGGCTTTGGCCCACCAACCGGACTGTATCATCCTGGACCTGATGATGCCCCAGGTGAACGGTTTTGAGGTGGTGCAGCAATTGCGTGCCCGGCCCGAAACCCGGCAGATCCCCATTCTGGTTTACACCGCCAAGGCGTTGAGCGTTGAGGAGCGGCAGCAGCTCAGCACTCAGGTGCAAGCCACCCTCTCGAAAGCAGATCTGGACCCCGAGGGGATGGTAAGAGCGATCCGCGAACTAGTCGAGGTCTCCGCAAAAAAAGAAGGATGGGTGATCTGAGATGGCCGGCGCGAAGATCCTGGTGATCGAAGACCAGCCGCTGAATCTGGAACTGGTGCGCGACCTGCTGGAGATGGGCGGCTATGTGGTATGGTCGGCCACCGATGCCGAGGAAGGCCTGACCTTGGCCCGCACCGCCCAGCCTGATCTGATCCTGATGGACATCAGTCTACCAGGCATGGATGGCCTGACCGCCACTCGCAAGCTCAAGGAAGACTCCGCCACCCAGCAGATCCCGGTGGTGGCGCTCACCGCGCACGCCATGAAAGGGGACCAGGAGAAGGCACAGGCAGCCGGCTGCGCCGGGTACCTCACCAAGCCCGTCGATACCCGGACCTTTGTGCAGCAGGTGAGCAACTACCTGAAAGGAAGCGGCAGGCAGGAGAGATGAGCGCGCGCTATCCCATCCATAGGAGTTGTCCCGCATGAGTACGCAGATTCCCTCCGGATCAGAGAGGCACCAAGGTCGGATACTGGTAGTGGACGACGAGGAGCCCAATCGCACCCTGCTGCGCGAGCTGCTCGAGCAGGAAGGCTACAAGGTCCAGGAGGCTGCCAACGGAGAGGATGCCCTGAGGCAGGTGGCCGAAGACCCTCCGGACGTGGTGTTGTTGGATGTGATGATGCCGGTGCTAGATGGCTTCGAGGTGTGCCGGCGGATCAAGGAAACCACTGCCAGTATCCACATCCCGGTGCTGCTGGTGACCGCGCTCCGTGAACGGCGCGACCGGCTCACCGGCATCCGGGCTGGGGCCAGTGATTTCCTCACCAAACCCATAGATATGCAGGAGGTGGTGCTGCGGGTTCGCAATGCCGTCTTCACCAAGCACCTGTTCGACGAAAATCTGTCCTACCAGCGCGAACTGGAGCACAAGGTGGAGGAAAAAACCCGGGACTTGCAGCGAGCGCACTCCCAACTGGAGCGCCGGGTGAAGGAGCTGGATGGCCGTGACCGTCTGATGCTGCTCCAGATGTCCGGGGCCGGGCTCCAGGAGGCGTACGAGGTGATCATGGGAGTACTGGCCCAGGCGCTTAATATTCAGTGGGCCACCCTCTACCGGCCCTCGGCGCGGGGCGATCGTCTGGAGGCCGTGGCGGCCCTAGGGCTGAGCGTTCCCGGCAAGGTGGAGAGCCAGGAGCGCCTGGCCGAGGTGCCTGCGGTGCCCGTGGACGACGAGCAGCACCTGGCGGCGCGGGCTTTCCACCTTGCCAAGCTCTACCAAGGCAGAGGACATGAGGCCGCGATCCCGGTGCTCTACCGCGACCAGGCCATGGGCGCCCTCTGGGTGGATGGGCTGGACGGGGGCGAGAGCGGGCAGGATTACCTGAACACCCTGTGGCGCTTGGGACAGGCCGTGGCCCTGGTACTGCGCATGGCCCAAGCCACCGAGGATCTGACCGAGGGACGTGTGGAGATCGAAGAGTTGCTGAGGATGAAGGAGTAGGTAGAGGATGGCTGAGAAGCGCCGGGAAGGGTCTTCCCTGGAGCAGACGGACGCGTTCTTGAGGGAGACGCGCAACCAGACCCTGGAGGAGTTGACCAGGGAGTTGGGAGCTGGTTCGCAGCGGGTCGAGTGGCTCGCCGCCGGCCTGGGCCTATCGGCCTCGGCCCTTAAGCGGGTGCAGGCCGGCCCCCTGGCCGGCGAGGATGCCGGCGCCCTCTTCTGCATTCTGGACCTGGAGGGGGTGCATCTGGCCTTCCGCGAGGACGGGCTGCGGGCCTACGTGCGCAACAATACCGCGGCGCGCAAGTTGAAGGCCGAAGTACTGTCCGCACTCCTGAGTCAGCGTGGGGTGCAGGCAGTAGACGTGGAGGCGTTGGCTCAGTTGCCCAACAAGCCCCCTGGAGCCTGGGTGCGGGCAGCCGAGGGGCAAGAGCCAATCCGGAGCTTGCCCGAGCAGGTGGAGTATCTCTTGGGCAACCAACCGGTGGCGACCGAGGCGCTGCGCCAATCCGCGGAAGAGTTGCACCGAGTACTGGAGGCTCCGACCATCGAGCGGGAGGCCCTCCTGGGCGTGCGGGCCTCAGCAGTAGTGCCTGGCCAGGTGGTGGGCCGACTGGTAAAGGCGCAGCCGGGGCAGCCGGGCAGGGATGTATTTGGCCGGCAACTCCTGTCCACGGAAGTGCCTCCTCTTCCGCTGCCCGCGGCTGGCCTGCACGTCGACCTCGCTGATGCGGGTGAGTACCTCGCCGAGCGGTACGGATACTTCTGTTTGGTGGAAAACCAGCCCACGGTACTCCTGCCTTTGTGGATGTCCCCTGACCTGATGCAGGTCTACTGGGTCCAGATCGACCCCAATCCCCAGACCGTGACCGCAGCGATGATCGGCCAGTGCCTGGCAGACTTGGGGGTAGTGGAAGGGGTGTTGCAGGAAGAGATTGCCTCCCTGGCCGAACAGGCGCAACATGGCGCGCAACCACCTGGGTACTACCTGATTGCCCAAGGCACCCCGGCTGTGCACGGGGAGGATGCCGTGGTCGAGATGCTGGTGGACCCCCAGCAGCAGCTGGGTAGGGAGCGGGAGGACGGCTCCATCGACTTCTCCGAGGAAAATTTCGCGCCCGATGTGCGGGTTGGTCAGCTGGTGGCCCGACGGATCTTGCCCAGACCGGGGGTTCCGGGCAAGGATGTGCGGGGGGGCACTGTGCCGGCGGTGGAGGGTAAAGACCGGTCGTTGCGAGTGGGCAAGAACGTGGGCGTGGAAGTCGAGAACGGGGTGGAGCGCTTCTTCGCCGAGATCGAGGGGGTGATCCGCGTAAGGGGCGATGAGGTTTCGGTGGCGGAGGTCCTGGTCATAAAAGGGGATGTGGGCTACAAGACCGGCAATCTGAGCTTTGGCGGCGAGATCTACATCGAGGGTGCGGTTACTGCGGGATTCGCGGTGAGGGCCGGGGGCAATATCACGGTCAGCGGCCTGGTGGAGGAGGGAGCCGAGGTCGCCGCGGGTGGGGACCTCGCGGTAGGTCGGGGCATCCAGGGGCGACGCACCCGGATAGTGGCTCAGGCCAGCGTGCGCGCGCCTTTCGTACAGGAGGCCACCGTGCTGGCCCGGGGGGATATTCTGCTGGGCAACTACGCCTATCACGCCCAGTTGCGTTCGGGGGGGGAGGCGATTGTCAACAAGGGGGCAGGCAGCCGGGGTGGCAGCCTCATCGGCGGCCAGACTTGGGCCCTCAAAAGGATCGACGCCCATCTAGCCGGCACGCTCAACGGGGTCTCCACGGTGTTGGTGGCTGGCCTGGACGCCGAGCAGGCCAAAACCTGGACCAGCTCAAGCGCAGTATCGAGGAGTGCAGCACCCATCTGGTGCGCCTCTTGGACCACTTCGGCCTGTCTTCCCTCGATGTGAACCACATCCGCAAGATGATCGCCGCTTCCGTCGGCCCACGGCGCAAGATCCTGACCCGCCATGCCCAGCAACTGGGGCAAGTAGTCCAGGCCTACCGCAAGTTGTTGGCCGAGAGCAGTCACCTGGAATTGCAGTTCAGCGCTAGTCTGCAGCGGGCCGAGATCCGCATCCGGGAGATCGCTTACTACGGAGTAGAGGTGCGCATCGGTGGGCATAAGCGCAAGCTGCTCAAGGAGGTCGAGGCCCCGTGTTTTCACGTGGCCGGCGACCAGCTGCTGGACAGTTGAGCCTTCTCAGGTTGCGCTACCTCTGTTAGGGGCCAACTCATGAGACGGAAAAAGCGACCGCTGTAGAGGCGTGGCCATTAATTCTTGGCGGGCAAACTAACGCGTCAAATAATATCCTTTTTCCGCGCCTTTTCAACGCGTTTTTCAATGTTTTCCAGCTTTTTGATCCCCGCTAGTATCTCGGCTAGGACTTTTGATAACTCCCAGCAAATATGCAGGAGTTCTTTCTCCTGCACCTGCACATATTCAAGAGCAAGCTCCGCTTGCTGGCGCTGGGCGATAGCCTTCTGTTTTTGGTGGGTGAGTTCGGCCAGTTCATGGCGCAGTTTACGGAGTTCCTGCGTCAGGAGCCATCTCGTGACGGCACTGGCCAGTAAGAGCACAAAACACACCAGCAGATAAGGATCAGCCATAAGCGACTAAGCATCCTCTCCAGCTTCCAGCCGATGCTTGGACAGGCTTCTTCTCTTTTCTTTTTCTTCCAACTCTTCCAGGGTTGTTTTATTCCAATTCACGTCATGTTCCAGTTGGGCTTTTTCCTTCGTTAGTTCCTCTATTTTGGTTTTGGTATCCCTAGTCTGTTGCTGGAGGGCGATTTCGGCCTGGGAGTGCGCATTTATGGCCTGGCGGGCCTTCTGTTGTTCCTTCTTGAAGCGGTCAGCCTCGCGGTGATAGGATAACAGCATTTCCACAAAAAAGGCGATCACGCCAAAAGAAAAGGCTACATAGACCCAGGTCATGGCAATGGTTGCTGGCTTGACATTGGGGGTTTCCTTCCCTTTCTTTCCAAATATTATAAAATATCGCAAAAATCTATACTCTCTGCCAGCAGGTGTCAATGAAAAGGAAAACGACGGTAACTACTGGAGATATTGCGGTCCATTGCCAGGTCTCCCCGATGGCGGTCGTCAATTGGATCAAAAGCGGCAAACTGGCCGCCTATACCACCCCTGGGGGCCACCGCCGGGTCCCCATCGCTCATTTCCGGGCGTTCCTTCAGGCCCACCGAATGCCGCCTTTGGTGGAGGAGGTTCCAGCCAAACGGAAAATATTGATAGTAGATGATGATCCAGCGGTTGCCGCTGTCACTGCTAAGCTGTTGCGCCGAACCAATCGATACGAACTGGTGACCGCTGGCAATGGTTTTGCGGCCGGCATCCAGGTAATGACCTTTGCCCCTGACTTGGTCATCTTGGACTTGATGATGCCCCAGTTAGACGGGTTTCAGGTGTGCGAGATGATCAAGTCAACCCCGGAAACCGCCTATATAAAGGTGCTGGTGCTGACCGGCTATCATAACCCAGAGAACGAGCAGAAGGCTTTGGATTGTGGTGCCAATGCTTGTATGGGAAAGCCCGGTATAGGCGATGCGTTGCAAGAGAAAGTCGCCGAGCTTTTGGAGAGCGTCCAGTGAATTTCCGTGAGCGCCTGACACGGTTTTCTGGGGGGTCTGGTCACGTTGGTACAGGTAAGGAGTAACAAGGTGAAGGACCAGGACAAGCGCAAAGGACAATTGGTAAATGAGTTGGCCGAGCTGCGCCAAAGGGTGGCGGAATTAGAAGCCCTGGAAGCTGAACGCAGACGAACGGTAGAAGCCCCGGCCGCATTGCAGGAGTCCACAACAAACATTATCGACAGCTCACTAGATATGATCATCACCGTCGATATGAAAAGAAAGGTCCGGGTATTCAACAAAGCGGCGCAGGAGGTGTTTGGCTATACTGCGCAGGAGGTTTTGGGAACCCATGTCAGTGTGCTTTATGCAGATCCGCAGGAAGGGTTGGCTGTTCACAAAACCACGGTTGAGCAAGGTCGATGCGTCCAGGAAATCCTCAATCGGCGCAAGAATGGCGAAGTTTTTCCGAGCTTGCTTTCCGCCTCTATGGTGAAGAACTCCCGTGGGGAAGCGGTAGGCGTAATGGGGATTGCCCGCGACATCACCGCGCGCAAGCAGGCGGAGAAAGCGCTGCGCCTACAAAGCGCCGCTCTGAACAGCGCCGACCATGCCATTGTCATCACCGATCGCGCGGGGGTAATCGAGTGGGCCAACCCGGCCTTTGCCCGGCTCACGGGCTACGATACCGCCGATGTCATTGGCAAAAACCCCCGGCTGCTCAAATCCGGCAAGCACGAGCCGGCTTTCTATCAGTCGCTTTGGGAGACCATTCTGTCCGGAAAGGTTTGGCGTGGGGAGATCATTAACCACCGCCGGGACGGCAGTCTTTATACGGAGAACCAAACCATTACTCCGGTTTTGGATGAGTCCGGCGTCATTACGCACTTTGTTGCCATCAAAGAAGACATCACCGGCCGCTTGCAACTGCAAGCGCAGTTATACCAATCTCAAAAAATGGAAGCTATCGGCCAGTTGGCCGGCGGGGTGGCTCACGACTTTAACAACCTGCTCACTATTGTTTCCGGCTACAGCGAGCTTCTCTTCAAGGGTTTGGGGGAGAGCGATACCCATCGAAGCTTGGTGGAAGAGGTTATGCGTGCCGCTGGTCGGGGTACAGGGCTGGTGCGTCAGCTCCTGGCCTTTAGCAGAAAACAAATTATGCAACCGGAGGTGTTGGACCTCAATATAGTGGTGAGCGACCTGGAGAAGATGTTGCGGCCCTTGATTAGCGAGGATGTCGAGCTGTTCACCCACTTGACGCCGGATTTGGGGTCGGTAAAAGCCGACCGGGGTCAGGTCGAACAGGTGCTGATGAACTTGGCAGTCAATGCCCGCGATGCCATGCCGCGCGGGGGAAGGCTGGTGATCGAAACCAGCGACGCCGAGTTGGACGAGACCTACATCCTGCGGCATACGTTGGTCAAGCCAGGCGCGTACGTGCTGTTGTCGGTGAGCGACACCGGGGTAGGGATGGATATGGCTACCCAGGAGCGGATCTTTGAGCCGTTTTATACCACCAAGGAGGCGGGCAAGGGTACGGGACTGGGATTGGCCACGGTCTACGGGATCGTCAAGCAGAGCGGGGGCTATATCTGGGTCTATAGTGAGCCGGGCCAGGGCACCACCTTCAGAATTTACCTGCCACGTCTGGAAAAGGCTCCGCAAGCGGCCACAAGAAAGGAGCCGCCGCTGGTAATGGCACGCGGTGTAGAGACCGTGCTGGTGGTGGAAGACGAGAACCCGGTGCGCCAGCTGGTGGTATTCCTGCTGCGTGGAGCAGGCTATACCGTGTTAGAGGCCAGCCGAGGGGAAGAGGCGCTGACAGTCAGCGCGCAGCACCAAGGGACAATTCACTTGCTAGTGAGCGATGTGGTGATGCCGGGAATGGGTGGGTACGAGTTGCTGACGGAATTGAAATCTTCACGGCCAGAGGTGAAAGTGCTCTATATCTCTGGCTATTCAGCCCAGATTGTCCAGAGCCAGGGGGTGTTTCAGCCCGGCATGGCTTTTCTCCAGAAGCCGTTTAAAGCCGAGGGATTGTTGCTCAAGGTGCGCGAGGCCCTGGAGATAACGGAACCGATGGAGGGATAACGCAATAATACGCCTGTCGATCACCAAACAGATCGCCCTGTTGCTCTTTTTTCCTCTCTGCGGAGCCCTGACGAGCGTTGGCCTGTTCTACACGTTCCTCTCACGCACAGAGGAGGACGTCCAACTGGTTGGGATCGCAGGCCGCCAGGCCCTGCTTGCCGAACAGCTTCGTGATTATGCCACCATGGTACACCTTGGCCAGGCAGAAGACCGGGCAGGTCTGCGAAAGCTGGTAGATAACTTTGACCACGCACTCAGCCGGCTAGAAGGGGAGGAAGCCGCGTTAGAGAACGAAAGGCTCTTTGTTCCCCAGGAGCTAGAGGATGAACTCGACAGGGTGAAACAACTGTGGAGAGAGTTCAAACCATCTCTGCTCCTGATAGCTGAGCATCCGGTAGACGACGCACAAGCGGTGCGCGCCTACACACTTATAGAAACCACCACCCCTCTGCTGATAAAGGCGGCGGACCAGGTGATCGCGGAGTTTATCAGGACGAACGGGCGCTTGAGGCAGCAGGTACTCCTTTATCTAAATATTGTGGTAGGCTTAGATGCTATTCTCCTTCTCTTCGGTATCTGGGCCACCAAGAACTACGTTACTGAACGGCGGCAGGTGGAGAAGACCATTCGTGTCAACCTGGCCGTGCAGCAGGTGCGCGATGCCGTCCTGCAGATGCAAAACCCGGAGGACTGGTCCGGGGTGGGCGCGGTCCTGGAGCGTCAGCTGCGCGAACTGGTGGCCTTTGACGGGGCTGGTATCGCCATTGTCAACCGTGAATACCGGAGTTTCTATGCCTACGCTCTGACCGAATCCAGTGCCCTTAGGGGCGAATTGTGCGAGTTTTTGCCCAGGGCGCTGGATCAGGCGCTCGTGACCGGCAAGCCGATCCTGCGCCGGAACCGGGCCGAGATGGAGGCGTGGGGCGACAACATCGGGCCGGAACGGAACTCCGTGGTGGATGTTCCCTTCGGCAGAGGCACCCTCTCGCTCAACAGTGCGCGCGAAGACGCCTTCAGCGGGCGGGATATCGCGGTGCTGGAGCGCTTCGCCGGGGTGATTGCCGAAGCCCATCTGCGCCTGGAATTCTTTCAACAGCTCAAGCGCTTCGCTGCCATTATCGAAGAGTCAGCAGATTTCATCGGCATGTGCGACCCTCAGGGGCGGATGCTCTATCTCAACCAGGCGGGTAGGAGGATGGTGGGGGTGGGTGAAGACGAAGATATCACCTTGACCAAGGCTCCCGATTACCTGCCAGAGCGCTTGCGCGGTTTGATCTCCATTATCGCCACCCAGGGCGTCTGGCAAGGCGAGGGCGCCCTGCGGCGGCGTGATGGCAATGAGTTCCCGGTACTGTACACCGCCCTGGCCCACCATGGGGTGGATGGGAAGATCGAAACCCTCTCCAGCATTGCCCGCGATATCAGCGAACGCCAGCGGGCCGAAGAGGAGATCCGGGTCAATCTGGCCCTGCAGCAGGTGCGCAACCATGTTTTGCAGATGGAGGACGAGCGGGACTGGGAGAATGTGGTGTTGGTTTTCTACAACGAACTGAAGCACCTGTTGGAATTCGAGGATTGCAGCCTCAATCTGGTGGACCTGCAGGGTGGATCGATGTGCCTGTACATTGTGGATCAGGGTTATGAGGTGGTGCACCGGAGTGCGAAGGTTCCTCTGGCGGTCAGGAAAGCTCTTGAGACCGGCAAACCCGTGTACCGTCCCTCCCGTAGCGATCCGCTATTCCCCAGGGAGTTAGCAGAACGATATAACTCGGTGCTCGACGTGCCCTTCAGCGGTGGCACTCTTGCCATCAACAGCACCCGCGAGAAGGCCTTCCGCCCTCAGGATATCCAGCTCCTTGAGCATGTCACCCGGGTGCTGAACGAGGCGCACCGCCGGCTGGAAGATCTCCGGAATTTGGCCCTGCAGGAGAAACATCTGCGCCAAGCGCAAAAACTGGAAGCCATCGGCGAGTTGGCTACGGGGGTAGCCCATGAGATCAACAATCCGCTCACTTCGGTGATCGGCTACAGCGAGCTGATGTTGGCTGGAGAACTGGCCCCCCAGGTGCGCGAGCACTTGGAGACGATCTATCGGGAGGGACGGCGAGCGGCGCAGATCGTCGAGCGACTCTTGAGCTTTACTCGGCGGCAACAAAGCAACAAGCATTGGCAACCGCTCAACCTGCTGGTGCACGAGGCACTGGGACTGGTGCGCCAGTCCTTTGAGGTAGGCGGGGTGCAGTTGCGTGAAGAGCTGGCCGAGGGGTTGTCGTTGGTGGAGGTTCATGCCGGACAGCTCCAGCAAGTGGTGCTGGGGCTGGTGCAGAATAGCCGCGAGGCCATTCTCCAGGCAAAGACTGGCGGTAGCGTGACGGTGCGGACCGGCCCGGCGGACAGCGGGGTGCGCTTGGAGGTGGAAGACGACGGACCGGGGATTCCGGAGGAGATCCGTGAGCGCATCTTCGAGCCGTTTTTCACCACCAAAAGGGTGGGCCAGGGACCAGGGTTAGGGTTGAGCCTTTGTTTTGCCATTGTCCGGGAACACAGCGGGCGGTTGTGGATTGAGCCGCGCCAGCCAGGTGCCCGGGCGGTACTGGAGTTGCCGACGGACCCGAGTGGACCGCCCACCCA
>JADZBP010000150.1 GCA_020852055.1 Candidatus Latescibacterota bacterium
TGAGACGCGGTGGACGGATTTTCAAAGAGCGCGACATGGTTGACCTCCTGGTGAAATGAGATGTCAACCAATCCTACAAAATTAGGCCACAAATACCTACAACAATTATGCCACGCGACGGTTAACAACTCCGCGAGTCGGCTGAGTACGTAGCTGTTACACTTGCGGCCTTGCTGCATATGTTTACGATTCTGTTCCAGTTCTAGCGTAGCGTGGCAGACGAGAGGTAAGGGTAGCGTAATGTCGGTTGGAAAATGTGAATACAGCGGTCCAGACGTACCGGGTTTATCAGTGCGTAAAGCCACCACGATCTCGTAATCAGTCGCCTCTCCCTGATCAGAGGCAACGACTGCTGAGGGGAGCTTGTCCGCTATTCTATAGATTTCCCACTTTCCGAGTGGGGTGTCGTTTTTCACGACTTCTGCGATCTTGTCATTGCCCTCTCGTCGCCATGTAACAGTAGGGTCATCATCACAACGAAAACACAATTCGCCTAGGTGCTGAGCAAACAGTAGAATTTCAGGACGGACCTCAGTGATCTGTGCATGAGCGACTTCATATCCGTTTGCAGTATCAAAGGGCATCCCGATCACGGTATCATAGCCCTCGATCAATAAGGCTTCGCATCGTTCAAAGCTCTCGCGAGCTCTCTCGTCTGCCAAGTGTGCTGCCAAATCACCGTTCTCTGAATAGAGAGGAAAAGGAAGCAAAGGCAGGATCAACGCATTACCATCCTGCTGTTCCTCCCTTACTACTCGCGCAAGCTCAGGGCACCCATCGGTTAGTGCCTTGAGCTTGTTCTTTGCATGCTCCGTGCAGTAAGCAAGGCACAATGCATTGCTCAGAATGATCGGCGATCTCGACCAATTCAGGATAGCTCGAAACCCAAGTCCCTTGTTACCGATGAGCTTCTTTCTCTTGCGGCGCTTCGGACTAAGATGGCTGGTTTGGAGCGAAGCCACGCCACCCACTGAGAACGCCAAGCCAGTGTTCGCGACAATCAGTCCTGTTGGAGACAACTCAATGAGCACACGCCCACGCTGTCCCTGTTCTGCCGCTTGATCATTCGCGTTTTGCAACAATTCGAGGATTTCCCGTCCCTCGTAGTCCCGGGCGATATCCCGCTCGCGGCGGTAGTCCGCAATCAGAGCGTTCGGTTTGATGCGGTACATAGCGCTCGTCTTTTTCTCTTCCTGGACAAGCCACTCGTACCACTCTCTGGCGGTTTGGGGAATCCAGTCATCGGATGTATTGGTACCAGCGTTCATGAGACGGCGATCTCCCCACTCATCGATAGTCAACCTAGTCTACTATCTGATGCGGCGCCCAGCCGTATCCCCAACTCCCCCCAACGCTCCTGAGTCCTCGCCGTTCGCTCCTCCTCCCGCCTCATTCCCCACCCTCCAGGAGCATAGCGATCTCCTCTGGTCCGGGCAATTGCCCTTTAAGCTCCCTGGGCAGGCGTTTGACTATGCGATACGTGGCTACGCCAATGGGTTTCTTCGTCGGCTGCAGGGCATACTCGACGATGGTGCGCCGCTTCTCCTTGCAGAGGATGATGCCGATGGAAGGACTCTCGCCTTTCTCCCGTACCTGCCGGTCGAGTGCGCTTAGATAGAACTGCATCTTGCCGACGAACTCCGGCTGGAACTCTCCCACCTTGAGTTCGATGGCCACTAGGCAGCGAAGCCGCCGGTGATAGAGCAGAAGGTCGATGAAGTAGTCGTGCCCTTCCACTTCCAGCCGAAATTGGCTGCCGACAAAGGCAAAGAGGCCGCCCATGGTGTGCAAGAACTGTTCGATGCGGCCCACCAGGGCGCGTTCCAACTCGAGTTCGGCGTGCTCCTCGCCCAATTCGAGGAAGTCGAAGGTGTACTCGTCCTTGACGGCCAGTTTCGCCTGTGCCCGCAATTTCGGCGTCAGCGCCTTGTCAAAGTTGGTTTGGCCCAGCAGGGTCTTCTCATAGCTCTGGTTCTCGATCTGGTGGATGAGGACGTTCTTGGTCCAGCCGAACTTCCTGGTCATGCGGATGTAGAATTCGCGTTCCAGTGGGTCTTCGCAACGCTGCAAGACAATCAGATTGTGAGTCCAACCGATTTGTGCAACCAACAGTTGCACTTTTGGCAGATTGCGGTAGGTAAGGTAAAACTCGCGCATATAGAAGATGTTGCGCCTGGAGTACCCGCTTACGCCAGGAAACGCCCGGCGCAAGACAGCGGCTAGTTGTTCGACGATGGCGGTTCCGTGTGCGACATTCTTCTGCCGACTGGCAATCAGTTGCCCGATACCCCAGTACAGGGCGACCAATTCTTTGTTGACTGCCCTGAGGGCGGCATACTGTGCGGCGCGAACGCGCTCCTTCACCTCGGCAAGAAGTGAAGTGTAGTCGTCGGGAATAGGTCGCCTTGCCCTACTCATGTGTGGCTCCAGCTCAATTCATCACAAGCCTTGTGGAGAACTACATCCCTACCGGAATTGAGGCGCAGCGGGTCTGGTTTTGCTTGGCCTGATTCGAGCGGTGCCGCACTCCGCTGTGAGCCGTCGCCCTCCTTGCTCAGCTATACAATACGCCCCAACCAGAACCCCATCAAGCAGAATTCCCTCCCTACTGCCGCCACTGCTGGTACAGGTCGGCGATCACCTCGTCGATGGGGGCGCGGTGGGTTTCCACGTCGAGGACGGGGCTGTGGCTGCGGGCCTCTTCGAGCAGGGCAACGATCTCGGTGCGTCCCGCGTCGAAGCGGTACTCGTACCAGCCCCCCTCGCTGCCTAGCAATTCGGCGCCCTGCAACTGGGGCGCCTGCTCGCCCTGGGTCTGCAGCCGCAGCCGGCGGCGGTCGGCGAAACGGCGCCGCAGCTGATCGAAATCCCCGTCAAAGGCGAGACGCCCCCGGTCGATGAGTACGATGCGGCCAGCCAGCTGCTCCAGTTCGTCCATGTCGTGGCTGGTGAGCATCACCGTGACCTGGCGCGTGCGATTGAGTTCGAGGATGAACTCCAGGATGTGCCGTTTGGCCAGCACGTCCACGCCGATGGTGGGTTCGTCGAGGAAGAGGATCTCCGGTTCGTGTAAGAGGGCCAAGCCCAGGTCGGCGCGCATGCGCTGGCCCAGGCTCAGCTCGCGGGTGAGGCTGTGGAAGAACTCGCCCAGGCCCAACAACTCGCGCACCTGGCCCAGCATGCGCTCATAGCGCGGGCGGGGAATCTCCCAGACCACCCTTTTCCACTCGTAGCTGGCCGCCACTGGGTGGTCCCACCACAACTCGGTGCGCTGGCCAAAGACCACCCCGATGCGGGCCACATACCGCACCCGGTCGGCGATGGGGTCCAGGCCCAGCACCCGCACCTGGCCGGCGTCCGGGGCGAGGATACCCGAAAGGATCTTGACCGTGGTGCTCTTGCCGGCCCCGTTGGGCCCGGCGTAGGCGATGATCTCGCCGCGACGTACTGTCAGATCCACCTCGCGCAGAGCCTCGACCAGGCGCACCTGCGGGCGGAAGAGGTTGGTGAAGGCCTGGCTCAGCTTCTCGGAGCGCTGCCGCTGGCGGAAGGTCTTGCAGAGGCCGCGGGCCTCAACTGCGATGTCCGAAGCTGAGGTAGCGGGAGGAGCCGGTGCGTTCATAGTGTTTTTTTCCTTTGGCAAAAGCCCAGGTGGCGAGCAGGGCGAAGCAGAGGGCAGCCAGCGGGGTGGTGGCCCCATCCCAGGGGGAAGGGGCCAGGCCGAGCAGGAAACGGCAAGGATACCAGGCGACAAAGCCCACCGGCAGCAGCGAGAGCAGGCCACCCATGAGCCATGGCCCGCTGCCGTCCAGCGGAAAGGGCTTGAGCTGGTACACCAGCCGCAGCGCCGAGGAGCTGATCTCCTCGGCGGCGCGCGGAGCCCAGAAGGCCAGGCTGCCCCAGAGCAAGGAGAAGGCCGTGGCCACGGTGGCCGAGGCGAGTACCTGGAGGGCGAAGAGGGTCCACCAGCGCGCTCCGGGGTTCAAGCCCAGCGCGTGCCCCGCCCACCACAGGAGCCCGGCGGCGGGCAACAAGATGGCGCTGCCCGAGATGGGCATGAAACCTTCGGTCAGCAGGCTCAGCCACAGGGGCTGGGGCTGGATCAGGGTGTGGTCGAGCTGGCCGCGGCCCAGGCGGCGGCTGATATATAACACGTTGAAACCGAAGAGGGTGTTGATCAGCCCGCCCACCAGCATGCCGTAGCCCAGCAGGAAGACCACTTGCGGCTTGGACCAGACCCCCAGGCCGGCGAAACGTTCGGCCAGCAGGAAGGTGCCCGAGACCGCCGCCAGATTGAGCACGGTATCGCTGATGAAGCAATGCAGGAAGAAGCGCAGGTCGCGGGTCAGCCACATGAAGTCGAGGTACGCGTAGACCCGCCACAGGCGTAGCAGTTTTTTGAGCCGCTCAGCCGCCATGGATCACCAGCCTTTCGCGGTTGAGCCGCCAGAACCACCGGGCCAAGATCCAGGAGATCACCGCCCAGAAGGCCTGGCACCAGAGCAGGGGACCCGCATCGCCGCTGCCCACATAGATGCGCAGGGGCGCCGAGGCGGTGGCGGCAAAGGGCAGCCAGCCGATGAAGCGGCCCAGATCCCAGGGCAGCAACTCGAGGGGGATCAGCGCCCCCGAGAGCAATACCGTGAGCGCGTCTCGCAGCCGGTACGCGTTGTACACGTTGTGCTCCAAGCGCACCACCAGGGCGCCGAAGAAGAGTTCCAGCGCCAGGCCCACGGCCACGGCCAGGCCCAGGCTCAGGGGGAAGAGCAGGGCGGCGCGGGCATTGGCCGGCAGCGGGTTCACCCCCAGGAGCGGCGCGGCCAGGGCCAGGGGCAGGGAGAAGCAGGCCAAGCCAAAGAGCCACTCGCCCCCCATGCGGGCGGCGAACTGCCCGAAGACCGACATGGGCCGCAGGAAATACGAACCCACGCTGCCCTCCCACAGGGCGTACTGGAGCTGGGTGCGGCAGTTGAGCTGCTCGCGGAAGATCTCGGCGACCAGGGTGTAGGTGAGCAACTGCCCCAGACTCAACTCGACGCCGGTGGGTTTGCCCTGGAGCAGTACCTGCCACAGGCCCAAGAGCACGCCCACCCGCAGCAGGCGCAGCAGGTAGTCGAGCGCAAAGAGCGGGTTGTCCCCCACCTGGCCGGCGGCGCTGAGCAGGGCGGTATGCCAGTACTTGGTGAGGGTCTTCACGAGAGGGCCTCCTCCCAGGCGGCGTACTGGGCGGCGATCTCGGCAGCCAGCGCGCGCAGCCGGTAGCCGTATTCGGTGCCGCGCTGGCGGTCGCCGGCCGCGTACGCCTCGGCCAGCTCCTTTTCCAACGCGGCATGCTCCGCCTCAAGGGCTTCGATGCGCGCGGCGAGTGCCTCCTGGGCGAGGCCGGGGGGGCTGGGGGCTTTGTTGGCTCTGGCCGGCCGAGGCGGGCGTGGTCCGGGGGCGGTCGTTTTGGGCGCCGGTGGGGGTGTAGCCACTGCAGCGCGCCTCCGCCAGTACTCGGAGAAATTCCCCGGATGGTCCACGAGGGCCAACTGGTCCACCTCGACGATGCGCTCGACGATGCGGTCGAGGAAATAGCGGTCGTGGGAGATGACCAGCACCGTGCCCTCAAAGGCCTCCAGCGCCTCCTCGATGCGCTCGCAGGAATAGATGTCGAGGTGGTTGGTGGGCTCGTCCAAGAGCAGAAAATTGACCTGGGCGGCCATCAGTCGGGCCAGTTGCAGGCGGCTCTTCTGGCCGCCGCTCAGGATATCCACCCGCTGATCCAACTCCTGCCAGCGAAAGAGAAAGCGCGAGAGCAGCTGAAAGGCGCGGTCGCGGGTGAGGCCGCGCTGCTCCAGCATCTGCTCCATGACCGTGAGTTTTGGGTTGAGGGTCTCGTGTTCCTGGGCGTAGTACCCCAGCTTCACCTGGGGACCCAGGCGCAGCACCGGGTGATCCCAGGCGGCGTGGGCGGCGATGTCGCGAAATAAGGTAGTCTTCCCGCTGCCATTGGCCCCGAAGAGGCCGACCCGCTCTCCGTAGCTGATATACAGGTCGGCCCCGGCAAAGAGCTGCCGGCCGCCCAATTCGCGGGCATAACCCTTGATCTCCAGGGCGATACGCCCTGCCTTGCGGCTGGCGCTGAACTGCGGGTCGATACGCTCTCGTTCCAACTGGGGGCGGTCGACCTTGTCCATGCGGTCGATGAGCCGCTGCTTGTTGCGCGCCCGCCGGGCGTGTTGGGGGTTGTCGCTGATGCGCCCCCAATGCTCGAAACGGGCGATCATCGCCTCCAGGCGCTGGATTTCCTTCTGCTGGGTCTGGTACGCGGCCTGCTGCTCCAGGAGTTTCTGCTGCTTCTGCGCCCGGTACGCGGTGTAGTTGCCCACGTAGCTGTCGAGCTGGTGGTCCTCGATCTCGAGGATGCGGCCCACCACCTGGTCCAGCAGATGGCGGTTGTGCGAGACCAGGATCAGGGTGCGCGGATAGGTGCGGAGAAACTCCTCCAGCCACTCGAGGCCCTCCAGGTCGAGGTGGTTGGCCGGCTCGTCCAACAGGAGGATCTCCGGTTCGCGCAGCAGGAGGCGGGCCAGGGCCAGCACGTTTTTCTCGCCGCCGCTCAAGGCTTCCACCAATTGCTCGCGCCGATGGACCAGGCCCAGACCACTGAGCGCGGTGTCGATGCGGTGGGCAAAGGTATACCCGCCTTCCCGCTCGAACTGGTCGGCCAGCCGGCCGTACTGGTCGAGCAGCCGCTCCTGTTGCCCGGCTTCGAGGCCGGGGGCCGCCAGTTCCTGTTGCAGTTTTTCCAGCCTTTCCCCTAAGGAGCGCAGGGGGGCGAAGACCGCTAACAGTTCCTGGTGGACGGTGTGGCCCGGGGTGTACTCCAGTTCCTGGGCCAGGTACCCCACCGTGGGGTTGCCGGGGCAGGTGAGCACCCCGCCGGTGGGCGCCTCCAGGCCGGCGATCAGCTTGAGCAGGGTGGATTTGCCGCAGCCGTTCTCGCCGACCAGGCCCACCTTCTCGCCCTGCATCACCTTGAAGGTGAAATCTTGGAGGATGGGTTCGGAGGTGTAGCATTTGTTCAGTTGGTGTGCTTCCAGGACAACCATGATCTCTTTCCCTCGTCGCAAACAAAAAAGGCCGCGAGGAGCGTGCCCTCGCGGCCTAATTCATGGATCGCAAATTACTTAATGCGAATTATAGCGATGGCTCCTCAGAGTGGTGCAGACGGATTTCTCCTCTCCGAGGCGGGGAAATGGCTATGCCGGCGGCAGATGTTGCTGCCGATCCGCTCGGGCACGCTGGGCAGGGCCCGCAGGATTTTGGTCGATGCGTTCGGGGTCATGATGGGTCAACGATAAACAGGGCGCCGCGATCATGTCAAGGACAAAAGCAGCGCGTCCCTGCATTGTCCGGGTGCACCGGGGGCGCTACCTTTTGGCCTGCCGACCCTCACCTCCAACCCCTGTAGGTCGCGATGAAAACCACCTCGCCCACCCAGATAGGTATGTCCCCCGAAGCCCTCGAAGGGGCCGGCCAGCGCCTGGCCGAGGCCATCGCCGCCGGCCAGCTCAGAGCCGCCAGCCTGGTGGTGGCCCGCCAGGGGGCCCTGGTCTTCGCCCAAGGATACGGGCACCTGCGTCCCGAGGCCGGCGCCCCGGCTGTGCAACCCGACTCCGTTTTCCTGCTGGCCTCGATCACCAAGCCAGTGACCGCCTGCGCCCTGATGCGGCTGGTGGACCGCGGGCTGGTCTCCCTCAACGACCCGGTACAGCAGTACCTGCCCGAGTTCCAGGGCGGCGAAAGGCCGCAGGTGCAGGTGCGCCATCTGCTCTCCCATACCTCGGGCCTGCCCGACATGTTGCCCGAGAACATCGCCCTGCGTCAGGCCCACGCGCCCCTGAGCGGCTTCGTCGCCGCGGCGCTGCGCACCCCGCTGCTCTACCGTCCGGGCAAAGACTTTGCCTATCAGAGCATGGGCACCCTGCTGGCCGGGGAGATCGTCGAA
>JADZBP010000151.1 GCA_020852055.1 Candidatus Latescibacterota bacterium
CCTCGACCACCTGCTGGCCTCGGGCCGCAACGTCAACATCCTGGTGCTCGACACCGAGGTCTACTCCAACACCGGCGGGCAGATGTCCAAGTCCACCCCGCGCGGGGCGGTGGCCAAGTTTGCCGCCGGCGGCAAACAGGTGCAGAAGAAGGACCTGGCCCAGATCGCCATGCCCTACGGCAATGGCTACGTGGCCCAGGTGGCCATGGGCGCCAGCGACGCCCAGACCGTACGCGCCATCCTCGAGGCCGAGGCCTACGAGGGGGTGTCGCTGATCATCGCCTACAGTCACTGCATCGCCCACGGCATCAACATGAGCGCCGGCATGGAGCAGCAGAAGGCCGCCGTCGATTGCGGGCACTGGCCGCTCTTCCGCTATCATCCCGGCAATGAGCATCCGCTCAGCCTCGATTCCAAGGCGCCCAAGCTGGCGTTCAAGGACTACGCCTACCAGGAGACCCGCTACAACATGCTGGCCAAGAGCCAGCCCCAGGCGGCGGCACGCCTGCTGGAGGAGGCCCAGGCGGATGTGACGGAACGCTGGCACTTCTACGAACAGCTGGCCACCATCGGCCATAGCGCCGGCGCAGAGCCGCCGACCAACGGGGAGGAGAAGTAATAACTATGGACCTGTCCACGGATTACATGGGGCTCCACCTGAAGAACCCCCTGGTCGCCTCGGCCTCGCCCCTGTCGCGCCAGGTGGATCGGATCCGGGAGATGGAGGATGCCGGCATCTCGGCGGTGGTGATGTTCTCCCTCTTCGAGGAGGAGATCCGCCACGAGTCCCTCCAACTCCACCACTACCTGGAGCACGGCACCCAGAGTTTCGCCGAAGCCCTCGACTATTTCCCCGACCACGAGCAATACGACGTGGGGCCCGAGGCCTATCTGGAGCACCTGCGGCAGGTCAAGCAGGCGGTGGATATCCCCATCATCGGCAGCCTCAACGGCACCAGCATCGGCGGCTGGATCGAGTACGCCGGCAAGATCGAGGAAGCCGGCGCCGACGCCCTGGAATTAAACGTCTATTATATTCCCACCGAGATCACCACCACCGGCCAGGACGTGGAGCAGCTCTACCTCGACATCCTGCGCGAGGTCAAACGCCACGTCAACATCCCGGTGGCGGTCAAGCTCAGCCCGTACTTCAGCGCCATGGCCCACATGGCCCAGCAGTTGGACTGGAACGGGGCCGACGCCCTGGTGCTCTTCAACCGCTTCTACCAGCCCGACATCGACCTGGAAACCCTGCGGGTCTTCCCCCATGTGTTGTTGAGCACGCCACAGGATTTGCGCCTGCCCCTGCGCTGGATCGCCATCCTCTACGGCCAGATCAGCGCCGACCTGGCGGCCACCAGCGGCATCCACACCTCGGAGGACGTGCTCAAGGTGCTGATGGCCGGCGCCAAGGTGGCGATGATGGCCTCGGTGTTGCTCAAGAACGGCCCCGGCCACGCCAAACAGCTCCTGCAGCAGATGACGACCTGGATGGAGGAGCACGAGTACGAATCCGTACACCAGCTCCAGGGCAGCATGAGTCAGCGCCACTGCGCCAATCCCACGGCTTTCGAGCGGGCCAATTACCTGAAGGCCCTCAGCACCTACGTGTAGGAGGACTTGCATGGCCTTTGTCATCACCCCTCCCTGCATCGACCTGGACCACGAAGTCTGCGGTCGGGCCTGCATGGATGTCTGCCCGGTCAAGTGTATCTACCCGCCCGAGCAGACCCGCCTGCCCGAACACCGGCAACGCGACCTGCTCTACGTGCACCCCTACGAGTGTGTGCACTGCGGCGCCTGTGTGCCGGTGTGCCCGGTGGACGCCATCTACGCCGAGGACGAGGTGCCCCCCGGCTGGAGCGAGTACATCGAGGTGCACGTCGCCGCCTTCGAGTCGGGATGCGGCGAGGGCAAACCCTGCCCCTACGGCCTGGCCTGTCCGTACCCGCGCTGGAAGCGGGCGCCCCAGAAGCAGGGCGATCCCGCCGCGGAGACGCCATGAGCGCCAACTTTGCCACCGAGGTGGTTTATCTCTTCACCTTCTGTATGGGGGGGCTGGCCTTTGCCGCCATCCCCTTCGTCATCGTCTACCTGCTCTCGGCCCGCGGCACCCGCAACACCGCCGACAAGACCGGCCAGGCCATCGAGTGCGGCATCGAACCCATCGGCGACGCCTGGATTCGCTATAGCGCCGTGTATTATCTTTATGCCCTGGTCTTTGTCGCCTTTGCCGTGGATGTGCTCTATCTGATCCCCGTGGCGCTGGTCTACGACCGACATTTTGCGTGGCGCGACTTCGTCGAGCTGCTGCTCTTCGTCGGCATTCTCTCCCTGGTCATCGTCTACGCCTGGAAAAAAGGTGTCTTTGAATGGAAACGCCAGAAGACTACTCCAGCATCGTAAAATTCGCCAAGCTCGACCAGTTGCTGGATCTGGGCCGGGCCAACTCGCTGTGGCCGCTCACCTTCGGCCTGGCGTGTTGCGCCATCGAGATGATGGCGGCCGGCGCTTCGCGCTTCGACATCTCCCGCTTCGGGGCCGAGGTCTTCCGGCCCTCACCCAGGCAGGCCGACGTGATGATTGTCGCCGGCACCATCAACAAGAAGATGGCCCCGGCGGTAAAAACCCTCTACGACCAGATGCTGGAGCCCAAGTGGGTGATCGCCATGGGCAACTGCGCCATCTCCGGGGGGCCCTTTGTCTATCCGGGCCAGTACGCGGTGGTCGAGGGGGTGGACAAACTCTTCCCGGTCGATGTTTTTGGTCCCGGCTGCCCGCCCCGCCCCGAGGCGCTGATCGAGGGTATCCTCGAGTTGGAGGAGAAGATCACCGGCAAACGCCGCTGGCCCAGGGTGGACTCCGAATGAGCGCGACCCTCGAAGCACTCGCCCAGCGCTGCAACGCGCTTTTTCCGCCCCCGGCGGCGGTCGAGATCATGGATTACGCCAAGCGCGGTTTCCACCTCGACCTGAGCGTCGACGCCGCGCAGGTGGTGGCAACGGCCCGGCTGATGGACGAAGAGGGCTTCGCCATCGATGCCGTGACCGGGGTGGACTGGATCAAGGAGGGGCAGTTCGAGGTGGTCTACGACTACTACCACCCTTTATATGCCTGGCGGGTGGCGGTGGGCACCCGTATCACCCGCGACAACCCCCAGATCGCCACCATCAGCACCGTGTTTCCCGGCGCCAACTGGCACGAGCGCGAGACCCACGATTTCTTCGGCATCCGTTTCCTCGGCCACCCCAACCTCGAACCGCTGCTGCTGCCCGAGGATGCCGATTTCCACCCGCTCAGGAAGGATTTCGTCGCGTGAACACCGCCGCCGCCTTCTCCCGCAACGGGACCCCTGCCGAGACCTTTGTCCTCAACCTGGGCCCCCAGCACCCGGCCACCCACGGGGTGCTGCGCATCAAACTGACGATGGACGGGGAATACGTGATGCGGGCCGAGCCGGTGTGCGGCTATATCCACCGCATGCACGAGAAGATGGGCGAGAACCGCACCTGGGCCCAGTTTCTCCCCAATACCAGCCGCATCGACTACCTGTCGGCGATGCAATACACCCACGCCTTTGTCGCTGCGGTCGAACGCGGCGTCGGCATCGAGGTGCCCCCCCGCGCCGAATATCTCAGAGTGATCACCTCGGAACTGAACCGCATCTCCAGCCACCTGGTGTGGTTCGGCGCCTTCCTGCTCGACCTGGGCGGCTTCACCCCCCTGCTCTACGCCTTCGACGACCGCGAGCAGATCCTCGATCTGTTGGAGGGGATCTGCGGCGCCCGCCTGACCTATTGCTACTACCGCTTCGGCGGCCTGTGCAACGACGTGGACGACAACTTCCTCCAGGGCACCCGCGAATTCGTCAAGCGGATGCGCCCCCGGCTCAAGCTCTACCGGCAACTGGTGACCGACAACGTCATCCTGCGCCACCGGCTGGAAGGCATCGGCCCCATCAGCGCCGAGCAGTGCCGCAAGTACGGGGCCAGCGGGCCGGTGAGCCGCGGCTCGGGGCTGGCCTACGACCTGCGGCGGGCCGAGCCCTATTCGGTCTATCCCGAACTCGATTTCGACATCCCGGTCTTCACTGAGGGTGACTGCCTGGCCCGCTATATGGTGCGCATGGAGGAGATGGGGCAGAGCCTGCGCATCATCGAACAAGCCCTCGCCAAGCTGCCCGAGGGGCCGGTGGTGGCCGAAAAGGTGCCGCGCACCATGAAGATGACACCGGGGGATTATTGCTTTGCCGTGGAGGCCGCCCGCGGCCGATTTGCCGTGCGGGTGGTCAGCGATGGCACTGACACGCCCTACCGCGTCAAGCTGCGCACCCCCTCCTTCTCGAACCTGAGCCTCTTCGAGGAGACCAGCGCCGGCATGATCCTTCCGGATGCCCTGGCGCTGATGGGCAGCCTGGATTTGGTCATCCCCGACATCGACCGGTGAACCCATGACCCTGCCCGAACCCTTTCGATTGCTCGCCTTCCTCGCCGGCCTGATGGGCTTCGTCGCCCTCAATGCCGCCTACCTGGTATGGGTGGAACGCAAAACCGCCGGCCGTATCCAACGCCGGCCGGGGCCCACCGAGGCGGGGTACGCCGGCCTGCTGCAACCCATCGCCGATGGCCTCAAACTGCTCTCCAAACAATTCCTCGTCCCCCCCGGCACCGACGCCCTGCTCTTCCGTATCGCCCCGCTCCTGGTCATCGCCCCGGGCCTGATGTGCCTGGCCCTGATGCCTTTCAGCGAGTCGCTCGTGGGCCTCGATGTCAACCTGGGCCTGTTGATGGTTTTCGCCTTCGGCTCCATCAATGTGCTAGCCCTGATGATGGGCGGCTGGGCCTCGCGCAACAAATACGCCATCATCTCGGCGGCGCGCATCGTCTCGCAGGACATCGCCTACGAGATCCCCATGCTGCTGGCGGCCCTCACCCTGATGATGGTCACCGGCACCCTGAACCTGGGTGAGATCGTCGCCCTGCAGGCCGGCCCCATCTGGCACTGGAACCTTTTCCGTCTCGACCTCAATCCGTTGATGCCGGTTACCTTCCTGATCTTTTACATCTGTATGCTGGCCGAGACCAACCGCGCCCCCTTCGACATGGCCGAGGCCGAAAGCGAGCTGGTGGCCGGGGCCTTCACCGAATACGCCGGCATGGGTTTCGGGGTTTTCTTCATGGCTGAATACGCCAACATTGTGGTTGGCTGCAGCCTGATGACGGTGCTTTTCCTGGGGGGCTGGCAAAGCCCCTTTGGTTTGTACTCCGGATTGGTGTGGTTCCTGCTCAAGCTCTATTTCCTGGTCTTCTCGGTGATCTGGGTGCGCTGGACCTTCCCCCGCACCCAGTTCTACAACCTGCTCAATCTATCCTGGCAGATCCTCATCCCCGTTTCGCTCTTTACCCTGCTGCTGACCGCCGTCATGATGAAGGTCCTCTAACATGAAGAATCCGCTCAAGGAAGTCGCCGTCGGACTGGGCAGCCTGTTCACCGGCATGCGCCTGACCATCGCCCAGTTCTTCAAGAAGGACGTCACCGTCCAGTACCCGCATCAGTCGCTGCAGATGCCCGCCCGTTTCCGCGGGCACATCGAGCTAGTCCTCGATCACGAGACCGGCAAGGCGGCCTGCATCGCCTGCAAGATGTGCGAGAAGGCCTGCCCCAGCGAGTGTATCGTGGTGGACGGGGTCAAGCCCGAGGGCAAGGGCAAGAAGATCCTCACCGAGTACACCCTCGACTTCACCCGCTGCAGCCTCTGCGCCGCCTGTGTGGAGGCCTGCAAGAGCGAGGCGCTGGTCTTCTCGCGGGAATACAACCTGGCCGGGCGCAACAAGGAAGATTTCCAGATGGACCTGCTGCGCCGGCTGGAGGCCAAATCCAAGACCGAGGCCTACCACGCCGCCGCGCCGGCCGCTGAACCCGAGGCCGCGGCGCCCGCTGCCCCCGCCGACCCGGCAACTCCCGAGGCAGCCGCGCCGGCTGCCGAGACCAAGGCCGCGGAGGCGCAGCAGTGAGTCCCATCCCGGGCGCTGAACTCATCGCCGAGGGCATCTTCCTCCTCTGTGTGGCGGCCACCGCCACCGGGGCCCTGATCGCCGCCCTCAGCAGCCGCGTCATCCGCAGCGTCTGCGGCCTGGCCCTCAGCTGCCTGGGGCTGGCGGGGCTCTACTACTTCCTGCGCAGCCCCTTCCTGGCCCTGATGGAGGTGCTCATCTACGTGGGCGCGGTGTGTGTGACCATCGCTTTCGCCATCATGCTCTCCGAGCCCGACGAACCCGAGGCCCACCTCGCCCGCCGCATCACGCGGCGCTGGGCGGCCCTGGGCCTGCTGGTGGGCGGGGCGATCTTCGCCGGCCTGGTCAAACTCGGCCTGGGGCAGCAGTGGGGGCCAACCGCGGCGGCGCAGGGCGAGGCTTCGGTGCAGGATATCGGCATCGCGCTCCTGACCACCTACAGCGTGCCTTTCGAGGTGATCTCGCTGGTCCTGCTGGTGGCCATCCTCGGGGCCCTGGGCATCGCCCGTTCCGGGAGACACCACGCATGAACCTCTACGACCGTCCCGAGATCTACCTGGTCCTCGCCGCCTTCCTCTTCGCCACCGGGGTCTACGGCCTGATCCGCCGCCGCACCATCATCGGCATGCTGATCGCCGGGGAACTGATCTTTGCCGCCGCCTCGCTGAACTTCATGGCCCTCAGCCATTTTGCCGCCCCCGACCCGGCCGCCGGCCAGATCTTCGTGCTCTTCATCATGGGGCTGGCCGCCGCCGAGGTGGCCATCGTGCTGAGCATCGTCATCGCGGTGTATCGCAACTACAGCACCATCCAGGCCGAAGAACTGGCCGAACTGCAGGGATAGCCCAATGCCAAGTCAACCCGACATCCGGCTGCTCCTGGCAGTGCTGGCCCCTCTGATCGGCGCGGCGGCGGTCATGGCCAGCGGCCGCCGGCCCAATCTGCGCGAAGGCTGCTCCCTGGCCGCGGCCCTGATCCTTTTCGGCCTCACTCTCTCGCTGGCCGCCGACGTGCGCGCCGGCCAGACCCTGCACTATGAACTCTTCCACCTGCTGCCGGGCCTGAGTATCGCCCTGCGCGCCGACTCGCTGTCGATGATCTTCGCCGTCGCCGCCTCCGGCCTGTGGGTGCTGACGGTCTTCTATGCCGCCGGGTACATGCGCGGCCTGGAGGAACACGCCCAGACCCGCTTCAACACCTGCTTCGCCCTGGCCCTCTTCGGCGCCATTGGCTGCGCCTTTGCCGACAACCTGCTCACCCTCTACCTCTTCTACGAGATCGTCAGCATCTGCACCTACCCGCTGGTGGCCCACCACCAGGACGAGGAGAGCTACGAGGGGGCGCGCAAGTACCTGGTTTACCTGACCACCACCGCCAAGGGCCTGGTGCTGCCGGCCATGGTGGGCATCTACGTGCTGAGCGGCACCCTCGACTTTGCCACCAATATCCAGACCGGCATCCTGCCCCCCGCCGCCCACCACACCCTGGTGACGGTACTCTACGTCTGCTGCATCCTGGGCTTCGCCAAGAACGGCATCATGCCCCTGCACAACTGGCTGCCCAGCGCCATGGTGGCCCCCACCCCGGTCAGCGCCCTCCTGCACGCGGTGGCCGTGGTCAAGGTGGGGGTCTTCTCCACGGTGCGGGTGATGCTCTACGTCTTTGGCGTCGACACCATGGACACCCTGGGCCTGGGCCTGCCCACCGCGTACTTCGTCTCCATCACCATCCTGGCCGCCTCGATCATCGCCCTCAGCAAGGACAACCTCAAGGCGCGGCTGGCCTACTCGACGGTCAGCCAACTCTCCTACATCGTGCTGGGGGTGGCCCTGCTCAAGCCGGCGGGTATCGCCGGCGGCCTGCTGCACATCGCCAACCACGCCTTCGCCAAGATCACCCTCTTCTTCTGCGCCGGGGCCATCTACGTGGCCACCCACAAGAAGGAGATCTCGCAGATGAGCGGCCTGGGGCGCACCATGCCCTTCACCTTTGGCGCCTTTGCCCTGGCCGCGCTGAGTATGATCGGGGCCCCGCCGGTGGGCGGCTTCGTCAGCAAATGGTACATGGTTCTGGGCGCCCTCGACGCCGGCTCGCTGGGCATCCTCGCCGTGCTGCTGGCCAGCACCCTGCTCAACGCCGCCTACTTCGTGCCGGTGGTGTACAGCGCCTTCTTCGGCAAGGTGCCCGCCGGCGAGGAGGGGCACCACCACGGCGAGGCGCCCCTGGCCATGCTCATCCCCCTGACCCTGACGGCGCTGATCTCGGTGATCATCGGTTTCTACCCGGACTTCTTCATGGACTTTGCCAAGGGAGTGCTGCCCTGATGCTGGCCTTCATCGAGTATCTGCGCGCCCGCCTGCCGGCGGTGGTGAAAATCTGCTTTGGCCTGCTGGCCTGCCTGGTGCTGGCCGACGCCTTCCTGGTCGATAAGGAGCACGCCCACACCGCCGCCGAGCATCTGCCCGGTTTCTGGACGGTGTTCGGCTTCGTGGGCTGCGCGCTGATCATCATCGTCTCCAAGTGGTTCGGCCACCTGGGCATCATGACCCGCGAAGACTATTACGATGAATGAGTTCTGGCTGCATCCTTCCCTGATCCTGATCCTGGGCGCCCTGCTGCTGCCACTGGTGCCCACCGGCCTGCGCCGGGCTTTCCTGTTAATAGTGCCCCTGCTGGCCTTTGCCCGCATCCTGCTGCTGGAGCCGGGCACCTTCGGCCAGGTGCAGTTCCTCGACTGGACCCTGGTCTTCGGCCGGGTCGACGCCCTCAGCCAGGTCTTCCTCTACATCATGGGGCTGATGTGCGCCATCGGCACCCTCTACGCCCTGCATGTGGACGACTGGGGCCAGCACCAGGCCGCCTGGCTCTACGTGGCCGGTTCCCTGGGCGCCATCCTGGCGGGGGATTTCCTGACCCTCTTCCTCTTCTGGGAGGTGATGGCCCTCTCCTCGGTCTTCCTGGTCTGGTTCCGCCGCCGCCCCGGTTCGCCGGCCGCCGGCCTGCGCTACCTGCTGGTGCACCTGGCCGGCGGGGTGTCGCTCTTGGCCGGCATCGCCCTGCACTGCCGCAGCGCGGGCTGGAGTTTCGGCGCCTTCGACGTGGCTCACCCCTCGCTGGCGGCTTATCTGGTGCTGGCCGGTTTCCTGCTCAACGCCGCAGTGCCGCCCCTGCACGCCTGGCTGCCCGACGCCTACGCCGAGGCCACCCCCACCGGCTCGGTTTTCCTCTGCGCCTTCACCACCAAGACCGCCGTGTACGCCCTGTGCCGCGGTTTCGCCGGCATGGAACTGCTCATCCCCCTGGGGGTGGCCATGGCACTCTACGGCGTGATCTACGCGGTGCTGGAGAACGACTGCCGCCGCCTGCTGGCCTACCACATCATCAGCCAGGTGGGCTACATGGTGGCCGGGGTGGGCATCGGCACCCAGCTGGCCATCAACGGGGCCTGCGCCCACGCCTTTGCCCACATCCTCTACAAGGGCCTGCTCTTCATGGGCTGCGGCGCGGTGTTGCACACCACCGGGCAGAGCAAATTCACCGAACTGGGCGGGTTGTACAAAAAGATGCCCTGGACCTTCTTCTTCACCCTGATCGGCGGGCTCTCGATCTCGGCCTTCCCCCTCTTCAGCGGTTTTGTCAGCAAGTCGATGATCGTGCAGGCCGGCTTCGAGGAGCACCTGCTCTGGGCCGGCTTCCTGCTGATGCTGGCCTCGGTGGGCACCTTTCTGCACACCGGCCTCAAGGTGCCCTACTTTATCTGGTTCGGCAAGAACAACTGCAAGCCGGAGACCTGGGAGCGGGCCGTCGAGCCGCCCTGGAACATGAACGCGGCGATGGTCATCGCCTCGGTGCTCTGCGTGTTGATCGGCTGCTACACCCCCTTCCTCTACGACAAACTGCCCTACGCGGCCGAGTACCATCCCTACACCGCCTACCACCTGAGCGAAACCTTACAGATCCTGCTCTTCGCCGCCGTGGGTTTCTTCCTGCTGCTCAAGAAGCTGGAGCCCGAGCCGACCATCAGCATGGATCTGGACTGGTTCTACCGCAAAGGCGCCCGCCTGCTGCTGTGGGTGTCGCGCCGGCCTTTGCAGGGCGTGGACAACGGGGTGAGTGAACTCTACCGGGTGGCCGGGCTCAGGCCGCTGATGGCCATCGCCCGCTTCGCCGGCCGCTTCGACAACCGTTTCATCGACGGGGCCGTCGACGGTTTCGCCCAGGGCATCCGCAGCCTGGGCGGCCGCCTCCGCCTGGCCCAGCGCGGCCAGCTGCAGGAAAATCTCACCCTGGCCCTGGCCGGTTTGGCCCTGGCCGGGCTGGCGCTCTTTTTCATCTATCTATTCTGAGGCGCGGCATGAGCGGAGACTTTCCCATCCTCAGCGCCCTGATCGCCGCCCCGCTGGCCGCCGCCGCGGTGGCCGCCTTCATCGGCCAGGCGCGCCTGTTGCGCTGGTGGACGCTGATCTCCACCCTGGCCATCGCCCTGTTCTCGCTGCCCCTGTACTGGGACTTCGACCCGGGCCGCACCGGCTTCCAGTTCGGCGAACACGCCGCCTGGATTCCCTTCCTGAACGTGAACTATTCCCTCGGCCTGGACGGCATCAGCCTGCTGATGGTGCTCTTGACCACCCTGATCGCCCCCCTCTGTGTGCTGGCCTCGTGGAGTTATATCTCCACCCGGGTGCGGGAGTTCATGATCTGCCTGCTGGTGATGGAGGGGGCGATGGTGGGGGTCTTCAGCGCCCTCGACTTCGTGCTCTTCTTCGTCTTCTGGGAGGCGATGCTCATCCCCATGGCCCTGCTGATCGGCGTATGGGGCGGGCCGCGCCGGGTGTACGCGGCGCTCAAGTTCTTCATCTACACCATGGCCGGCTCGGTGCTGCTTTTGGTGGCCATCATCGCCCTCTACATGCAGGCCGGCACCTTCAACATCCCCGACCTGATGGGCCGGCCCTACCCGCCCGGCTTCCAGTGCTGGATCTTCCTGGCCTTCTTCGTCTCCTTTGCCATCAAGGTGCCGATGTTCCCCTTCCACACCTGGTTACCCGCCGCCCACGTCGAAGCCCCGACGGCCGGCAGCGTGATCCTGGCCAGCGTGCTGCTGAAGATGGGGGCCTACGGTTTCCTGCGTTTTTCCCTGCCCATCACCCCGTACGGGGCGCAGTACTTCACCCCCTACGTGTTGTGGCTCTCGGTGGCGGCCATCCTCTACGGCGGTCTCACCGCCCTGGCCCAGACCGACCTCAAGAAGCTGGTGGCCTATTCCAGCGTCGGCCACATGGGTTTTGTCACCCTGGGCATCTTCGCCCTCAACAGCGACGGCATCCAGGGGGCGGTCTTCCAGATGGTCAACCACGGCATCACCACCGGCGCCCTCTTCATCTGCGTGGGCATCCTCTACGAGCGGCTGCACAGCCGCGAGCTGGACCTGGCCGCCGGCCTGGGCAAACGCATGCCCATCTTCGCCGGCTTCCTGGGGGTTTTCTGCCTCTCCTCCCTGGCCTTTCCGGGCACCAACAGCTTCATCGGCGAGTTCCTGGTGCTCAGCGGCACCTTTGCCCGCTCCTCCCTGCTGGTGCTCTGCGCCGCCCCCGGCGTGGTCGCCGCCGCTGCCTACATGCTGCGCCTCCTGCAGCGCATCGCCTACGGCGGCACCCACAATCCGGACCACGCGGCCATCGCCGATCTGAACCTGCGCGAAGTGCTCACCCTGACCCCGCTGCTGATCTTTGTACTCTGGATCGGCCTGCACCCCGAGCTGGTGGCCGGCCTCCTGCGCACCAGCGTCGAGCAGTTGGTGCAGCAGGCGACCCAGACCGCCGCCATGGCGGGGAGATGACGCCATGACGACCCTTTTTGCCTTCCTTCCCGAACTGGTGTTGCTGCTGGGCGCCCTGGCCCTCTTCTTCGTCACCCTGGGCAAAGGCCGCGTCTGCCTGGCCCGCGGCCTGGCCATGGGCGTGGCGCTGGCTGCCCTGGCGGCGGCCCTGCTGAGCCTGGACCAGCAGGCCTTGCTCTTCGACGGGGCGTACCAGGTCGATCTCTTCTCGCAGTTCCTCAAGGTGGTCTTCGCCGCCGGCCTGGTGCTGGTGCTGCTGGTCAGCGGCCACCTGCCCGACGTGCGCCTCGACATCAAACCCGAGTATTTCCTCTTTCTGGTGCTCAGTGTCTGCGGCCTGGCCATGCTGGTCAGCAGCGTCGAGCTGATCTCGCTGGTGGTGGCCCTCGAGCTTTCGGCCTTCCCGCTGTACCTGCTGGTGCCCATGCGCCGCGAGCGCGAGGGGCAGCGGGTGCAGATGGAGTCGGCGATCAAGTACATCATGTTCGGGGTGGCGGCCAACGGCATCATGCTCTTCGGTATGAGTTATCTCTTCGGCCTGAGCGGCACCACCTCCCTGGCCGGTCTGGCCCAGGCGCTGCGGCCGCTGGCCGACTCACCCCTGGTGGTGGCCGCCCTCGCCCTGACCTGCTGCGGGCTCTTCTACAAGCTGGCCATCTTCCCCTTCCATTTTTGGACCCCGGACGTGTACCAGGGCGCCGCCCACGAGACCGCCGGCCTCATCGCCTCCCTGCCCAAGGTGGGGGCCGTGGCCGTGCTGGTGCGCCTGGTTTCCCTGGCCACCCCCCAGGCCGAGACCTTCGCCACCCTGCTGGCGCTGCTGGCCGTGGCCTCGATGTTCTACGGCAACCTGCTGGCCCTGGGACAGAAGGATTTTAAACGCCTGCTCGGCTTCTCGGGCATCGCCCACGCCGGGTACGCGCTGGTCGGTTTCGTGGCCCTGGACCAGGCCGGGTACGCCGCCGCGCTCTACTACATCACCGGTTATCTGCTGATGGTGCTGGCCTGCTTCACAGTGATCTTCCTGGTCTCGCGCGACGGGCTCAATGTCAACATCGAGGACTTCGCCGGCCTGCACCGCCGCTCGCCCCTCTTGGCCGTGACCCTGTTGGTGGGGGTCTTCGCCCTGGCCGGCATCCCGCCCTTCGTCGGTTTCATGGGCAAGTTTGCGCTGCTCAAGGCCGCCCTCAACCGCGGCCATCTCTGGCTGGTCATCCTGGCGGTGATCAACGCGGCCATCGCCGTGTATTACTATCTGGGGGTGGTGCGCGAGGCCTGTTTCCGCGAGACCTCCGAGCAGCCGGCCATCGTCCTGGCCTGGCCTGCCCGCCTGCTCTGCCTGCTGCTCATCGCCGGCATCCTCGGCCTGGGTATTGCCCCCGGCGCCGTACTCGACACGATTGCCACTTCCCTGAGACCTTAAATGGCCGAACTGCTCGACAACCGCGCCAAACGCATCCAGGCGCTGAAACAGATCATCACCGGGCTGCACCAGGGCACGCCCCAGGATCAGGTGCGCCAGCAACTCAAGGAGCTGGTCCGCCAGACCGACGCCTCCGAGATCGCCGCCATGGAGCAGCAGCTCATCGCCGACGGCATGCCGGTGGCCGAGGTGATGACCATGTGCGATTTGCACTCCCAGGTGGTCTCCGAGATCTTGGTCAACCGCGCCACCGACCCGGTGCTGCCGGGCCACCCGGTGGACACCTTCCGCCGCGAGAACCAGGCCCTGCTCGCCGCCACCCGCGCCCTGCGCGAGCAGTTGGTCGCGCTGCTAGGTGGCAAGGACGCAGACCCGGCCGACCTGGGCCCCCTGCAGCTGCGCTTCAACGCCCTGATGGATGTGGACAAACACTATGCCCGCAAGGAAAACCTGCTCTTCCCGGTGTTGGAGCGGCACGGGATCAGCGGGCCCTCGAAGGTGATGTGGGGCAAGGACGACGAGGTGCGCGAGCTCTTGCGCGGAGTGGGGGAGATGCTGGGCGCCCAGGCCAGCGTCGGGGAATGGCGCGTGGCCGCCCAGGCCGTGGTGGAACCCGCCCTGCAGGCCGTCGAGGAGATGGTGCGCAAGGAGGAGGAAATCCTGTTGCCGATGGCTCTGGAAGCGCTCAACGCCACCGAGTGGGGCGAGATCTGGGCGCAGACCCCGCAGTTTGGCTACTGCCTGTGTGAGCCGGGCGACGAGTACCACCCGCCGGCCCCGTCCCTCTTGCAGATCGAAGGGGCGCCGCCCGACACCCGCGCCCCCTTCCTGACCGCCACCGGCGCCCTGACCATCGAGCAGTTGAAGGGGCTCTTCTCGGTGCTGCCCCTCGACGTGACCTTCGTCGACGCCGAGGACCGGGTGCGCTACTTCTCCGAAAACGGCGGCCGCGTCTTTGCCCGGCCCCGCACCATCCTGGGCCGCAAGGTGCAGCACTGCCACCCGCCCTCCAGCGTCGACGTGGTCGAGCGCATCCTGGCCGATTTCCGCGCCGGCCGCCAGGACGCCTGTTCCTTCTGGATCAACTTCAAAGGTCGTTTTGTGCAGATCCGCTACTTCGCGGTGCGCGGCGAGCAGGGACAGTACCTGGGCACCCTCGAGGTCACCCAGGACCTGAGCGAGGCCCGCGCCCTCGAAGGCGAACGCCGCCTGCTCGAATACGACCCGCCGGCCCGCCCGGCCTGACCATGGATATCACCCCCCAGACCAAAGTCGGCCCCATGCTCGACGCCCACCCCGAACTCGAGGCGGTGCTGCTTTCCCTCTCCCCGGCCTTCGCCAAACTCAAGAACCCGGTGCTGCGGCGCACTGTGGCCAAGCTGGCCACCCTGGAGACCGCTGCCGGCATGGCCGGCCTCCAGCCCCGCGAGCTGGTGGCAGCCCTGCGCCGCGCCCTGGGTCAGCCCGTGGAGGAGGCGCCAGAAGCAGGGGTCTTGCCCACCGGCCCTGCCCCTGCCTGGGTGCAGGCGGGAAGCATCCGCACCACCCTCGAGGCCGACGCCCTGTTGGCCAAGGGCCAGAGCCCGCTGAGCACCGCCCTCGAAGCAGCGCGCCAGTTGCAGGCCGGAGAACTGCTGCTGGTCACCGTGGCCTTCAGGCCCCAGCCCCTCATCGAAACCCTCGAAAAGCAGGGCCACCGCACCCACCTGCAGCAGGTGGACGCCGGCGGTTTTGCGCTGTTGGTGGGGCCGGCGGCCACTTGATAGATTCCCCGTTTCGGGGGGACGCGCCTCTCAGCCTTCCGCCGAACTGAGGACCTGCGGCTGGTAGCGCAACAGCGCTTTTCTCCCTCAGTTCGCCCGGATCAACCGCTGCGTCAAGGAACCCTCTTGGGTAAGGGCATAGATGACGACATTGATTGCGAACATCAGCTCATGGCTGGCATTCATCGGGTTGCTGTGGTCAACCCACCGCCAGCTTTCGATGGGATCAATGCCAACCAGCCGTCCCTTGAGGTAATACCCAACCATACAGTCCACCACTTTGGTCACGATTCTGCCGTCGGCATTTTCCTTTTGCAGGGATCGACTTCCTAACCCCCCGGGGATATCGAAGAAGGTCCGGTAGAGCAGATGGTCCTTGGGTAGTACCTGGCTGTAGAAATCCCTCCCGCGAACCAGACCGCCATATTTCTCCAAGCCTGCAAAGAGATCCTCTTCCAGGCTATACATCCCTCCCATAACAAACCCCCCGGCCATGAGATACTGGGTCAGGTTTCTCAACTCCGCCTCGTTGGGTTTGCCAAAGAGCCCAACAAGCACAGGGACCTCCATGAGTCGATGGTCATCAAGGGTGACCTGCTCAACCACTTCTGCCTGTACGCCCGTATACTCATTGAGGGCCCTCGCCAGCTCGTTGATCTCTTGTGCATGCCGCCCTTGAACCGAGAGATCCCTGGTTACGCTCAGGGTGCGGACCGGCATCACCATCCCCAGTTTCACGAAACCTCTGATGGCCTGCCGGTCGTCGGGGTCCTGGACCACCTTCGCCCGGTACCGACCGATGTCCAGGCTGTTTACATCCAGCAGCTCCAAGTGCATATCAAGCTGGTGGGGAGCATAACGTGTGATGCCGACCAGATCTCCGCCTGTTGGCATGGTCGGTCCCAAGGTTGGCCCGGCGCCCTCCGTGCCGATGGCATTGATGGTCAGGGTTGGACTGGGTAGGGGCAACGGGTGGACCTGGGCACGGGTAGGAAAAACCCCCATTGCCGGCGCCTGAGGCCGGCGCGCAGGAGCTAGGCGCCTTTCGTGCGGTACCGGTAACCTCTTGGGCAGAGGTACCTTGCGCAGCTCGATGGGCCTGGTAAGCTGCGGATCGTGGCGGGTAAAGACCTTGACGTGGTCGGGCTCGGGAAGATTGCCATTTGGCCCATTGAATAGCTTCGGCGCAAGTGCGAGTAGCAGCAGATGGAGAAGGGCGGACAGACCCAAGGCCGCCAGGAACACCTTGCTTATGCGATACAGCAACAAGGTGGTTGCGCAAGATGGCCGCCAAAACACGAGCCGAAGGAGTCTGACTAAAAGTCCGTCCTGCATAGATCGCCTTTCCCCACAACCAAGTGCAACCCCCCGGGGCTGTACATTCCAGGGACCAGCTGCCTACAACTCCACCCCCGCATAGACCGTGATAAAGGCGCGGGAAAACACCTCGGGCGCGGCCAGGCCGGTGGCGAGGCGTTTCACCTCGAAGCCGGCAACCGTGGTCAGTCGGTATCCCTGGTAATCAGAGACATTGGCCAACTGCAGGGTGGCGGTCAGGCCGTCGAAGCTGTCACTTGCCCCAGGGGGTGTGGGGTCGCGCAGTTGGCGGAAATGCTCATATTCGACGCCCCCCTCCAGGTAACTGCGGCTCATGAAGGGGATGCGGGAGATGAGCATGAGGATCTGGGTGAGTTCCCGGCGGGCAGGCTCGGCAGCCAGTACCGGCGCCTGGCGGCGGAACTCGCTCTTCCAGCGGGGCATCAGGGTAAAGGTGCGCCACTGGAACCGGTACTCGGCCTTGTTGATCAGCCCCAGAAAATATGCCCGCTGCCGCAGGCCGCGGAGTTGGAGTGTGATACGGTCGTCGAGCTGGTCGTAGACCTGCCACTTGAGCCGGTGCTGCATGAGCAGTTTGGGCAGCAGTTGCAGGTCTAGCCCTAGCCAGGTGGTGTTGATCCAGGTGTTGCGCGCCGGCAGCGGGTCTTCCACCTGGCGCAGACTGCCCCGGGTGTTGGGCAGTTGCTGCCACTGGAGCAGATCGTCGCGGATATCATCCCTGACCCGGCGCAGGTCCTGGAATACCCGCCACCGCCCCCAGCGGGGGGAGTCCTGATCCGCGGTGAAAAGCAGGTAGGTGGCCCGGCTGCGGCCCTGGTCCGAGAGTTGGCGGATATGCGACCGGCCGAGGCTCAGGCGGGTCTGCGGCCCCAGGAACGTTCCTGCGTAAGCATTGTATCCTTCCTGGTCCCGCCGGTAGGGATAGTCGGGCTCGGTGTCGTTTTCAAAGCGATCGACCCAGGTGTTGTGGTTCATATCCACCCCGTAGAGGAATTCGGGGCGGTCGGCGAAGAAACGCAAAAAAGACTCTTCGTAGTCGGGGATGAGGTTGGGGCTGTCCTCGTTGTCGTTCTGGTTGAAGTCGGAGATGAAGTCGTTGTTCTCATCCCAACCGGGAAAGATCTCCTCATCCCCTGGTCCCCACCCTTTTCGCCGCCAGTCCGGCCAGCGATCCTGGTCGTCGTTGTCGTCCACCAGTTCGTAGCGTTCAAAATCATTGCCAAAGTCCAGCAGGCCACCGGGGTCGGTGGTCACAATGGACGTGGTGTAGTTGGGGGCGACGCTGAAGGCCTCAAAGTACCCGAAAAAGGGCCGCTGGACTCTGGAGAGGTTGCCCAACCAGGCCAGGGCCTGTTCGTGGGCCGTGTGGTGACGCCTGGTACTGGGGTTGGGGTACTGGCGGTACTGGCGGTTGATGTTGATTTCCAGGTACCCATCGAAACCGTACAAATCCATCAGCTCCACGGTCGCCCCAGCGATTTGGACCGCCGTGGGCAGACCGTAGTCGATGCGCACCACACGCTGGTTGGAGCCGTCGTCCACGTTGCCCGGAGCGCGAGCCACCGGCAGAAAGACCACCTGCTCCTGGGCGTCCAGTTGCCGGTTGGAGCGCACCCCGATCCAGTAGTCGTTAGCCACTACCAGCTCGATCTGGATGCGCTGGATCTCGGAGAGGGCCGGCCCGGTATAGGCGGCGCTGGCCAGATCGTAGCGCAACAGGATCTGCTCGATGCCATCGGCCGCCAGGTATCCCTGGCGCTGGATGCCGCCCTCCACCAGGGGGTGGAAGCCGTTCTCGCCGCCGCGGTACACCTCCCCCAACAGATTGGTGATGACGATGTCACTGGCAAAGAAAGCGCCGCCGGCCTCCCGGTCCTCCGGTGAATCGTCCTGGATCGCCACCTCGACGTAGTTGACCGTGGCGAAGTTCTGGGCCTCGGTGAGCTGGCCGTGGAGGATGTCGCCGCTGACCCCTTCCAGTTGGGTCTGGGCCTGATGGGTGTTGACCAGGGTGCCCCCCACCTCGACGAAGTCACCCACCTGGGAGGTCAGTCGGGCGCCGATCAGGTTGGTATTGTTGGTGCGCTGGTCCGCGCTGCCACCCAGGGAGCTGGGAGAGGAGATGCGCGATAAGAGCAGGGTGGCCTCGTATTTATCGGAGGCAAAATCCCACTGGATGCCGTTGAAGAGCGGCTTCGAAAAGGTCATGGGGGTCAGGGTGGTGCGGATCTGGTCGCCCACGGTGATGGCGTAGTGGTACTGCCCCTGATGGTCCGAGGCGACCACCAGGTTGTTGAACCACTGGGAGAAGCGGCTGGTCTTGGCCAGGGTGGAGCCGAAGGGCTGGGGGGTCTCCTGGCGCCAGTCGTAGAGCAGCCAACCGCGCAGCAGGTAATTGCCGTACAGGTCGTAGAAGTAGTCGCCCTCCAGGGAGACATCGACGTAGCGCTGGTAATTCTGGCGGGCGTAGTTGGCGTACTCCCAGGATTTCCACCGGTATTCGCGGTAGAGTTCCTGGGGTACGTACCATTTGTGCAGCGCCGGGTCCAGCGCGTCGAAGAACACCCCCGGACCCTTGGGCTCGTAGCTGACCTGGCCACCCCGCTGCACCGTGCCCAGGCGGGCGCCGTATTCCTGGGCCTGGAGCGCGGGGAGGCCTAGAAACAGGATCAACAGATATCTCATCTCAGTACACCACTCCCAGCACCCCGGTGCGGCGCTCCTCAAGGTGGTCGGCGCGCACCTGCAACACCCACAGATAGTGCCCCGGCGGCGCCAGCGAGCCGGTTTCTGTACGTCCATCCCAGGCCAGACGCGCCGGGCCCACCCCGAACTCCTCACTCACCCTTGCACAGCGCCGGCCCGCCAGGTCGTAGATCGCCAGGGTCACCGGCACGGGGTGGAGCACCTGCAACAGGTTGAAGGACAGGGCAAAGGAATCCCCGATGCCGTCGCGGTTCGGGGTGAAGAGCCGGCCATTCACCTCGACCTGGCCCAGCAACTGGCCGAGCTGGCGGGTGGGAATGGCCACACTCAGCCCGGACCGCCCGGCCTCATCCCCAGGCCCGAAATCGAGTACCTGACCTGCTTCGAGTTGTTGCGGCACCTGCGGGAAATCGCTGTGGTAGACCCGGCCCGAGAAGGTGGTGCCAAAACGAAAGATGGGCAGGTCAAAGGCAAAGGCCAGCACCGCGCCGTCCTGGTCGATGAGGGGGAAGCGGAGGCGAAACCTCTCCCGGCGTACCTCTTCCACCTGGAACTCCACCGGAACTCCGTCGATGGTCAGCTCGCGGAGACGCGCTGCCTGGGCGGGGGTATCCACCTCCAGCAAGTCGAAACCCCGCGCCTGACCCTGGTGCATAAACTGCACTGCATAGCGGAAGGAGGTGGGTTGTTCCAGGTCCACCTGACGGGGGAAAACCTCGGCGCGCAGGGTATCCGCCAGCGGGGGGACCAGATAATCGAACGCGAGCTGGTCTACCTGCCGGGTGGCAAAGAGCCCTCCGGCAAACCCCAAACGGAACTGCACATAACGCCTGGGCAAGGGCGAGCGGAGCGGGCTACCTGACTCCAGGCGGCTCCACCCGCTCCAGTGGAGGGTATCCTCGGCAATGGGCAGCAGGTCCCGGGGGTCCTCCTTGGCGTAGTCGGCCGCAGCGATCTCCTCATCGCCGATGATCGCGCCCTCTTCGCGCAGGTAACGCCGGTACAGGAGCGGGCTCGGGTCGAGGCCGGCGCGCACCTCGACGACCAGCGAGGAGAAGGGGGCCTCACCCTCCACGGCCTCCTGCCAGCGCACCGGTCCGATGCTGGCCGGCCCGCCCAGGTCGATCAGATCTGACAGGTAGAGGGCCTCGCGCAGGTATCCGGTCCCATAGACCTCGATCTCGTCGATTTCATAAGGGGCTTCGGAGAGTGAGCGCAGCTTGAGCAGCCGCGCGTACCTGGGCGGGAAGGAGAGGTCCACCACTGGCGATTGATTGTCCTGCTGGCGCGCCACCAGCACATCGGGAGCGCCTTCCAGGGTATTGGTCTGTTGCTCGTTGAGAAAAAGCTCGAAGGCCCTCAGGTAGTCGTTGTGGTAGGGCTGGCTCGGGGTGGGCACTACGGTATTGCGCGGGTAGAAACGCACGCGCTGCACCCCGAGGGGCTGGCCAAAGTCGAGGGCAATCCAGATGCCGTAGAGGGCTGCCTGGGGGTCAAAGATCGAGCGCTTGCGCTCAAAGGCGATGCGGTGGTCGCCATTGACCGTGCCTTCGAGCTGGCGTTTGAGCACCTGGTTGTTGGCCGACAGGAGGTTGGGCGCGCTGATGGCGCCTTGTTCCAGTACCAGGTGGGCGATGTTGGTGGCGGCATCAAAGAAGCGCGGGCTGACCCAGCCAGGCCGATGCACAAATTCGATGGCCCCCCCAGGCGCGTTGGTGGTATCCACCTTCCCTGGGGGGCGTGGATCGATCAGGGTTTCCGGGGAAAGCCCTGCCCCGCCGGTCTCCCAGGGATGCTCCTCCCCCCCCAGCACAAAGGTGCTCTGTTGGGCGCTCAGCGGCGAGGTTGCCAGCAGCGCCAGCAGGAAGAGTCCGCCCCGCATCAGCGCAACCCCGCGTGCATGGTCATGAAAAACATCGTGTCGCGCTGGTCCTGGGCCCGGGCAAAGCGGCGCTGGCGCCACTGCAGGCCGGCGCGGGTGACCAGCTGGTATCCCTGATAGGCCACCCGATTGGTCAACTGGGCGGCCATCACCCAGGACCAGAAGTCCTGGTCGATCTCCTCGCGCTGCCCTTCCAGCATCCAGAAGCGGCCCAACTCCGCACCCACCTGCAACTGGGTGTCAAAGAGCTGGCGGCCATAATGGGCGTGATAGCTGACCCGGGTCCGCTCGGCCAGCAAGGGCTGGGTCCACAGCACGATGAAGGTCTGCTCCAGGCTTTCGGCGAGGGGCCGGCGCAGATCAAAGGGCCGGTCGCGCCGGTACTCGCTCTTCCAGCGCGGCTGCAAGGTGGCCAGGCCCAGGGGTAGGGACCACTCGGCCTTGTTGATCAGGCCCAGGAAACCGGCCCGGCGGCGGCCTTGGCGCTGCGCCAGGGCTGCGGCGCGGTCGCGCTGGCGCAGCCATTCCCACTTGCAGCGATGGAACAGGCGCAGACCCGAAACAGGCATTTGCTCCATATCGGCATAGAGGACAGTGCTGAGGGTATGCTGAAAGGCCAGCTCGTCCGGCGCCTCGCGCATACGGCCCAGGGACCCTACTGGCTGCACCCATTGCTGCAAATCATCGGGGATATCGTCGCGGACCAGGGCGGCGAAATCGGCCAGTTGCAGCCGGCCCAGGCCGGGTTGGTCGCGGATCAGGGTGCCC
>JADZBP010000152.1 GCA_020852055.1 Candidatus Latescibacterota bacterium
AGGTCCGCGAAAAGGTCTCCTCCCTGCACGAGTTCAACCCCATGCTGGGCCACCGCGGCTGCCGCCTGGGCGTCACCTTCCCCGAGATCTACGAGATGCAGGTGGAGGCCATCTTCGAAGCGGCCGTAGCCGTGAAGAAGCAGGGCATCAAGGCCTTCCCCGAAGTGATGATCCCCCTGGTGGGCACTCTGCGCGAATTCACCGACCTCAAAGCCATGACCGATCAGGTGGCCGAGCAGGTGGGCAAGGCCCATAAGACCAAGCTCAGCTATATGGTGGGCACCATGATCGAGGTCCCCCGCGCCGCGGTGGTGGCCGACCAGATCGCCAGCCAGGCCGAGTTCTTCAGCTTCGGCACCAATGACCTGACCCAGCTCACCTTTGGCTACAGCCGCGACGATGCCGGCAAGTTCCTGCCGGTCTACGTCGAGAAGGGCGTGCTGGAGGCCGACCCCTTCCAGACCCTGGACCAGGAAGGCACCGGCGCCCTGATCCGCATGGGCACCGAGCGGGGCCGCCAGGCGCGCAAGAATCTCAAGGTGGGCATCTGCGGCGAACACGGCGGCGACCCGGCTTCGGTGGGCTTCTGCCACCGGGTGGGTATGGATTACGTCTCCTGCTCGCCGTACCGGGTGCCCATCGCCCGTCTGGCTGCCGCTCAGGCCGCCATTCAGGACCAGGAAGCTGCCGCCAAGGCTAAGGCCGCCACCAAAGCCAAACCCGCAGCCAAAGCCAAACCCGCAGCCAAAGCCAAGGCCCCGGCCAAGGCCAAAGCCAAGCCCAAGGCCAAGGTCGCGACCAAGGCGAAAGCTGCGGCCAAACCCAAGGCTCTGGCCAAAACCAAAACCGCCGCCAAAGCGCGGCGGCGCAAGTAGCAGGCCGAGTGGGGACCATGGGCAAGATCATCGCCATAGCCAACCAGAAGGGGGGCGTCGGGAAGACCACCACCGCGGTGAACCTGGCCGCGTGTCTGGCGGTGGCCGAACAGCCCACCCTGCTGATCGACATGGACCCCCAGGCCAACGCCACCAGCGGTTGCGGGGTGCCGGCCACCGAGGTCGAGGAGGCGAATATCTATCATGTCCTGCTGGGTCACCAGCCCATTGGGGCGGTGATCCGGCAGACCAAGATTCCCTACCTCTCGCTGATCCCCTCGCATATCAACCTGACCGGCGCCGAGATCGAGATGGTCACCATGATCGCCCGCGAGCAGAAGCTCGAAGGCATCCTGAAAGAGGTGGCCGACAAGTACACCTACATCATCGTCGACTGCCCGCCCTCGCTGGGCCTGCTCACCGTCAACGCGCTCACCGCCGCCGATCAGGTGCTCATCCCCATCCAGTGCGAATACTACGCCCTCGAAGGGCTGGGCAAGCTGCTCAACACCATCCGCCTCATCCAGCGCCATCTCAACCCCAAGCTCCAGATCGCCGGGGTGCTGCTCACCATGTTTGACCACCGCCTCAACCTTTCGCGCCAGGTGGCCGCCGAGGTGAAGTCCTACTTTGGCACCAAGGTCTACAAGACCGCCATCACCCGCAATGTGCGCCTGGCCGAAGCCCCCAGCCACGGCCAACCCATAGTGTTGTACGATATCCTCTCGCCCGGGGCCCAGAACTATATGAGCCTGGCAGGAGAAGTCATCAACCATGGGTAAGAAACCGGTCCTGGGCAAAGGCATCAACGCCCTCATCCCCGAGTACAGCGACACCCACGCCAACGGCGATCAGGGCCGGCAGGTGATGCAGCTCAAGGTCGATGAGATCGAGCCCAATCCGCATCAGGCCCGCACCCGCTTCGACGAGGAGCGGCTCGAGGACCTGATGCGCTCCATCAAGGAGAAGGGCATCATCCAGCCCATCACCGTCAATCGGGTGGGCCAGAGTTACCAGATCATCACCGGCGAGCGGCGTTGGCGGGCCACCAAGAAGGCGGGCCTCGAGACCATTCCCGCGATCATCTACGAGATCGAGTCGCCCCAGGAGTTGATGGAGATCTCGCTGATCGAGAACATCCAGCGGGAAAACCTCAGCCCCATCGAGGAGGCCGAAGGGTACCGGGCCCTGATGAACACCTGCTTCCTCACCCAGGAAGACGTGGCCCAGAAGGTGGGCAAGGACCGCTCCACCATTGCCAACGCCCTGCGCCTGCTCAAGCTGCCCCTCGAAATCCAGGACCACCTGCGCCAGGGCGTGCTGCAGATGGGCCACGCCCGCACCCTGCTGGGCCTGGAGGAAGAGGAGGACCAGCTCGACTTGGCCCGGCGCTGCCTCTCCGAGCAGATGACCGTGCGCGACCTGGAGCGGGCGGTGCGAGCCCGCCGCACCGGCCGGGACAAACGCGCCCGCGCCAGCGGCAATACCAATGGCCGCGAAAAGCGCGATCCCCAACTGACCGTCTTCCAGGAAAAACTCCAGCACCGCTACGGCACCGGGGTGGCCATCCACCGCAATGCCAAAAAAGGCCACATCGCCATCGAGTTCTACGACGACAACGATCTCGAGCGGGTCCTCGAACTCCTCCTCGGCGACCAAGGGTGAAGCCGCGGCACGGCACGGCTGGAACAGGTCGATCACCGACGCGTCAATACAGCATGATCCCGACTCTGCTCCTCTTCGCGGCTCTCTTGTCCTGCCTCGCCTCCTGCAGCCTATTCAACCAGGATCTGCCCAACGAACCCCCTAAACTGCAGCAGAGTGTGGCCGACACCACCCGCGTCAACCGCGGCGGCACCGTCAATCTGAAGGTGCGGGCCACCGACGAGGACGACGACCCCCTTTCCTACCACTGGACCTCCTTCGGTGAGGGCAGTTTCCGCGACTCGACCAGCGGCACCACCTCGTGGATCGCCCCCGACCAGATCAACGGTTCCTCCGAGCTCTTCCTGCTCAGCCTGACCGTCAGCGACCACCAGCCCGAAACCGAGGACCTCACCGAGACCTTTCTCATCGAGGTGGTCCAGCGCCCGCCCTCGCTGACGGTTATTGCCGATACCACCATCTCCTTCAGCGCCCCCTTCGCCGAGGTGGAGGCCGTGGGCGCCGATCCGGAACAGGACAAGCTCGAATACCGCTGGGAACAGCTGGATGGCCCGGTCCACGTCGAACCGGTGTCCGACCGACTCGACAACGAACACTCGCGCCTGCGTTTCATCCCCATCCTGCCGGGCGATTATCGCTTTGCCGCGCAGGTGGGTGATGGGGCCGATACCGCCACTGCCGAGGTGCTGGTGCGGGTGCCCGCCCCTCCCGAGTTGCCCGCCACCGGCATCGTTCCCCGGCAACTGAGCCGTGCAGACGGTTCCGTGCACCGCTTCGAGATCGACATGTACGAGTACCCCAACCAGCGCGGCACGCGGCCCTCGCTGACCAGCTCCTTTTTCCGGGCGGTGGAGGTGTGCGCGACCCAGGGCCGGCGGCTCTGCCGGGCCGAGGAGTGGCGCAGCGCCTGCCAAGGGGCAGATCTGAGAAACTACTCCTCCAGCGATGACCCGGCGGCACAGGGGCCGGACTTTGGCCAGCGCTTCTGCAATACCGTCGGCTCACAGGCGGCTGGCCCTGCCCCTGACGCCGATTTTCTCACCGACTACCTGGCGCGGTCGGGCACCTTTGCCAACTGCGGCACCGAGGGGGTATACGACCTGACGGGGAATGTGGCGGAGTGGGTGTGGACCGATTCGAGCCAGACGGCGGCTACCTACACGCTGAGCAGCGTGCTGGCGGCGCGGCAGTGCGGCGAGTTCGCCGAGCCGCTGCCGGCCCTGCCGGTCGATTTCGACTTCAGCAGCCGGGCCATCAACGACTTGGGCACGGAATACCAGGACTACCTGAACAGCAACCGCGGCTTCCGCTGCTGCCGGCCTTAGGCCGGCCTCAGTTCAGCGGGCCGGCACCTGCCCGAGGCGCTCCTCGATCAGGCTGCGGCGCACCTGGGCCCGCTGGTGCTGCTGCTCCACCCGCATCTTGGCCTTGCGCACCGCCAGTTGCTCCTGGCGCAGCGCCTGCAGCTGGGCCAGGAGGGCGCGCACCTCGCGGTCTTTGGCCTTGAGCTGGTCCAGGAGCTGGCGCAGTTGGAAGGCCAGCAGGTATTTGACTAGGATCGGCACGGCCAGGAGCAGCGCGGCGATCAGGGTGATCTGGGTGGACATGGGGGACCTTCTCCGGGGCGCCGGGACCATACCCAACACCTGCCCCTACTCCAGCAACGCCCGTGCCATTTTGTTCTTCCCTGAGCCGCGGCCCCGGCGCCCGCCCTAGCCCAGCAGTTTTTTCCGGCGGGCGGCTGCTCCTTTCCCTGATTGACAGTCCTGGCGCGCTTGCTATATTTCCTCACTCTATGGATAGACAACGCCTCGAACTCTTGCTCCGCCAGGTCGCTGCCGGCGAGCTCAGCGCCGAAGCGGCGGCCCAGCAACTCCAGGCCCTGCCTTTCGAGGACCTGGGCTTCGCGCGCATCGACCACCACCGTGCCCTGCGCCGGGGGTACCCCGAGACCATCTTCTGCCAGGGCAAGACCACCCCGCAGATCCTGGCCATCGCCCAGCGGCTCGCCGCCAACGGTTCGCTGGTGCTGGCCACCCGGCTCAGTCCGGAGGCCGGCCAGGCGCTGGTGCAGGAGTTCCCGCGCGCCGAATACGACGAACTCGCCCGCGTGGTGCTCATCCCGCCCGACGACACCCCGCTCGCCGAACAGGGCCTGGTGGTGGTGGCCTCGGCCGGCACCGCCGACCTGCCGGTGGCCCGCGAAGCCATGATCACCGCCCGGGCCATGGGGGCCAAGGTAGAGGGGATCTTCGATGTGGGGGTGGCTGGCATCCACCGCCTGCTGGCCTACAGCGAGAAGCTGCGCTCGGCGCGGGTGGTGGTGGTGGTGGCCGGTATGGAGGGCGCGCTGGCCAGTGTGGTGGGCGGCCTGGTAGACTCACCGGTCGTCGCCGTGCCGACCAGCGTGGGTTATGGGGCCAGCTTCAACGGCCTGTCGGCTCTGCTGACCATGCTCAACTCCTGCGCCTCGGGGGTGGTGGTGGTCAATATCGATAACGGCTTCGGCGCCGGTTACGCCGCCGCTCTCATCAACAACCGCACCCGCACTCCCGAGGAATGACATGAGCAAGGCCTCCAGGCACCCAAACACCCCCTCCCCCCAGCCGCTCCCGCCCGGCTACTTCATCTCGCCCCTCAAACTCTTCGGCGGCGGCCTGGTGCTGGTGGTGCTGGGTTTCAGCGCCGGGGTGCTGGTCCAGGGGCAGATGGCGGGCGGGCCCAAACCAGCCAGCCAGCCTCCCCCCGCCGCCGCGCCGGTCTCGCTGGCCCCCGTGCAGGGCGGCAGCCCAGACCGGCTGGGGCTCTCCCAGACCATCCTGCAACTCAAGGATCATCTCGAACACGCCCCCGATGACCTGCAGGCCCGTGTCCAGCTGGGCAACGCGCTCTTCGACAGCGAGAACTTTGCCGAAGCGGCGGTCCATTACCGCATCTTCCTGGAAAAAAATCCCGAGAACCCCGATGTGCGCACCGACCTGGGCACGGCCCTGCACCGCACCGGGCTCAACGAGGATGCGGCCCGCGAGTTCCGCAAGGCCCTCGAATACGCGCCCAACCACCTCAACGCCAATTACAACCTGGGCGTGGTCCTGGCCAACGAGCTGCACGACCAGGCCGGCGCCGCCAAGGCCTGGAAACGCGTCCTCGATATGGCGCCCAACTCCCCCCAGGCCACCCAGGTGCGCGCCTCCATGCCCCAGTTGAAGTGAGCGCCAGGCGATCGAAGGGCTTGCCTAGGTGAGTCCGGAGCAGAGCACTCCCCGATGCCAGTTCCCTTCTCCGTAGCCATCCTGGCCGGCGGCCAGAGCCGGCGCATGGGGCGCGACAAGGCCACCCTTGAGCTGGGTGGCCAGAGCCTCATCGAGCGGGTGCTGGCCGCCATCACCCCCCTCGACTGTCCCAGCTTCGTGGTCGCCCGCCAGGCCGGCGACCACTCCCGACTCGGCCTGCCCGTCTGCCCCGATCTCCACCCCGGCGCCGGTCCTCTGGGCGGCCTGTGCACCGCCCTGCACCACACCACCACTGCCAACCTCTTGCTCCTGGCCTGCGACCTGCCCTTTCTCACCCCGGAGTTCCTGCGCTTCCTGGCCAGTCGCCCCGGCGATCACCAGGCCCTCATTCCCCACAGCGCCGAGGGACCGCAGCCCTTGTGCGCCCTCTATACCCAGTCCTGCCTGCCCGCCGTCGAAGAGGCCCTGGCCCGCGGCGAGCGCCGCATGAACGCCTTCCACGCCGCCGTGGCGGTGGGTTGGCTGGAACCGGAAGAGTGGCAGCCCTTCGACCCGCACGGCCTGCTTTTCTCCAATCTCAACACCCCCGAGGATTACCAGCGCGCCCAGGACCTGCTCGGCGCCTGATCCGACCGGTACCAGCCGGGCACACCCCGGCCTTGGCCATCACCATATCCATCGCGGCAAAAAGAGACCAAAGAAAGGGGCTAATCCGGCCCGGGACCAAGGGCCGGATCGGGCCGCTCGTGCCCGAGAGGCACGGCGATAACGCGGCTCAGCCCGAGTTGCGGGTCGGCGTGCGCTCCAGCAACTGGAGCGGCTGCACGATCCTGCGGCGCTCGGGGGTGAGGCGGGCGAGTATTTCGGGGGAAGGCTGGTACCCGAGGCGGAAGTTGCCCCAGGAGGGCCCGTAGCGGTAGACCACCACCCGGCGTTCGCCCGGGTTGCGGCGCCGGGCCGAGCCGTGGGAGATGCCGTCGACGAAGAGCAGAGCATCGCCGGCCTGTAGGTGGACCTCGATGGCCCCGGCTGCGCCCTCCACCGTGGCCCCTTCGGGTTTCATGCGGTGATCGGCCAGCTGCGGATGCGGGAAGTTGGATTTGTGGCTGCCGGGGATGACCATGGTGCCCCCGTCGCCGGGGCCCACGTCGGTGAGCGCGGCGAGGATATTCACCTGGCCACACATGAAGCGGCCATTGTAGTAGCGGAACTGGTTGCGCATGATGGGCGGGGTGCCGCCCGAGTGCAGGCCGATGGCTTCGCCGGGGCCGCGGAAGTTGGCGAAGTTCTCGTCGATGAAGAGCGGGCCGTGGTGGTAGTCGAAGGTGCCCACCCCGCCGACGAAGTGCTTGATCTTCTCGATCCAGGAAGGGTGGTCGATGAGCCGCTCGAAGGGCTCGCCCGCCTCGTAGACCTGCTGGTAGTTCAGCCCGTCTCTGGTGCCGTAGGTGTGGGCGTGTACGTAGCCGTACCACTCGCCCGGTTCCAGGCGCGGGATGGCGTCGAGGCAGGCGTTGAGTTCCGCCACCTCACCGGCGCTGAGGGCCCCCCGCAGCACCACGAATCCCTGCAGATCGAAGAGATAGGTTTCCAGATCAGTGGGTGCGGCAGGTCCGGACATCGTCCCCTCACTGGTAGTTGGGCAGCAGGCGCGGTCGGGATGGCCAGGCTCAGAACCCGGTATCCGCCGCGCAGAGCAGGAAGAGCAGGGGCAGGTAGGCCACCGAGGCGCGCAGCAGCCGGCGGGCGTGCAACTCGGAGCGGGAGCGGGAGAGCGAGATGCCGGCCGCCAGCAACCCCAGGCCCATGAGTACGGCCCCGTAGAGATAGAACTGGCCGGTGAGATGGAGCACCGTGGGCAGCACCGAGACCCCGATCAGCAGCACTGAGAAGGCGATGATGTGCCGGCAGGTGCGCTGGCCCTCGGGCTCGACCACCGGCAGCATCTTGAAGCCGCCGCGCTGGTAATCCTCGCGGAAGATCCAGGCGATGGCGTAGAAGTGCGGATGCTGCCAGGCGAAGAGGATGAGGAAGAGGGCCAGGGCGCCCCATTCGAGCTGGCCGGTGGCCGCCGTCCAGCCCCCCACGGGAGGCAGCGCTCCGGGGATGGCGCCGATGGAGGTGTTGAGCCAGGTCAGACGCTTCATCGGGGTGTAGACCACCACGTACAGGAACGCCGAGAGCAGGGCGAGGAAGGCGGTGAGCAGATTGGCGCCCAGCAGCAGGATGGCCACCCCGCCCAGCACCAGGCACAGCCCGTAGGACATGGCCGTCGAGGGCTTGATGATGCCGGCCGGCAGGGGCCGGTTACGGGTGCGCTCCATGGCCCCGTCCACGTCGCGCTCGAGGTAGTGGTTGAGCACCGCCGCGCCGCCCACCACCCAAGCGGTCCCCATCAGGGTATAAAAAAGCAGGGGCAGGGAGTGCACCCCGCGCCCCCCGAGAAAGAACCCCAGAGCAGTCGTGACCAGCACCAGGGTCAGGATGCGGGGTTTGGTGAGCTCGAAGTACGCGGCAAAGGGGAAAGAGGCCGCGTTGCCTCTCGTTTCGTTCGCCATCTGACCATCCACCGGAAAAGAAAGGGTCCAAATATAAACAAATCCCCCGATTCTGCCAGCCAGAACCGTATTGACAGGGTTTCGCCGCCCTTCTATTATTGCCGCATGTCGACAAAAATCGCCGCCGAGATGGCCGCCCTGGCCACCCAGATCGAGGAACACAACCACCGCTATTACCCCCTGGCCGCCCCCCTGGTCTCCGACCAGGAATACGACCGGCTGCTGGCCCGCCTGCAAGAACTCGAGCAGGCCCACCCCGAGCTGCGGCAGCCCGACTCCCCGACCCTGCGGGTGGGCGGCGCCCCCACCAGTCAGTTCCCCTCCCATCGCCATGAACACCCCATGCTCAGCCTGGACAACAGCTATTCGCGCCAGGACCTGCTCGACTTCGACCGGCGGGTACGCGAGGCCCTGCCCGACGAAGCGGTCGCCTATGTGGCCGAACTCAAGATCGACGGCGTGGCGCTCAGCTTGAGTTACGAGCACAGCCTGCTGGTGCGGGCTGTTACCCGCGGCGATGGGGTGGCCGGCGACGAGATCACCGCCAACGCCCGCACCATCCGCAATATCCCCCTGCGGCTGCGTGAACCGGGCATCCGGGCCGAGGTGCGCGGCGAGGTGTACATGGCCGCCGAGGATTTCGCCGCCCTCAACCGCCAGCGCGAGCAGGAAGAGGAGGCGCTCTTCGCCAACCCGCGCAACGCCACCGCCGGCTCCCTCAAACTACAAGATCCCCGCCTGGTGGCCGGCCGCCGGCTGCGCTTCTCCGCCTACTGGCTGCACCAGCCCGAGAGCAAGGCCGCCACCCAGCACGAACAGCTCGAAACCCTGGAGCGCTGGGGCCTGCCGGTCAACCCCGAACGGGCCTGCTGCGCCTCCATCGACGAGGTTTTCGCCTTCTACGACCGCTGCGAGGCCCGCCGGCAGGACCTGCCCTACGACATCGACGGGGTGGTGGTCAAGGTCGACAGCCTCGACCAGCAGCGCCGTTTGGGCAACACCGCCAAGAGCCCGCGCAGCGCCATCGCCTACAAGTTCCGCGCCGTGCAGGCCCGCACCCGCCTCAAGGATATCGCCCTGCAGGTGGGCCGCACCGGTACGGTCACCCCCGTGGCCCTGCTCGATCCGGTGCTGCTGGCCGGCAGCACCGTGCAGCGGGCCACCTTGCACAACGAGGACGAGATCCAGCGCCGCGACCTGCGCAAAGGGGATATGGTAATCCTCGAGAAGGGCGGGGACGTGATCCCCAAGGTGGTGGGGGTGGTCCTCGAAGAACGCCCGGCCTGGGCGGTGCCCTTTGTTTTCCCCCAGCACTGCCCCGCCTGTCAGTCCTCCCTGGTGCGCGACCCCGAGGAGGTGGCCACCCGCTGCGAGAACCCCGCCTGCCCGGCCCAGCTCAAACGCCGGCTGGAGCACTTTGCCGGCCGCGGCGCCCTCGACATCGAGGGCCTGGGCCCGGCGGTGGTGGACCAGCTGGTGGACCGGCTGCTGGTGCGCGACGTGGGCGACCTCTACGACCTGGACCTGGAGACCCTCTCCGGCCTCGAGCGCCTGGCCAAAAAATCTGCCCAGAACCTGCTCGACGGCCTCGAGCGCAGCCTGCAACGCCCCTTCGACCGGGTGCTCTTCGGCTTGGGCATCCGCCACGTGGGGGCCACCGTGGCCCTGGCCCTGGCCCGCCATTTCCGCGACCTCGACACCCTCTCCCGCGCCACCGCCGAGCAGTTGGAGGCGGTGCCCGAGATTGGCCCCACCATCGCCCGCAGCGTCGGCGCCTTCTTCGCCAACCCCCAGAACCAGCCACTGCTGGCCAAGCTGCGCCGCGCCGGCCTGCAACTGGCCCTGCCCGAGGAAGAGAGGGTCGCTCCACCCAATTTCTTCACCGGCAAAACCGCGGTACTCACCGGCACCCTGATGCACTACACCCGCGAACAGGCCGCCGCCTATGTCATGCAACTGGGCGGTCGGGTAGCCGCCAGCGTCAGCAAAAAAACCGGCTTCGTGGTCGCCGGCGAGAGCGCCGGCTCCAAACTGGACAAAGCGCACGAACTGGGGGTGTTGGTGCTGAACGAGGAGGAGTTCGTCGCCCGCCTCGCCGAGGCGGGCCTGGTGGTGGTGCCGGATCAGCTGTAACCGAATTCCGCCAGGTCATCGTCGCGGTCCCGCCAGTCGGGCCGCACCTTCACCCACAGTTCCAGGAATACCTGCTGTTCCAGGAACTCCTCCAACTGCCGGCGGGCCTCCTGCCCGATGCTGCGCAGCTTTCCCCCGCTCTTGCCGATGAGGATGCCCTTCTGGGTTTCGCGCTCCACGTAGATGGTGGCGGCGATGAAGGTCTTGGGCTGGCGCTCGGTAAACTCCTCGATCACCACATTGATGGCGTAGGGCAACTCGTCGCTGAGCTGGTTGAAAGCCGCCTCGCGGATGAACTCGGCGGCGAAGAAACGCTCGGGCTGCTCGGCCACCATCTCCTCGGGGTAGAGGAAGGGTCCGGGGGGCAGCAGGCCGGCCAACTGGTCGAGCAGGGGCTCGAGGTTGTCGCCCCGCAACGCCGAGATGGGCAGGAAGGACGGCACCCCCAGCTCCCGCTCCAGCGCCTTGGTCAGGCCCTCCAAGGCAAGGGGGGCCAGCAGGTCGATCTTGTTGAGGGCCGCCACCAGCGGTTTCTGGTTGTGGGCCACGAAGCTCTGCACCAGTTCGCGGCGGTCGTAGGGACTGGTGGCGTCGATGAGCAGCAGCACCGCGTCGGCCTCGCGCACCGCCAGCTCGATCTGGCGGGCCATCAACCGGTGCAGCTGGTAACGCGCCTCGAGCAGGCCGGGAGTATCGAGGAAGATCATCTGGGCGCCGGGCCGGCTGAGGATGCCCAGCACCCGGCCGCGGGTGGTCTGCGGTTTGGGCGTGACGATGGACAGGCGCTGGCCCAGGCAGCTGTTGAAGAGGGTGGACTTGCCGGCGTTGGGGCGGCCGATCAGGGCGATATAGCCGCAGCGGGTACTGGGATCAGAATCGGAAGCCGGCGGAGACGCGGTAGGTGGGATCGAGTCCATCGTGCTCCAGGTAGGCCAGGTCGAGGGTGAGGCGCTGGTGAGGCTGCAGTCCCAGGCCAAAGGCGCGGCGCTCTTCCTCCAGGCCCGCCCGCAGGGCGATGTTCTTGAACCCGTATTCGAGACCCGCCTCGAGCGGCGCGGCCCCGGATTCGTCCTCGGCCTTGCCGCCGCCCCGCCCGGCCAGCACCGCGGTGGCCCGCCCCCCCGCCAACGGCAGGGACCAAGCCATACCCAGCTGCAGCGAAGGCTGGATGCGGTCGGTGGTGCCGGTGCTCCAGAAGATGGGAGTGGTGCTCAGGTCGCGCAGGTTGGCGGCCAGGGCCAAGCCCCAGCCCAGGCGCAGGCGCATGCCCACGTCGAGACCAAAGCCGTAGGCGCTGTAACTGCTCACACTGCTGTAGAGCAGTTTGAGGCTGGCGCCCACCTCGAGCCGGCGGTGCAGGCGACGCCCTCCCGACAGATAGAGCGCGTAATCGGCGCTGTTCTCCTTGGACAGGACGACCGGGCGATTGTCCGAGCCGATGGGCTGGGAAGGATCCTGCAGGGTGGTGAAGGGGATGTCGGCGACCCCTACCCGCAGCAGGCTGAAGGCCACGTTGCCCAGGCGGGTGCCGGGCAGGGCCAGGGCCACGAAGTCCCCGTCCACCAGGCCAAAACGCGGCTCGTGGGTGAGGTGGAGCTGGCGGCCGTCGAGGGCCGCCAACCCGGCCGGGTTCCAGTACCCGGCCGTGGCGCCCTCGGCCAGGGCCACGTACGCCCCGCCCAGGGCCAGGGCCCGCGCATCCGCGCCCAGGGCCAGCCGCTCGCCGGCGTACGCCGAAGCCGCGTCGGCAGAACCGACCCGGACCAGGAGGCAGATGCAGGAGAGGGAAAGGGCGAGGAGGGTTTTCATCGGGTGTTCAATCTTAACAGAACAACCCGAGGGGTGTCAAGAGACGAGGAGCAGGCGCAGGTCCATGACATTGGTGCCGGTGGGCCCGGTGCGCAACAGGTCGCCCAGCGCGTCGAAGAAGGGATAGGCGTCGTTCTCCCGCAGGCTGGCCGCCGCCGAGAGCCCCTGCTGGCGGGCCCGCTCAAGGGTGTGGCCGTCGGCGAGGGCGCCGGCCGCGTCGGTGGGGCCGTCGGTGCCGTCGGTGCCCCCGCTCAGGCAGGTGACCCGCTCCCAGCCGTCCAGTTGCAGGGCCGCGGCCAGGGCGAACTCCTGATTGCGGCCGCCCTTGCCCTGGCCGTGCAGGGTGACCGTGGTCTCGCCGCCGCTGATGATACAGGCCGGCGGGGCCAAGGGCTGGTCGGTGGCGCAGATCTCCTGGGCGATGGCCGCGTGTACCCCGGCTACCTCGCGGGTTTCGCCGGCAATGCGCGAGGAGAGCACCAGGGTCTGGTACCCGAGGGTGCGCGCCTGGGTCGCGGCCGCGGCGATGGCCAGGGCGTTGCTGCCCACCACCTCGGTGCGGGTGCGGACAAAGCAGGGGTCCCCTGCCTTGGGGGTTTCGGGCAGGGCCCCGGCAGCACCGGCCTCGAGGTGGCGGCAGACCACCGCCGGCAGTTTGGCCCGCAGTTGATAGCGCTCGACCAGAGCCAGGCAGTGGGCGAAGGTGGTGGTGTCCGGGTGAGTAGGCCCCGAGGCGATGGTGTCGAGGCGGTCGCCGATGACATCGGAGATCAGCAGGGAGACCACCCGCGCCGGACTGGCCAGCCGGGCCAGTTGCCCGCCTTTCACCTTGGACAGGTGTTTGCGGAAGGCGTTGATCTCTTCGATGGGCGCCCCGCAGGCCAGCAGTGCCTGGGTGGTTGCCTGTTTGTCCTCCAGGCTGAGCCCGGGGGCCGGGGCCGGCATCAGCGCCGAGCCACCCCCAGAGAAGAGGCAGAGCACCAGGTCATCGGGTCCCGACCCCTGCAGCAGGGACAGCATCTGTTCGGTGCCGACGACGCCGGCCTGGTCGGGCAAGGGATGGCCGCACTCGACGGTGGCAATGCGGGAGAGGGGAAGGGTGTGGCCGTACTTGGTGTTGATGGCCCCGGCGCTGATCCGCGCCCCCAGCACCGCTTCGGCGGCGGCAGCCATCGCCGGGGTGGCCTTGCCCGCGCCGAGGACCACCAGGCGGGCGCCGGCTTTCAGGGGATAGGTCTGGCCGAGAACAGCGAGCTGGTCCCCCTCCAGCGCCAGGGCATGGCGCACCGCGCGGCCCGGATCGGCAGCCCGGAGGGCGGCCTGGAAGATGGCGAGGGCGTCGGCGCGCCGCTGGGCGGGATCGGCCATGCGGCTCAGAAGCGCCGCATCAGGCCCAACACCTTGCCGGCGATGCGGAAATTGACCGCCTCGGGGGAGACCACGATGGGGGCGAAGGCCTCATTTTCGGGCAGGAGTCGCACCCCTTCCGGCGAGGGATGATAGCGCTTCACCGTGGCCTCCTCGTCGAGCAGGGCCACGACGATGTCGCCGCGTTCGGCCCGCTCCTGGTGCCTGGCCAGCACGATGTCGCCATCGAGGATGCCGGCGTTTTTCATGCTCTCGCCGTGTACCCGCAGGGCGAAGAGTTCACCCGAGGCGGGCAGCAGGGTTTTGTCGACCTGGAGCATACTCTCGACGTTCTGAGTGGCCAGGATGGGCAGGCCCGCCGCCACCCGGCCGATGAGCGGCACCTCGCGGATATCGGCCGAAAGCGGGGTCTGCTCGGCGAAGTCGGCCAACTCGATGCCGCGGGAGAGCCGCGCATGCCGGAGGATGTAGCCTTTTTTTTCCAAGGCCGCCAGGGTGGTGCGCACCCCGTTGGTGGAGTTGATCTGGAAGACCTCCATGATCTCGCGGATGGTGGGCGGTGCCCCTCGGGTGCGGATGGTCTGGGAGATGAAATCGAAGATGCTCTGCTGGCGGGCGGTCAGTTTTTTGCGCATTTCGCACTCCGTCGGCTCTCGGGGATAAGCGGCGTACCAGTGCTATTATATATACTGCTCAAAAGTTCATTTGTCAACACGGCGCCACTTAGCGGTAGCAAAACGCAGGGATTTTCATATAATTGTCTGACAGGCTGCCATCCGAGAGAAGAATATGTATAAACGCAGGGCTACATGGGTGCTGCTGGCGGCGTGGTGTCTTGCCGTCACGCCCCCCGCTGCCCGGGCCGGCGATCGGCTGCCACACCTCAGCCCGCCAGGCGCCTATTGGGCCGCCGCCCCGGCTCTCAAGACCCAAGCCCCTTCGCGCTGGCTGCCCACCCTCGACCGCCATACCGCCATCGGGCTCGCTCTGGCCGGCAGCGGGTTTTACTTGGTCAAGAAAGGCTTCGATTACCATCACCAGGCCGATGTCTTGTACGACCGCTACCTCGACGCCCTGGACCCAACGGAGATCTCGCTGCTCTATCAGCGCACCAACCGGCGCGACCTGAAAAGCAAGGCGAGTTGGGCGGCAGGGGCCCTCCTGGCAGCCGGCGGCCTGCACATGGCTTTTGGCCGCCAGTTGGCTGCCCTGCACCTCGACCTGGCGCCGCCCTTTGCCGGGGCGGGTTACCCCGCCGCAATCCTGGGCGCCCAACTGAAACTCAGCCACAACTTCTGACCCCTTTGCCATCGGCCATGCCACTCCGCCTCCCGCCCTCTGGTTCCGCGCCGCGCCGCCTGCCCGCCCTGTGGCTACTGGCAGGGGCCGCCCTGGTGCTGGCCCTGGGCTGCAGCCGCGAGCGGCGCAATCCCCTGGACCCGGAAACCAGCCTGGTCGTGGAACGGCTCTCGCCGCCCGTCACCCTGGTGGCCACCCCCGGCAAAGGACTGGTGCACCTGCAGTGGACCGGGGTCGCCAGCCGACTGCTGGCCGGCTATGCCCTCTTCCGCGCCGAACAGGTGAACGGCGATTTCGCCTGGGTACCCGGCGACGGGGATGCCGGGTTGAATATCACTACCAGCAAAACCACCTTCGTCGATTCGGCGGGGTTGTCGCCGCGGACCTACTTCTACCGCATCGCCGCCGTCGACACCACTGGCGCCCTCAGCCGGTACTCGCCCTTCGTCGCCGTCACCGTGCTCGAAGACAACGCCCCCCCGGCGGCGCCCCAGAACCTGACGGTGGTCGCCGACCAGAGCGCCAACGGCCGCCTGCTGCTGCGCTGGACCCCGCCGGCCCTCGACGCAGACGCGGGCGAACTGACCGGCCTGTCCGGCTTTCTCATCCTGCGTTCGGAGAGCAGTGGCACCTCCCTGGCGCCGGTGGACACGGTGGATGCCCAGACCCAGGAATACAGCGATGCCGGTTTGAAGGGGGCCACGCAGTACGTCTATGCCCTGCAGGCCTTCGATCCGGCGGGCAACTACAGCCCGCTCTCACTGCCGGGCACGGCGACGACACGGGGCGTGTTGCCCGCCTCCAACCTGAATGCCACTGCCGGGGTGGAGTTCGTCGAGCTGACCTGGAACCGCAGCCTCGACCCGGCCCTGGCCGGGTACAACGTGTACCGCGCCGGGCGTTCGGATGGGGCGTACCTGCGCCTGGCAGGCAGCGAAGGCACTCCCTTCACCACCGGCCGCACGGCCTATGTCGATTCGAATTTGGTGGGTGGGCAGATATATTACTATCGGGTGAGCGCGGTCACCGCCGATGGCGAAAGTGCCCTCTCGGCCTTTGCCGGCGCCCTTGCCCTGCCCGATACCCTCTGAAATCCTGACTCATTCCCCCTCCCGCGCCATCTGCCACTTCAGGACTGCGTCGAGGATCTCGTCGATGTTTTTGGGCTTGGAAGCGGAAGTTTCTTCCGGCACGGGGGCAAACTGCTCCTGCAACTGGCGCATGCTGCCGGCGATGGTGTCGATGGCCAGCGACAGGTGCTGGCGCTCGTCAGCGGAGATCCCCAATTTCTCGCTTTGCTCTAACTCGCTCTGCAGGAGTGAATAAACCTCCAGCATCCGCGCCGTCTGGATTTTGGTGCGATCGATGCGTTGTTTCTGGGAAAAGGCGGCCATGATCAGTCCTTTCGGTGGGCGCCGCACAGGGAGCAGGGGGTGCCCCCTGCCAAGCAAGACCCGTTCCATGCCATGACGCCCTCTGAACTGCGCGCCCGGGTGGGCAATTTCCTCCGCGACCAGGCCGGAGTGCGGGCCGGCGACCGGCTGCTGGTGGCCCTCTCCGGCGGTCTCGATTCGGCGGTGCTGCTGGACCTCTTGGCCGGGCTCAGGCACGAACTGGGACTAGGCCTGCACGCCGCCCACTTCGACCATCGCTTGCGCCCCGGTTCAGCGGCCGACAGCCGCTTCGCCGCCGGGCTGGCCGCCGCCCGCGACGTGGCGATTTCCGAGGGCAGCGGCGAGGTGGCCGGCCACGCCCGCCAGCATCACCTCTCCCTCGAAGCGGCGGCCCGCCAGTTGCGTTACGCCTTCCTCGATGAGGTGGCGCAGGCCACCGGCTGCAGCTACATCGCGCTGGGGCACCACGCCAACGACCAGGCCGAAACCCTGCTCTTGCACCTGCTGCGCGGCAGCGGCGCCGCGGGCCTGGGCGCCATGCGCCCGGTGCGCCAGGGGCGTTATCTGCGCCCCCTGCTGGAGATCGAGCGCCCGGTCCTGGCCGCCTACGCCCAGGCCCGGGGCATCACCTTTTGCGAGGACCCCTCCAATGCCGACCTGCGCTTCACCCGCAACCGGGTGCGCCGCGAGTTGGTCCCCCAGTTGCAGGCCCGCTACAACCCGGCGCTGGTCCAAACCCTGAGCCGCACCGCGCGTATCCTGCAGGCCGAAGACGAGCTGCTGGCCGAGATGGCGCAACAGGCTTTGCAGACAGTTGTTTGCGAGCAATCCCCGCATAAGATTGTCCTTGCTGCCCCCTCACTCGTAAATTATCATATAGCAGTTCAGCGTCGGATCGTGAGGATGCTCTTCGAGGCCCAGGGTCAAGGGCCTTTTGATTTTGACCCGCTGGAAGCCGTGCTGGCACTGGCCCGCCGCTCCGGCTCCGGCCTCCTGCCCCTGCGCGCCGGCTGGCGCATGCAGCGGGCCGGCGAGCACCTGATCCTGCGCCGCGGCCAGCTGGCGCCCGCCGAGGAAAAGGTCCAAAGCCCCGGCCAGACCCCCGTTCCGTCCCGCGGTTGCACCCTGATCACCGAGGAGTTGCCCGCCGCCCGTTTCCCCGGCCTGCGGCCGCGCCTGGGCGCCTGGTGCGCGGCCCTCGACGCCGAGGCGCTGGCCGCACCCCTGACTCTGCGCAGCCCGCGCCCCGGAGACCGGTTTCAGCCCCTGGGCCTGCAGGGCCGCAAGAAGCTGAGCGACCTCCTCATCGACCGCAAATGGCCGCGCATCCTCCGGGATGAATTGTTGTTGCTGACTTCTGGCGATCAGATCGCCTGGGTGGCAGGTCTGGAGATCGGCCACCCCTTCCGGGTGCGACCCGACAGCCGCCGGCTCCTGTTGTTGGAACTGCAACGCGAAAGCTGAGAAACGATGAGCACGGAAAGAAGAGAGGACCCACCGCGGCACAACCCTGAACCGCGGCAGCGTCTCCGGGACGACCGTCCCCCGCGCCAGGGCCAGGACGACCGCTCGCGTTCGCGCTGGCGGCGGCCCATGCGCACCCGCGCCTTCTGGATCTTTTTCTTTCTGGTGCTGGTCTTCGCCTTCAAGTTCTTCGGCAGCATGCCCTCCGACACCCGGGTCATCTCCTACAACCAGTACCGGGAGCACCTGCGCAACGGTTATATCGAGCGGGCCGAGGTCATCGGCGACTCCGAGTTCCACGGCACCCTGCGCAACGGCCAGCGTTTTGTCGTCAACCTGGGCCCCATCGACGCGGCCACCAAGCAGGAGTGGGAGGCGATGGGGGTCAATTTCGCCTTCAAGGAAAAACCCTTCCAGTGGTACAGCGTGCTGGTCACCGTGCTGCCCTGGGTGCTTTTTATCGGCATCTGGATCTTCATGATGCGCCAGATGCAGGGCGGGCCGCGCGGCCTCTTCTCCTTTGGCAAGAGCCGCGCCAAACTGCTGATGGAGGACAAGAAAAAAACCACCTTCCAGGACGTGGCCGGCGCCGACGAGGCCAAGCAGGAACTGGAGGAGATCATCGAATTCCTGCGAGATCCAAAAAAATTCCAGCGCCTCGGGGGCCGCACCCCCAAGGGCGTGCTGCTCATCGGCCCGCCTGGCACCGGCAAGACCCACCTGGCCCGCGCCGTGGCCGGTGAAGCGGGGGTGCCCTTCTTCAGCATCAGCGGCTCCGACTTCGTCGAGATGTTCGTCGGGGTGGGCGCCTCGCGGGTGCGCGACCTCTTCGAGCAGGCCAAGGCCAACGCCCCCTGCATCATCTTCATCGACGAGATCGACGCGGTGGGCCGCCACCGCGGGGCCGGCATCGGCGGGGGCCACGACGAGCGCGAGCAGACCCTCAACCAGCTGCTGGTGGAGATGGATGGTTTCGAATCCAACGACGGGGTGATCCTCATCGCCGCCACCAACCGCCCCGACGTGCTGGACCCGGCCCTCCTGCGCCCCGGCCGCTTCGACCGCCGGGTGGTGGTGGGCCTGCCCGACGTGCGCGGCCGCGAGGGCATCCTCAAGGTGCACACCCGCAACACCCCGCTGGCTCCCGACGTGGATCTGAAACACCTGGCCCACGGCATGCCCGGCCTGGCCGGCGCCGATCTGGAGAACGTGGTCAACGAGGCGGCGCTGCTGGCCTCGCGCCGCAACCGCGACAGCGTCACCATGCTCGACCTGGAGGAAGCCAAGGACAAGGTGATGCTGGGGGCCGAGCGCAAGAGTATGGTGATGACCCAGGAGGACCGCACCCTGGCCGCCTACCACGAGGCCGGCCACGCCCTGGTGGCCAAGCTGGTGCCCGGCGCCCCGCCCATCAACAAGGCGGTGATCGTGCCGCGCGGCCAGACCATGGGCATGGTCTCCTTTCTCTCCGACGAGCGCCACTCCATCTCCGAGTCCCGCCTCAAGGCCCACCTGGTCACCACCCTGGGAGGCTGCTGCGCCGAGTTGCTGGTCTTTGGCGAGCGCACCACCGGCGCCCAGGCCGACTACAAGCAGGCCACGGCCCTGGCCCGCTCCATGGTCTGCGAGTGGGGCATGAACAAGACCCTCGGCCCCCTGGCCCTGGGCGGCGACGACGACCACGTTTTCCTCGGCAAGGAGTTCTCGCGGGGCCGCAGCTTCAGCGAGCAGACCGCCCGCTCCATCGACCAGGAGATCCGCGACCTGGTGATCGAGGCCGAGACCCACGCCGCCCAGCTGCTGAAGGCCAACGAGACCCGGCTGCACGAGCTGGCCAAGGCCCTGATCGAATACGAGGTGCTGGACAGCCGCGAGATCGACCGCATCCTCGCCGGGCAGCCGGCCAAAATCCCCGCAGAGGACAAGGTCCCTGAAAGGGATAAAATCCCCGCAGGGGACAAGGTCCCTGAAAGGGATAAAGGCGGCGAACCCGCCCCCCCCGCACCTCCGCCGGCCGGGCAGGCATGATCTGGCAGTTGGGCGAGCGGACCCTCGACTTCCGCCACCGCCTCCAGGTCATGGGTATCCTCAACACCACCCCCGATTCCTTCTTCGACGGCGGCGCGTACCTGGACCCGGCCCGCGCCGTTGAACGCGGCCTGCAACTGGAGGCCGAGGGAGCCGATCTCATCGACGTGGGGGGCGAGTCCACCCGCCCGCCCCTCTACGGGGAACGGCAGTCTGTAGACGCCGAGGAGGAATGCCGCCGGGTGTTGCCGGTGATCGAAGGCCTGCGCCGCCAGACCCGCATCCCCATTTCCATCGACACCACCAAGGCCGAGGTGGCCCGCCGCGCCCTGGAGGCCGGCGCCGACATCGTCAACGACATCAGCGCCCTGCGCGACGACCCCGGCCTGGCCGCCGTGGCCGACGCCCACCAGGCCCCGGTGATCCTGATGCACCGCCCCCCGCCCGCCCTCGGCCCCGGTGACCCGACCGCCGCGGTCCGCGCTTTCCTGGCCCAGCGGCTGGAGGCGGCCAGGCAGGGGGGCCTCACCGCCCTGGCCGTGGACCCGGGACTGGGCTTCGGGAAGTCATTGCCGGGCAATTTCGCCCTGCTGCGCCGCGTCGAGGTCTTTGCCGGTCTGGGCTGCCCGGTGCTGGTGGGCGCCTCGCGCAAATCCTTCATCTGGAAAACCCTGGACCTGGACCCGGCGCAGAGCCTGGAGGGCAGCCTGGCCGTGGCCACCCTCTGCGCCGCGCAGGGGGTGCACCTGCTGCGGGTTCACGACGTCAAGGAAACGGTGCGCGCGGTACGCGTGGCCCACGCCGTGGCCAGGGCCTGAGGGAGAGCGGCATGCTCAAGGACAAACTGGTCCTCTTCCATCTCTTCGGCTTCCTGCCGGTGTCGCTGATCTCCCTGCTCGACATCGCCATCGTCAGCTTCATCTTCTACCGGCTGATGCGCCTGATCCGCGGCACCCGGGCCTCGCAGATGCTGCTGGGTTTCTTCCTGCTGGTCAGCGTGGCCCTGGCCGCCCCCCTGTTGCAGATGGAGGCTTTCGCCTGGCTGCTCGACCAGGTGCGCTCCATCTTGTTGATCATGCTGGTCATCCTCTTCCAGGCCGAGTTGCGGCGCATGCTGGTCTCCCTGGGGCAGAGCCAGGTGATGAGCTGGTTCTACAAGAAGGAGTCGAACCGGGTCATCGACGCGGTGGTGGCCGGGGCGCTGCAATTGAGCGAGCGCGGCTACGGCGCCCTGATTGTGCTGGTGCGCGAGGTGGGCATCAGCTCTATCATCGAGTCGGGGGTGCCGCTCAACGCCGAGGTCTCCGCCGATCTGCTGACCACCATCTTCACCCCCCGCTCCCCCCTGCACGACCAGGCCGTGGTCATCCAGAGCGAAACCCTGGTGGCCGCCCGCTGCACCCTGCCCCTGGCCGACGAGATCGAGGACGAGCGCCTGGGCACCCGCCACCGGGCCGCCCTGGGCCTATCCCAGGAGTCGGACGCGGTCTGTGTGGTGGTCTCCGAGGAGAGCCGCGCCATCTCCCTGGCCATCGGCGGCGAGCTGATCCGCGGCCTGAGCGGCCAGCAGCTCAAGGAGCGCCTCACCGAGTTGATGACCCGCAAGGAAGCCGCCGCCAAAAAGGCCTGATTTTCCCTTGACAAGCCCGGCTCTCCCCCCTACATTAATCGAATAATTATTCTCTTTAAGGAATAAAAATCGACTATGAAGGGCAAGGAACTCCGCCAGGCCAGGATCCGCGAACTGCTGCAGGACACCGACCTGGAAACCCACGAGATGCTGGCAGCCGCCCTGGGCCGCCGCGGTATCGAGGTCAGCCAGTCCACCCTCTCCAAGGACCTGCGCGAGCTGGGCGTGGTGCGTATGCCCCGCGCCGAAGGCGGCTTTCGCTACGCGGTGCCGGAGGCGGGCACCACTCCGCGCGATCTGCACCTGCTCGAGCGCGAACTGCGCGACTACCAGGTGCGCGCCACCCGCGCCCAGAACCTGGTGGTGGTCAAGACCCTGGCCGGCCACGCCCAGAGCCTGTGCGCCGCCATCGACCGCATGGATTGGAGCGAGATCGTGGGCACCATAGGCGGGGAGGACACCATCCTCATCGTCGCCCCGACCAACCAGGACGCCGAGGCGCTCTTGCAGCGCTTCCGGCAGCTCACCGGAGATCAGGCGCCATGACCGATCTGCAGGTCTATATCGACAAAGCCGTCACCCTCATCGAAGCCATGCCCTATATCCAGGACTTCCGGGGCAAGACGGTGGTGGTCAAGTACGGCGGCAGCACCATGACCGGCAAGAACGAGGTGGACCCAGTCTTACAGGATATCGTCTTCATGGAGAGCGTGGGCATGAAGCCGGTGATCGTACACGGCGGCGGCCCGGCCATCGACCAGCGCCTGCAGGAGTTGAAGATCGAGAGCAAACGCATCAACGGCCTGCGGGTGACCGACAAGGCCACCATGGAGGTGGTCGAGGAGGTGCTCTTCGGGGTGATCAACGCCGGCATCGTCGACACCGTGGCCCAGCTCGGGGCGCGGGTGGTGGGGGTCTCGGCCAAGGAGTCGGGGGTGATGCACGTGCGCAAACACTTCGTCCAGACCGCCGAGGGGCCCGTGGACCTGGGTTTTGTCGGCGAGGTGACCCGCATCGACGCCTATCCGCTGCTGGAACTCATCCAGGAGGGCACCATCCCGGTGGTGGCGCCCATCGGCCGGGGCGTGCGCGGCGGGTCCTACAACGTCAATGCCGACACCGCTGCCGGCGCCATCGCCGCGGCCCTGCACGCCGAGAAGCTGGTCTTCCTCACCGACGTCAAAGGCATCATGCGCGATCCGGCCGACGAAAACTCGCTGCTGTCCACCATCCATGTGCGCGAGGTGGACGACCTGATCGCCGGCAATATCATCAAGGGCGGCATGATCCCCAAGGTGGGCGCCTGCGTGCAGGCGGTGAAGGCCGGGGTGCGCAAGACCCACATCATCGACGGGCGCATCCCCCACTCCATGTTGCTCGAGTTTTTCACCAACGAAGGCATCGGCACCCAGATCGTCCAGTAAACCCGAAGGGAGAAAAGACATGCGCACCGCCGACATCATCGCCCTGGAGCAGCAGTACATCCTCCAGACCTACAGCCGGCCCGACCTGGTCCTCGAGCGGGGCAATGGCGTCTATCTCTTCGATATGGACGGCAACCGCTACCTCGACTTTGTCAGCGGCCTGGCGGTCAACGCCCTGGGCTACGGCGACTACGACGTGCTCAAGGCCATCGAAGGCCAGGCGGCCAAACTGATGCACGTCTCCAACCTCTACCACACCGTCCCCTCGGCGCGGCTGGCCCAGAAGCTGGTCGAGCATTCCTTTGCCGACCGGGTCTTCTTCTGCAACAGCGGCACCGAAGCCTGGGAGGCCTCGCTCAAGTTCTGCCGCAAGTGGGGCAACACCACCTTCGAGAAACCCAAGTACCGCTTCATCGCCATGAACAACTCCTTCCACGGGCGGACCTACGGCTCGATCTCGACTACCGGCCAGCCCAAGTACCACAAGGGCTTCGAGCCCCTGCTGCCGGGCATCGACTTCGCCGACTTCAACAACCTGGCTTCGGTGGAGAAGCTGGCCGGCGATGAGACCTGCGCCGTGCTGGTGGAACCGGTACAGGCCGAGGGCGGGGTGTACCCAGCCACCCCCGAGTTCCTCGCCGGGCTGCGGCGGCTCTGCGACGAGCGGGGCATGCTGCTGGTCTTCGACGAGATCCAGGTGGGCCTGGGCCGCACCGGCTCGCTGTGGGCCCATCAGCAGTACGGGGTGGAACCCGACATCATGACCCTGGCCAAGGCCCTGGGCGGCGGCCTGCCCATCGGCGTGGCCCTGCTGCGCCAGAAGGTGGCCGACGCCATCAAACCCGGCGACCACGCCGCCACCTTTGGCGCCAATCCGGTTTCCTGCGCCGTGGCCCTGACCGTTTTCGACAAACTCACCGCTCCCGGCTTCATGGCGGGGGTCAAGGAGCGCAGCGACCACTTCCACGCCCGGCTGCACAAGTTGGTCCAGCGCTGGCCCGAGCAGCTCAAGGAGGTGCGGGGCCGGGGCCTGATCGTGGGGGTGGTGACCGAAAAGCCGGCGGCCGAATACATCGCCGCCTTCCGCCAGCGCAATATCCTGGTGGCTTCGGCCGGGCCCAATGTGGTGCGTTTCCTGCCCCCCCTGGTCACCGAGCAGAGCCACCTCGACGAGGTGGTGGACATCTTCGACGAGATCCTGCGCCAGTCATGAGCGGCAGCGACAAACTCTGGGGCGGGCGTTTCGCCGAGGCCACCGCCGAACTGATGGAGCGCTTCAATGCCTCCATCGGCTTCGACCGCAAACTGTTGGAGGTGGATATCGCCGGCAGCCTGGTGCAGGCCCGCGCCCTGGAACGGGCCGGGGTGCTCACCGCCGACGAAGTGGCGCAGATCCACGCCGGCCTGGCACGGGTGCGCGCCGAACTCTCGGCGCCAGGCCACAGCTTCAGCGCCGGCCTCGAGGACGTGCACATGGCGGTGGAGCGCCGGCTCACCGAACTGATCGGGCCCCTGGGCGGCAAGTTGCACACCGGCCGCAGCCGCAACGACCAGGTCAACCTCGACGAGCGCCTCTACCTGCGCACGGCCATCGCCGGCATCCAGGGACGCATCCGCCACCTGCAGGGGGTGCTGGCCGACTCGGCCGAAGCGCATCTCGAGGTGATCCTACCCGGGTACACCCATCTGCAGCAGGCCCAGCCCATCCTCTTCGGGCACTATGCCCTGGCCCTCTTCTGGATGCTGGAGCGGGATTATGGCCGGCTGGCCGACGCCTGGAAACGCGCCGACCTGCTACCCCTGGGCGCCGGGGCCCTGGCCGGCAGCGCCTACCCGGTGGACCGCCAGTTCATGGCCCGGGAATTGGGTTTTGCCGGGGTTACACCCAACAGCCTCGACACCGTCAGCGACCGCGATTTTCTGCTGGAGGCGATGGCGGCCCTGGCCATCCTGATGATGCACCTGAGCCGCTTCTGCGAGGACCTGATCATCTGGTCCTCGCGGGAGTTCGGCTTCGTCGAACTGGCCGACGCCTTCTCCACCGGCTCCAGCATGATGCCCCAGAAGAAGAACCCCGACTCCCTGGAACTGGTGCGCGGCAAGACCGGCCGGGTGTACGGGGACCTCTTCTCCCTCCTGACCACCATGAAGGGCATCCCGCTCACCTACGCCAAGGACATGCAGGAGGACAAGGAGCCGCTCTTCGATGCCTTCGAGAGTGTGGCCGACTGCCTCGAGGTCTTTGCCGGCGCCTGGCAGACCATGCAGTTGCGCCCGGCGCGGATGGAGGCGGCGGTGGACGACGCAGCCCTGGCCACGGACCTGGCCGATTACCTGGCTCGCCAGGGACTGCCCTTCCGCGAGGCCCCCCACGTGGTGGGCCGGCTGGTGCGTTTCGCCCTCGACAGGGGCCGCGGCCTGCGCAGCCTGACCCTGGAGGAACTCCAAGTCCACTCCGCCCTCTTTGGACCCGACGCCCTGACCCTGCTCGACCTGCGCCACAGCCTCAGCCTGCGCAATATCGAGGGCGGCACCGGCCCCGAGGCCGTGCGCACCCAGCTGGCCCGGGCCCGCGCCCACCTGAGCGCCTAACCCCCCCCCGACGGTACGAGGAGATCCATGGCCGAGAGGAGATACCGCGTGGCAGTGGTAGGCGGCGCCGGCACCTGGGGCCGCTACTACCTGCGCACCTATGCCCAGCACCCCCGCTGCGAGGTGATCGCCCTGGTGGATCGCGCCAAAGACCGCCGCCAGGCCTTTGCCGACCGCTACGGGGTCCCGGCGGTCTTCGACGACGTCGAGGAGCTATTGGCCCGCGAGGTGCCCGATATCGTCTCGGTCATCCTGCCGGTGGCCTATACCGCCGGGGTGGTGCTCAAATGCGCCGAGGCCGGGGTGAAGGTGGTCTCCTGCGAGAAACCCATCGCCGCCCAGCTCTCCCAGGCCGACGAACTGATAGACCGCTGCCGCGACCTGGGCACCATCCTGGGCTGCGGCACCGCCCGCTGGGGCCCCTATATCCCCCAAATCATCGACTGGGTCCGGGCCGGCCATATCGGCGCCTTGACCGGGGTGGCCATGCCCAATGGCCTGGAGCGCGAGGTTTCTGGCGGAGCCTGCCACGATCTGGTGCTGATGCGCCTCCTGACCGGCCGGGAGGTGGAATGGGTGGAGGGCTGGACCCAGCCTCCGCTGCCCAATTTCGCCAACCCGGAGGCCGCTGATGACACCGAAATCGACTGTCCGGCCTACGGCCGCCTGGGGCTGAGCGGCGGCATCGTCTGCGAACTCCCCCCGCCCGATCCGGACCGGCGCGTGCCCTGCTCGGTCTCCCTCACCGGCGAGGAAGGGCAGGTGTGGATCTGCCCCCCCCGGCCAGTGCTGATCCAGGGCAAGGGGGCCACCGCTTCCCCGGTCTTTCCCGGCTTTTTTGATGATCCCCAGCCCACCGACTTCTTCGTCCCGCTGATCGAGGACCTGATGCGGGCCTTCGACACCGGCGAGGATTCCCGCTGCAGCGGCCACGACTACCGCCAGGTGCTGGAGATCGCCATCGCCCTCAAGCAGTCCGCCGCCCGCAACCACCAGCGCGTCGCCCTGCCCCTGACCGACCGTTCCCTGCGCCTGCTGCCCCACCCCTACCGCCTGCGCGGAGGGGATCAGGCCGGCTGGCAGAGCATCGGTTATACCGGCCCGCCGCCGGTGGCCTGAAGCGCCCGGGGCGACGAGCCCTCCCCCACGCCGGGGCAGCCCAAGCCCGGCCAATCCCGCCATCGCCGCCCCGCACAAAAAAGTTAGACCAGAACCCCAAACGCCCCTATCTTTAGCTGTCCTGCCCCGGCTTTGGCTGCCCCGAAAAAACTTCGGTATATTTGCCCTATCATCGAAGTAGGGCGCTTCTGCGCCGCTGGGCAGGTCCACCGAGCGGCGTTTTGGCGACCAGTCTCAGCGTATCTTCGCGCTACTTTCGACAGGAGGGATTCATATCATGCTTCGCAGCTTGTATTCGCCCCGGCGCGCCCTGCCGGCGCTCCTGACCCTGCTGCTGGGAGCAAGCCTCATGCTCCTGGCCGCCGACCCGGCTTCAGCGGCCAGCCCGGAACACCGGCCGGGCGGCGAAGTCAACATCGTCCTTCCCGACCTGAACGGGGGCGACTTCTTCGGTTTCACCGGCAGCCAGATTCTGCTCTCCGGCCTGGTGGTCTGCGCCCTGGGCATGCTCTTTGGCCTGACCAACTACAAGGCCCTCCGGGATATGCCGGTGCACCGGACCATGGCCGAGGTCTCGGCCATCATCTACGAGACCTGCAAGGCCTACCTGCTGCAGCAGGGCAAGTTCCTGCTCATCCTTTTTGCCTTTATCGGCGCCATCATCGTGGTCTACTTCTCCCTGACCGGGCTGACAGCGGGCAAGATCGCCACCATCCTCTTCTTCAGCCTGGTGGGTATGGGCGGCAGCTACGGGGTGGCCTGGTTCGGCATTCGTATCAACACCCTGGCCAACTCGCGCACCGCCTTCGCCAGCCTGGCCGGCAAGGGCCTGCCGGTGATGGCGATTCCCCTGCGGGCGGGCATGAGCGTGGGCATGATGCTCATCTCGGTCGAGTTGCTCTTCATGCTGGCCATCCTGCTCTTCATCCCCTCCGAGGTGGCCGGCGCCTGTTTCCTGGGCTTCGCCATCGGCGAGTCGCTGGGTGCAGCCACCCTCAGGATCGCCGGCGGTATCTTCACCAAGATCGCCGACATCGGTGCGGATCTGATGAAGGTGGTCTTCAAGATCAAGGAAGATGACGCGCGCAACCCCGGCGTGATCGCCGACTGCACCGGCGACAATGCCGGCGACTCGGTGGGTCCCACCGCCGACGGCTTCGAGACCTACGGCGTCACCGGCGTGGCCCTGATCTCCTTCATCGCCCTGGCCGTCAACGAGCCCGCGGTGCAGGCCAAGCTGCTGGTCTGGATCTTCCTGATGCGCGTGATGATGGTGCTGGCCTCCGGCGCCTCCTACCTCGTCAGCGAAGCGATGAGCAAAGCCCGCTACGCCACCGCTCAGAAGTTCCATTTCGAAACCCCGCTCAACCAGCTGGTCTGGCTGACCTCCATCGTCTCGGTGGTGCTGACCTTCATCCTCTCCAGCCAGCTGATCCCGGACCTGGGCGGCAACACCGACCTGTGGTGGCAGCTCTCGGCGGTGATCTCCTGCGGCACCCTGGCCGGGGCCATCATCCCCGAACTGGTGACCGTCTTCACCTCGACCAAATCCGCCCACGTGCGCGAGGTGGTGGCTTCCTCGCGCGAAGGCGGCGCCTCCCTCAACATCCTCTCCGGTTTCGTCTGCGGCAACTTTTCCGCCTACTGGATCGGTATGGCGATCATGGGCCTGATGGCCATCGCCTTCTGGATGAGCACCATGGGTATGGGCGCGCTGATGGCAGCCCCGGCGATCTTCGCCTTCGGCCTGGTGGCCTTCGGTTTCCTGGGCATGGGTCCGGTGACCATCGCCGTGGATTCCTACGGCCCGGTGGCCGACAACGCCCAGTCGGTGTACGAACTGTCGATGATCGAGGACGTGCCCGACGTCAAAGCCGAGATCAAGCGCGACTTCGGCTTCGAGGTCAACTTCGAGATGGCCAAGGAACTGCTCGAGGAGAACGACGGGGCGGGCAACACCTTCAAGGCCACCGCCAAACCGGTGCTGATCGGCACCGCGGTGGTGGGCGCCACCACCATGATCTTCTCCATCATCATGGCCCTGACCCACAAGCTGACCCACGGCATCGAGAACCTCTCCATCCTGCACCCGCCCTTCCTGCTGGGCCTGATCGCCGGCGGGGCGGTGATCTACTGGTTCACCGGCGCCTCGACCCAGGCGGTGACCACCGGCGCCTACCGCGCCGTGGAGTTCATCAAGCGCAACATCAACCTCGAAGGGGCCATCAAGGCCTCGGTCGAGGATAGCCGCAAGGTGGTGGAGATCTGCACCCAGTACGCGCAGAAGGGGATGTTCAACATCTTCCTGGGCGTCTTCTTCTCCACCCTCGCCTTCGCTTTCGTCGAACCCTTCTTCTTCATCGGCTACCTGATCTCCATCGCCCTTTTCGGTCTCTTCCAGGCCATCTTCATGGCCAACGCCGGCGGGGCCTGGGACAATGCCAAGAAGATCGTCGAGACCGAATTGCGCATGAAGGGCACCGAGTTGCACGACGCCTCGGTGGTCGGCGACACCGTCGG
>JADZBP010000153.1 GCA_020852055.1 Candidatus Latescibacterota bacterium
AGCAACAGGTAGACGAGCAGGTAGAAGCAAGTCGGACATAGCGCACATTGGTTGGTGGAACAGAGAACATCAGGACCCTTTTAGGGTCCCCCATTCAAGCCACCGCCTTCGGCGGTGGTAATTGACTTCCTCGCGCAGACCGCCGATCTGGGTGCTCATTTCCTCGCGCAGGCCACCGATCTGGGTGCTCATTTCCTCGCGCAGGCCACCGGTCTGGGTGTTCATTTCCTCGCGCAGACCGCCGATCTCGGTGTGCAGGCGGGAGTTGATCTCGCTGCGCACCTCTTTTATCTCGCCGCGCAACTGGCCGACCTCGTGGCGCAACTCCTGGCGCAGGTCCTGGATGTCCTCCCGCAGGTAGTGGATACCCCAGGGAAGATCCGCCGGCAGCGGGGGCCGAGAGGGGGAGGGTTCAGGTGTCTGGGACATGGGGCGCTTCCTTTCGGCTCGAATATACAGGGATCAATTCCGAGCGACAAGGATAGCAAGGGCTGTGCCAGGAGCAGCCCAGAGATAAAGCCCGCAGCGCAGGGCCTTGGGTGCTGCCACCCTTTGGCCACAGGACCGGGAGAAAAGACACCCGCCGGTCGCAGGGAAACTCAGCAGATCCGCGGCAACTGCTCGCCGCTGAGGCGGTCCACTACGCGGGTGACGCCGATCTGGCTCTTGAGGGTGACCTGGGCCCGGCCCTTGTGCACCTGGCCGATGCGGCAAGCCCCCCGGGTATGGGACTGGGTCTGCAGGATCTCGAGGGCGCGGTCGGCCTGGGCTGCGGGCACCCAGGCGGCGAAGCGGCCCTCGTTGGCCACGTAGAGCGGGTCGAGGCCCAAAATCTCGCAGGCCCCCCGCACCTCCTCCACCACCGGCAGCAACCCCTCGCTGATCTCGATATGCACCCCCGCCTTCAGGGCGATCTCCACCAGGGCGCTGGCCAGGCCGCCGCGCGTCAGGTCGCGCAGGCAGTGGATCTCGACGCCCCCCTGCAGCAGGGCCTGCACCGCGCCGTTGAGCGGGGCGCAGTCGCTTTCGATGGTGGTCTCGAACTCCAGGCCCTGGCGCTGGGCCATGATGGCGATGCCGTGCCGGCCCAGGTCGCCGCTGAGCAGCAGCACATCGCCGGGACACACGCGGCGCGGGGCGATATGCTGTTCGTGCTCGACCAGGCCGATGCCGGCGGTATTGATGAAGACCCCGTCGCCCTTGCCGCGGTCCACCACCTTGGTGTCGCCGGTGGCGATCTGCACCCCGGCGGCGCGGGCCGCTTCGCCCATCGAGGCGACCACCCGCTGCAGGGTCTCCACCGGCAGTCCCTCCTCGATGATGAAACCGGCACTCAGGCACAGGGGCCGCGCTCCGCACATGGACAGGTCGTTGACCGTGCCGTTGACCGCCAGGCTGCCGATGTCGCCCCCCGGAAAGAAGAGGGGCTGCACCACGTAGGAGTCGGTGCTGAAGGCCAGGCGGGTGCCGTTGGGCAGGGTCAGCAGCGCCCCGTCGTGTTCCTCTTCGAGCAGGGGGTTGGCGAAGGTGGGGAAGAAGACCTCGGCCAGCAGCCGGGCCATCAGGGTGCCGCCCCCGCCGTGGGCCATCAGCACCTGGTCGTAGCGGGAGGGGGGCACCGGGCAGGAGAGGGAGAAAGCGTCGCTCATGCCGGCACCTCTTCCGGGCGCGGCCGGTAGCGGTAGTACGCGGCGCAGGCTCCCTCGGAGGAGACCATGGTGGCTCCCAGCGGGTGCTCGGGGGTGCAGCGTTTGCCAAAGGCGGGGCACTGGGGCGGCTTGAGCCGGCCCTGCAGCACCAGGCCGCTCTGGCATTCGGGGTCTTCCTCGGCCTGGATGCCGGCCACGTCGAAACGGGTCTCGGCGTCGAAGGCGGCGTACTCGGGCTGCAACCCCAGGCCGCTGTGCGGGATCTGGCCCACCCCGCGCCATTTGCGCGGCACCACCTCGAAGACCCGGCGGATCAGGTCGACGGCGGCCGGGTTGCCGGCGCGCCGCACGTTGCGGGCGTACTGGTTCTCGACCTCGGCGCGGCCCTCCTCCAGTTGCCGGACGCACATGTACACCCCCTGCAGAATGTCGAGGGGCTCGAAGCCGGTGACGACGATGGGCACCTGGTGCCGGCGGGCGAGGGGTTCGTATTCCTCCCAGCCCATCACGGTACACACATGGCCGGCGGCGAGAAAACCCTGCACCAGATTGCCGGGGGAGGCGAGGATGGCCTCGATGGCGGGCGGCACCAGCACGTGGGAGACCAGCAGGGAGAAATTGCCCAGCCCTTCTTCGCGGGCCTGGTGTACGGCCAGGGCGTTGGCCGGGGCGGTGGTCTCGAAACCGACGGCGAAGAAGACCACCTGTCGTTCCGGGTTGGCGCGGGCCAGGGCCACGGCGTCGAGGGGGGAGTAGACGATGCGCACGTCCCCGCCGCGGGCCTTGACCGCCAGCAGGTTGTCGCGGCTGCCGGGCACCCGCAGCATATCGCCGAAGGAGCAGAAGATCACCTCGGGCCGGCCGGCGATCTCCAGGGCGCGGTCGATGAGTTCCACCGGGGTGACACAGACCGGGCAGCCGGGGCCGTGCACCAGGGTGAGGCCGGGGGGCAGCAGCTGGTCGATGCCGAAACGCACGATGGCGTGGGTCTGGCCGCCGCAGACCTCCATCAGGGTCCAGGGGCGGGTGACCAGGCGGGCCAGGGCCTCGGCGTACTGGGCGGCGGCCCGGGGGTCGCGGTACTCGTCGACGAACTTCACGCGAGTCCCTCCTCCTGTACTTCGCCGAGCTGGCGCAGATATTCGAAGACCTGCAGGGCTTCGGCCTCGTCCACCACGCTGAGGGCCACCCCCACGTGTACGGTGACGTAGTCACCGACCTGGGCCTGGGGCACAAAGGCGAGGTTGATCTCCTTGACTACCCCGCCGAAGCTGACCCTGCCGACGCGGCTCAGGTCGTCCTCACCGGTGATTTCTATCAACTTGCCGGGCACGGCCAGGCACATGGTGGACCTCCGTTGTGTGTCGCTCCGGGGGCGCCCTTTCGGCGTCTCCCAAGGCGCGTCCTGCCCACTCGCTCGCTTCGCTCCGCTACCCGGCCACCCCACCACGCGGACTTCCCATCCCGGCCACTCCCCAGGAGACGCCTTCAGGGCATCCCCCATCGCGCCACGGCTACACCCCGCGTATTCGACGATCGAGGCAGGCGGCGGGGATACTGCCCCGGAGCGGGTTTCGGTCCTCCAGGGGGCGCAGGATTGCGCCCCGGAGGACAGACCTCGGAGCCGGCCAGGGATGGCCGGCGAGAATGAGCAGCCGGGCGGGCCGCGAGGGCTCGCAGCGGCAAGGGGTGGGGTATTCCGCTATTTATCTCCCGACGCCCTACATAGCCAGCGCGCGTCCCGCGGCCACCAACTGCCCCAGCGCGATGCCGCCGTCGTTGGGGGGGATGCGCTGGTGCCAGTGGGGGCGGAAGCCTTCCTGGCGCAGGCGGTCGATGGTGTGTTCGCTCAGAAACTGGTTCTGGAAACAGCCGCCGCTCAGGGCCACCTGCGGCAGGCCGGCCAGCCGGGCCACCGAGAGTATACCCTCGACCAGGCCGTGGTGGAAGCGGGCACTGATCCGGTCAGGGGGCAGGCCGGCGGCGCGGTCGGCCAAAAGGGCATCGATCATCGGGCCCCAGTCGAGGGTGGCGGGTTCGCCGGGGATCAACTCCATAGGATAAGCATCGCCGGCGCCGGGTTCCAGGCAAAACTCCAACTGCATCGCTGCCTGCCCCTCGAAGTGATTCCGCTGGCAGAGGCCCAGCAGGGCGGCCACCGCGTCGAAGAGCCGGCCGGCGCTGGAACTGAGCGGACTGTTGAGGCCGGCCCGCAGCATCTGGCCCAGCACCCGCAACTCGGCCGGGCTGAAGGCCTCGATGGCGGGCAGGTCCAGGGTGAGGCCCTCTTCCCCGCGCAGGGCCCAGAGCAGGCCCAGGGCGGCGCGGCGCGGCTCGCGCACCGCCTGATCCCCGCCGGGCAGGGGGAAGGGCCGCAGCCGGGCCAGGCGGCGATAACCCTGGTCCTCGACCTGCAAGAACTCGCCGCCCCACACGGTGCCGTCCGGGCCGTACCCGGTGCCGTCCCAGCACACCCCCAGCACCGGCGGGGCGAGGTGGTTTTCGGCCATGCAGGAGAGGATGTGGGCGTAGTGGTGCTGCACCTCCACCACCGGCAGGCCCAACTGATGGGCGCGGCGGGTGGACAGGTAGTCGGGGTGCTGGTCGCAGGCCACGGCAACGGGGTGCGCGGCGTAGAGCGCCTGCAGGTCGCCCAGGGCCTGGTCGAAGGCTGCCAGGGCCGGGGCGGTTTCGAGGTCGCCCAGATGCTGGCTGACAAAGGCCTGGTTGCCCTGGGAAAGGGCCACGGTGTTTTTCAGGTGGGCGCCCACGGCCAGGGCGGCCGGCATGGGCGCGGAGAGCAGCACCGGCAGCGGCGCATAGCCGCGGGCCCGGCGCAGCACCAGCTCGCGGCCGGCGACCAGGCGCACGATGGAATCGTCGGCGTGGCGGCGGATGGGCCGGTTGTGCACCAGGAAGACCTCGGCGATGCCGCCCAGGCGGGCCAGGGCTTCGCGTTCGTCGATACAGATGGGCTCGTCGGCCAGGTTGCCGCTGGTAGCCACCAGCGGGAAACCGACGGCTTCGAGCAGCAGGTGGTGCAGCGGGGTGTAGGGCAGCATGACACCCAGGCAGGCATGGTCGGGGGCGACCAGGGGCGACAGGTCGTCGCCCTGCCGGCGCAGCAGCACGATGGGCGCCTCGGGGGCCTGCAGCAGCCGCGCCTCCAAAGGGGAGACCTGGCAGTGGGCCGCCACCTCCTCCAGCGAGGGATACATCAGGGCAAAGGGTTTCTGCTCGCGTTGTTTGCCCTGGCGCAGCCGCTCCAGGGCGCCGGTGTGGCGCGCATCGGCCAGGAACTGGAAGCCGCCCAGACCCTTGAGGGCGACCAGGGCGCCGTGGCGCAGGGCGCGGGCGGTTTCGAGCAGGGCCCGATGGTGGGTGGCCAGCACGCTGCCCTGGTGGTCCCATAGTTCGAGGTGGGGGCCGCAGTCGGGGCAGGCGATGGGCTGGGCGTGGAAACGGCGGTCGCGCGGATTCTCGTACTCGGCCTGGCAGCGCGGGCAGAGGGGGAAGCCCTTCATGGTGGTGTGGGGCCGGTCGTAGGGCAGAGCCTCGATGATGGTGTAGCGCGGCCCGCAATTGGTGCAGTTGGCAAAGGGGTAACAGAAGCGGCGGTCAGCGGGCAGATGCAGCTCGCGCAGGCATTCGGGGCAGGTGGCGATGTCGGGCAGGACCAGGGCGGTGGGGGTGCCGCCCTCCAGGCTGGGGCGGATCTCGAAACCCTGGTACCCGACCGGTTCGAGGAAGGTGGGCTCCAGGCTGTGGATGGCGGCCAGGGGCGGGCCTTCCCTGCCGATGCGCAGCAGCAACTGCTGCACCGGTCCGGGCGGGCCCTCGACCTCGACCTGCACCCCCTGCGGGGAGTTGTTGACCCAGCCGGCTAGCCCGAGCTGCCC
>JADZBP010000154.1 GCA_020852055.1 Candidatus Latescibacterota bacterium
CACCCTGGGCGGCCTGATCCAGGCTCAGGGGGAGTTCATGGATGCCGGCGACAGCCGCTTCACCAAAGACAACCGTTTCCTGTTGCGCCGTGCCCGCCTCAATGCCCAGGGGAGTTTTGCCGAAGGCTTCGACTTCCGCGTGGAGGTGGAACTGGGCGGTACCAGCACGGCGCTGCGCGGCCAGATGACCGATGGGTACGGGCTGTGGAACCGCCACCCCGGATTGACTATCCGGGCCGGGCAGTTCAAGACCCCCTTCGGGTACGAGCAACTGATGGGCGACCCCGTCCTCTTCACCATCGAGCGTTCCCTGGCCAATGACCGCCTCACCCTGAGCCGGCAGGTGGGGGTGCAGGTGTCGGGCAGCCAGTGGCAGAAACGCCTTTCCTATGCGGTGGGTCTGTTCAACGGCAACGGGGTCAACAATGGCGCCAACGACGGGGAGGACTTTCTCTATGTGGCCCGGCTCACCGGCATCCCCGCGCAGGGGAAAATGGGCGGCCGGGAATTCAAGTGGAGCGCCGGGGCCGGCGCCTATAGCTCAAAGGATGGGGGCGTGACCTTGAGCGGTCTGGGCTTCGACAGCGACGCCACCGGCGCCAAGGACAATATCCTGATCGGCAAGCGCCATGGCCTGGGCTTGGATACCCAGGTCCACCTGGGTGCGTTTGATCTGTGGGTCGAATATCTGAATGGCACCTTCGAGGCCGACAACCAGGTTCCCGCCGACAAACTCACGGCTGCCGGCAGTTATGCCCAGCTCGCGTATTTTGTGCGCCCCAGCAAGCTACAGGCGGTGCTGAAGTACGAGATCTTTGACCCGAACACGGACAAGGACAAGGACGACACCACCACCTTGCTCCTGGGGGTGAACGAGTATCTCAAGGGTGACGATCTGAAGCTGCAGCTGGACTTCCAGCGCAGCGATGCGCCCGGCCTGAGTGATGGCGAGAACAAGATCCTCACCCGTCTGCAGGTGATCTTCTAATGCTGAAAGGAGAAACGACGATGCGCTCTTTGCGTGGGATGGCCCTGGCCCTGGTCCTCGCACTGTGCCCCACCCTCGCCACGGCCCAGCCCGTCAATGTCTACGCGGCGGCCAGCCTGACGGACGTACTCCAAGATCTGGTGCAGCGCTTCAAGGCCAGCGGGCAGGGGGAGTTGAACCTGGTGCCCGGTGGCACCTCCTCCCTGGCCAAGCAGATCGAAAACGGGGCTCCGGCCGACCTTTTCTTCTCTGCCAACGTAGAGTGGATGACCCACCTCGATTCCCTCGGGTTGATCGAAAAGGAGACCTGCGCCAAGCTGCTGGGCAACACCCTGGTGGTGGTCGCGCCGGCTGCCGAGAGCTTTGCGGTGGAGGCCCGCAAGGGCTTCGACTTTGCCGGCGCCTTCAAGGGCCGGCTGGCCATTGCCGATCCGGGCCACGTCCCGGCCGGCCTCTATACCAGACAGGCCTTCGAGTGGCTGGGATGGTGGGCAGGGGTGCAGGACCGTCTGGCCCCGGCTGCCGACGTGCGCGCGGCCCTGGTCTACGTGGAGCGGGGCGAGTGTGCCGCCGGCGTGGTCTATGCCACGGATGTGGCCCGCAGCGACAAGGTGAAGGTGCTGGCCACGCTGCCGGCCGAGTCGCATGCGCCCATTGTCTACCCGGTGGCCATCGTCAAAGGGCACCGCACCGACAAAGCGGTTGAGGCTCTGGCCTTTTTGCAGTCGACCGAGGCGGCGAAGGTCTATGCGCAGTACGGTTTTGTGGTCCTGAAAAAAGCGGCCTTGCCTGCGGCAGGGGAAACGCACTGAGCTTCGGGCAGAGAAAAGCGGCAGGGGATCGCCCGGGGTAACCCCCCTCTATCCCCAGCGTTCGAGGGGGTTATATTCTCTGGGAAGTTTGGCCCCCTGACCGAAAGGAGAACTCCTGCCATGAGCAGCGCCGCCCGTATCGCCCGGGTCGTGTCCAGCCTGGTCGCTCTCTGTATGGCGGCCTGCGCCCCTGCGCCCGGAGAGGGCCAGGCAGCGTCTGCCACCAAGACCGCGAAGGTCTCCATCGCCGAATTCGGGGACGACGGCCAGCGGCAGGCCCTCGCCTCAGTGGACAAGGTGGTCAGGACCGAGGCAGAATGGCGGCAACGGTTGACCCCGGAGCAGTTCGAGGTCGCCAGACAGGAAGGTACCGAAAGGGCCTTTAACGGCGCGTACTGGGATCACCACGCCGAGGGGATCTACCGCTGTGTCTGCTGCGGCACCCCGCTGTTCAAGTCAGACACCAAATTCGACTCCGGCACTGGCTGGCCCAGTTTCTACGCGCCCATCGCGCCGGAGAACGTCGAACTGAGGTCCGACAACTCCCTGGGCATGAGCCGCACCGAGATCCTCTGCAAGCGCTGCGACGCCCACCTGGGCCATGTCTTCGACGATGGTCCGCCGCCCACCGGCCTGCGCTATTGCATCAACTCGGCGTCCCTGACCTTTGTGAAGCAGGGCACGCCTTCCGCTCCCTCGGACTCCGGGACTGCCCGCCAGACCGCAGTCTTGGGAGGCGGCTGTTTCTGGTGCTTGGAGGCCGTCTTTGAGGAACTGAAGGGCGTAGAGAGTGTGGTGTCGGGGTATGCCGGCGGCACCGTCCCCAACCCCACCTATGAGCAGGTCTGCACCGGCGAAACCGGCCACGCCGAGGTAGTCCAGGTGAGCTTCAATCCGGCGATCCTCTCTTACGAGGACCTGCTGCGCATCTATTTTACGGTCCACGACCCCACGACCCTGAACAGCCAGGGGCCGGATTTTGGCACGCAGTATCGCTCGGTGGTCTTCACGGGCTCCCCGGTACAGGAAGAGGCAGCCAAAAAGATCCTGCAGGAGATTGCGGACCAGCATCTTTGGGATCACCCCATCGTGACCCAGATCGTCCCCCTGGAGGCTTTCTATCCCGCCGAGGCCTACCACCAGGATTTCTACCAGCGCAACCCCAGCCAGGGATACTGCCGGGCCATCATCGCGCCGAAAATGGCGAAGTTCCGCGAACAGTTTCTCGACAAGCTGAGCCGATAACTGGCGATGCGGACCCCTGTGTGCTGCCCAGAACGGGAGGGCAACGGGTGCTGACGCCAGAGGAGTGGGAGGCCTTTTCCCTCTCCCTGCGGGTGGGGCTGTGCTGTGTGCTGATCAGCCTGCCCCCCGGAGTGGTGCTGGGCTGGCTGCTGGCCCGCCGCCAGTTTCGCGGCAAGCTGCTGCTCGACGGGCTGTGCCACCTGCCCCTGGTGTTGCCGCCGGTGGTGACCGGGTATCTGCTGCTGCTGGTCTTTGGCCGGCGGGGTGCGGTGGGCGGCTTCCTCGAAAACACCCTGGGGCTGAGCCTGGCCTTCAACTGGAAGGGAGCGGTGCTGGCCTCGGCGGTGGTGGGTTTCCCGCTCTTGCTGCGCGCCGTGCGCCTGGCCATCGAGGGGGTGGACCCGCGCCTGGAGCAGGTGGCCCGCACCCTGGGGGCCGGGCGGCTGCGGGTCTTCTTCACCGTCACCTTGCGCCTGGCCTTTCCCGGGGTACTGGTGGGCGCGCTGCTGAGTTTTGCCCGCAGCCTGGGGGAATTCGGGGCCACCATCACCTTTGTGGCCAATATCGCCGGCCAGACCCGCACCCTGCCCTCGGCCATCTTCACCTACCTCAACCAGCCCGGCGGCGAACAGGGGGCCGCCCGCCTGGCCCTGGTTTCCGTCGCTATCGCCCTGGCGGCCCTGGTGGCCAGCGAGTGGCTGGCCCGCCGGCTGAAGCGAGGGTAGCCCGGTGCTCTCCTTGAGCCTGTCCTGTGCCCTGCCCGGCTTCACCCTTGTGGTGGAGGCGCGCTGCCCCTACCCGGTCACCGCTATTTTTGGTCCCTCGGGGGCGGGCAAGACCACCTTGCTCAACCTGGTGGCCGGCCTGCGCCGCCCGGACCAGGGTGAGATTCGCCTGGGTGAGGAGGTGCTCTTCTCCTCGGCGCAGGGCATCGACCTGCCTCCCGAGCAGCGGCGTATCGGCTGCGTCTTTCAGGACGATCTGCTCTTCCCCCACCTCAGCGCCGCCGGCAACCTGCGCTACGGGCACGATCTGCTGAAACCGGCAGACCGGCGTTTCGCCTTCGAGCGCATCGTCGAGTTGCTGGAGTTGGGCCCGCTGCTAGAACGCCGGCCGGCCCGGCTTTCGGGCGGCGAGCGCCAGCGGGTAGCCCTGGGCCGGGCCCTGCTGGCCTCGCCGCGCCTGCTGCTGATGGACGAGCCGCTCTCCTCGCTGGACCAGGGCCTCAAGAGCCGCATCATCCCCTATCTGCGCCATATCCGCACCGAGCTGGGCATCCCCATCCTCTATGTGAGCCACTCGGTGGCCGAGATCCTGGAGTTGACCGGCCAGGTGATCTTCCTCGACCGGGGCGAGGTGGTGGCGCAGGGGGATTTCTTCCACCTGGCCCACCACCCGCGGGTCCTGCCCCTGGTGGAGGAGCACGGCTTCGAGAACGTGCTGCCCGTCGAGGTGCTGGGCAGCGAGGCGGAGCGGGGATTCACCCGGGTGCGGCACGGAGCGCACCAGCTCAAGGTCCCCCTGTGCGACCGGCCCCCTGGCAGCCGGATCTTCATCGGCATCCGCGCCGACGATATCATTCTCTGCCGGCAGCGCCCCGAGGGGCTGAGTGTGCGCAACTATGTGGAGGGGAAGGTGGCGGAGATCTCGCGGGTGGGCGGCAAGGCATTGGTCTACGTGGAGGTGGGTAAACGCTTGGCGGTCAAGGTCACGGCCGAGGCCATCGCCGAATTGGGGCTGGAGGTGGGACAGACGGTGACCTGTCTGATCAAGACCCACTCGATCCGCATCGGGCCGGAGGTGGAATGAGGCGGCGGGATAATCTGCTGGACGGGGGCGCGGCGGAGGGCTATGTTTTGTGCCGCGCAATTGACGAAATACCTGGCTGTCCCCCCATCTGTGAGAGGAGTGCTCCATGAAAATCGCCGAGAACTGCGTCGTCTCCATCCACTACCGCCTGACCGACGACGACGGGGAGGAACTCGACTCCTCGGCAGAAGGGGAGCCCTTGGTCTATCTGCACGGGGCCGACAATATCATCCCCGGTCTCGAGGATGCCCTGGAGGGCCGGCAGGCGGGTGAGCAGCTCGAGGTGGTGGTGCAGCCCGACGACGCGTACGGCCCGGTTGATCCCGAGATGGTACAGGCCGTGCCGCGCAGCGCCTTCAAGGGAGTGGACAAACTGGAGCCGGGCATGCAGTTCCAGATGCGGGGCCCCGAGGGCCAGATCCAGGTGGTCACGGTCCAGGAGGTGGGCAGCCAGGAAGTGACCATCGATGCCAACCATCCCCTGGCCGGCCAAGTGTTGCACTTTGCGGTCACCGTCGAGTCGGTGCGCGTCGCCACCGCCGAGGAGATCGAACACGGCCACGTGCACGACGGCCACGGCCACGGCCACGGTCATTGAGCGCCAGCCCGCCGGCCAGCGCGTGGGCCTGGCTGGCGGGGCGCGGAGTCCTGCCATGCCGACTATAGCTTCCCCACCGCATCTTTCGCCTTCGCAGTTCCACCGCCACCTGCTGGAGCGCACGGTGCCGCAGTTGCGCTACGAGGGGGGTGAGGTGGCCCCCTGGCAGCGCCGTCTGCGCGCCCGCCTGCGCCACCTGATCGGCGAGTGGCCCGCCCGCCGGGTGCCCCTGCGGCCCCGGCGCCTGTGGCTGCGCCCCCATCCGCTGGGCACCATCGAAAAGGTGGTCTTCACCGCCGAGCCGCACTGCGAGGTGCCGGCGTACGTGTGCCTGCCCGCCGGGGTGGAGCCGCCCTATACCTTCATGATCTGCGTGCAGGGCCACTCGACTGGCATGCACGTCTCCATCGGGGTGCAGCGCGAGGACGAGACCAAGGCCTACGCGGCCGAGGGCGACCGCGACTTTGCCCTCGGCTGTATGAGGCGGGGCATCGCCGCCCTGTGTATCGAGCAGCGCTCCCTGGGTGAGCGGCGCGAGCAGCACCAGCAGGCCCTCTCGCCCCACGGCTGCCACGACGCCACCATGCAGGCCTTGATGCTGGGCCGCACCCTGATCGGGGAGCGGGTCTACGACGTGGACCGCGGCATCGACTACCTGGCCAGCCGCGGCGACGCCGACCTGAAGCGCATCGGGGTGATGGGCAATTCGGGCGGGGGCACCACCAGCCTCTTCGCCGCCGCCCTGCTCAAGCGCCTCTCCTTCGCCATGCCTTCCTGCTATTTCTGCACCTTCGCCGATTCGCTGATGTCCATCTACCACTGCGCCGACAACTATCTGCCGGGGGTGCTGCAGTGGGCGGAGATGGCGGACATCATGGGGCTCTTCGCGCCCAAGCCGGTGGTGCTGGTTTCCGGGGCCGAGGATCGCATCTTCCCCATCGAGGGCGCCCGCAAGGCGTACAAACAGTTGCAGCGCATCTACCGGGCGGCCGGGGCCGCTGGCCGCTGCCACCATGTGATAGGCCAGGGCGGGCACCGCTTCTACGCCGAGGAGGCCTGGCCGGTGATGCTCGAGGAGCTGGCCCGGCTGGACGGGAAGAAGCAGACCAGCCATCGCCAAAGCCCTTAGTGGCCTCTCTGAAGGAGTACCTATGAAGCAGCCCTGGCACGAGCAGCGTTTCCGCGCCAATCTCATCGACATGCATATCCCGGATTGGAATCCGGCTTTCCTCGCCCAGTACGACACCAAGAACTATGTCGACATGCTGGAGCAGGCGCGGGTCGAGGTCGTCTATCTGTACGCTTCCTCCTGCCTGGGCATCTGCTACTGGCCCACCAAGGTGGGACATCAGCATCGGGGAACCCTGGGCCGCGACCTGTTGGGCGAGCGCATCGCCGAATGCCGGCGGCGCGGGCTGGAGGTGGTGGTGTATTACAACTGGTGGTCCAAGTGGGCCTACGACCAGCACCCCGACTGGCGGGTGGTCACGGCCAAAGGCCAGAACACCGCCGATTACCTGTGGACCCCGGGGCACTACGGGGTCTGCTGCTTCAACTCGCCCCACCGCGAATTGGTGCTGAGCCAGATCGAGGAACTCTGCACAGGGTACGATTTTGCGGGGCTGTGGGTGGACATGATCTTCTGGCCCTACACCGTCTGTTATTGCGGCCACTGCCGGCGGCGCTATCGGGAGGAGGCGGGCCGGGATCTGCCCCGGATCGTCAACTGGGAGGACCCCGAGTGGGTGGCCTTCCAGCGGCGGCGCGAGCAGTGGATGGCGGAGGTGGTGGGCGCGATCACCGACACCGTGCGCCGCCTCAAGCCGGGGGCCTCGGTGGGCCACCAGTGCGCCGGCTGGTCGGTGGGCTGGACCAGCGGCTTCACCTCGGAGTTCTTCCGGCACAGCGACTATCTGGCCGGGGATTTCTATGGCGGGGCGGTGGAGCAGTCCCTGGTGTGCAAGCTCTTCGCGCAGTTGAGCGAGAAACCGCTCTTCGAGTTCATGACCTCGCGCAGCCCCGACCTCACCGACCACACCACCACCAAGACCCGCGAGCAGCTCGGCGCGCAGGCTGCCGCCGCCCTGGCCCACCGGGGCCGCATCCTGCTCATCGACGCCATCGACCCGGTCGGCACCCTCGACCCGCATGTCTTTGGCGAGATGGGGGCGGTTTTTGCAGAGCTGGCCCCGTACGAAGCCTGCCTGCAGCCGGCGGCCCGGCCCCTGGCCGACGTGGGCATCTACTTCAACTTCGAGTCCCTGATCGACCCGCGCGAAAACGGGCAGCCCGTCCCCGAGATGGGCGGGCGGCCACCGGTGATCACGGCCATCACCAACATCACCCGCACCCTGATGCAGGGGCACGTGGCCCACACCCTGCTCACCCCCAAGAACCTGGACCAACTCTCGCAGTATCAGACCATCGTGCTGCCCGAGTTGTTCATGCTCGACGAGGGGGAGGTGGCGGCGTTCGAGCAGTACGTGGCGCAGGGCGGCAACCTGTACGTGGCCAGGTCCACCTCGCTCTTGAACAAGGACGGGGTGCGGCAGGTGGACTTCATGCTGGGGGAGGTACTGGGGGTTTCCTGGGTCGGGCAGACGGCCGAGGAGGTCACCTATATGGCTCCGGCGTCGGGCCGCGAGGATCTCTTCGCCCCGCACACCCCCTCTCATCCCTTGCTCATCGCCGGCTCCCAACTGAAGGTGCGGGTCAGGGAGGGGGCGCAGGTGCTGGCGACCATCACCCTGCCCTATACCAACCCCAAGGACCCGACCAGATTCAGTTCGGCGATCAGCAATCCCAACGGCATCGCCACGGCGGACCCGGCGGTGGTGCTCAACCAGTACGGCAAGGGCCGGGCGTTGTACATGGCGGGGGGCCTCGAACGTATGGAGCACGACAGCCACCGGGCCTTCTTCCGCCGGCTGCTGGTCCTGCTTAACCCGGCCCCGCCCCTGGTGCGGACCGACGCGCCCAGGGCGGTGGAGGTCCTGGTCTTCGACCAGCCCGCCGCAGCGCGCCTGCTGGTGACGGTGCTCAACCACCAGGCCGAGTTGCCGCCTATCCCGGTTTCCGGGGCACGCCTCGCCCTGCGCCTCGACGGCCGCCGGCCAAAGCGGTTGGTGCGTTTTCCCGAGGGTACGGAGATCCCCTTCACCGAGCAGGAGGGGTATGCCGAATTCGAACTCCCGCGCCTCGATACCCTGCTGATGATAGGGTTAGAGTACGCAGGGTAGTTAGGAACTGTTGGCGACGGCACCGCGGCGGGGAGATGACCCCGGAGTGGGTCGCTCCCCGACGCCACACAGGAGCCCAAACCAATGATCATCACCAGCGAATATGTGGACATCCCGGTGGATGGCAGCCCGATGCGCACCTTCGTGGCCGCGCCCAAGGAGGCGGGGTGTTATCCGGGCATCGTGTTTTTCTCGGATATCTTCCAACTGACCGGACCCATGCTGCGCTCCTGTGCGCGCCTGGCCGGGTACGGTTTTGTCGTGGCCGCCCCCGAGATCTACCACCGCCGCGAAGCACCCGGCAGTGCCATCCCCTTTGACGATGCTGGCCGCGATCGGGGCATGGCGGACGCCATCAGCACCCCGGTGGCCCACTTCGACGCCGACTGCCGCGCCGCCCTGGCGTATCTGGCAGCGCACCCGCTGGTGGCACCCGGACAACTGGGGGCCGCCGGCTTCTGCTTGGGCGGGCATCTCTCCTTCCGCGCCGCCCTGCAGCCCCAGGTGCGGGCCACGGTGTGTTTCTACGGCACCGGCATCCACAGCGGCCGGCTGGGCCAAGACCCCGATGCCGGCTCCCTGCAGCAGGCCGGGCAGATCAAGGGGGAGTTGTTGCTGGTCTGGGGAGAAAACGATCCGCATATTCCGGCCGAGGGGCGGGCGGCCATCGAAAAAGGCTTGGAGGCAGCCGGGACGAGGTTCGCGCAGCGGCTCTATCGGGCCGAACACGCCTTCATGCGCGACGAGGGCCCGCGCTACGACCCCGAGGCCACGGACCAGGCCTTTGGCGAGATGGTGAGTTTTTATCGGCGCATCTTCAACTGACGAGGAGACGATGACCGAACACGAGCGTTATCTATTCGACCTGCGCGGGTACCTGGTGGTGGAGAACGCCCTCAGCCCCGAGGAGGTGCAGGCGGCCAACGCCGCCCTCGACCAGCACTGGAGCCAGGTCAAACCGCGGGCCCGCGAGTCCTCGCTCTCGGGCGGCTCGGAGACGCTGCGGGGCGAGAAGGGGCGATTGGAGGCCGGCTTCAATCTGCTGCAACTGCCCAAACCCTGGTGCGAGCCTTTCCGCCAGATGCTGGCCCATCCCCGGATCGTGCCCTATCTACACGAGTTGATCGGCACTGGTTTCCGCCTCGACCACGGCCCCGGCCTGATCGCCATGGAACAGGGCTGTGAGGGCCACGTGTTGCACGGAGGCAGCGAGCCCTACGATCCCTCGCAGTTCTATGTGCACAAGAACGGGCGGATGTACAATGGCCTGACCGTGGTCTCGTGGCAACTGACCGAAGTGCGGCCCGGCGATGGCGGCTTCTGCTGTATCCCCGGCAGCCACAAGGGCAACGTGGCCTGCCCGTCGGACATCAAGCGCTGGGAGGCGCACCGCGACTGCGTGGTGCAGGTAGCGGCCCCGGCCGGGTCGGCGGTGATCTTCACCGAGGCCCTGACCCACGGCACCCTGCCCTGGCGCGGTCAGGCGCAGCGCCGGTCCATCCTCTACAAGATGTCGCCCGGATTCCTGGCCTGGGGCGGGGCGCCGACGCATGCCCAGGAATTCCTCGACGAACTCACCCCCAACCAGCGCGCGGTGCTGGCTCCACCCTACCGGCCCAACCGCCCGGTGGTGGAGATCTGACCCCAGGAGGTCTGCGGATGAAAAAGATCCTGTTGCTGATCAATGCCACCGGCGGGGTATTTGCGGATTTTGCCGCGATGTTCACCCGCATCGCAGGAGCTTCGGGCCAGTTCCAGCTCGAAGTCAGCACCGACCGCGCCCGACTGGAAAACCTCTCCGGGTTCGACGCGGTCGCCCTGTACATCGGCGGGGGAGAGCTGACCCCGGCCCAGGAAAAGGGCATCACCGGTTTTGTGCGCCAGGGCGGTGGCCTGCTGGGGGTGCACGGGGCCAACGCCGGCCTGGCTCAGTACAAAGAGTACACCGAGATGATCGGCTCGGAGTTCATCGGCCACGATCCGCTGGCGCCTTTCGACGTGGAGACCGTCGCCGGGATCGACGACGCCCTGCCGCGCCTTAGCAAGAGCTTCCGGATCTCCGACGAGTGCTACAATATGAAGATCCACACCGAGGCGCCGCTGCGGTACTTCCAGCACGGGCACTGGCGGCTGGACCGCAAGCCGCTGGGCTATCTGCGCGACTACGGCCAGGGCAAGGTGTGTTATACCGCGCTGGGCCACGATAAGCGCGCCTTCGGCCATCCCGACTTCCAGGACCAGCTGATCAAGGGCCTGCGCTATGTGTGCGGGATGAAGGACAAAGGCACCATCCGCATCGGCCTGGTGGGGTACGGCCCGCTCTTCAACATGGGCAAACACCACAGCGAGCAGATCGCCAAGACCCACGGCTTCACCCTGGCCGCGGTCTGCGACCAGGACCCGCGCCGGCTGGAAGCCGCCAAACAGGAGCAGGGCGAGCAGATCGCCACCTTCACGGACAGCGGGGAGCTGATCAAGAGCGGCCTCATCGACCTGGCCATCGTGATCGTGCCGCATGTGTACCACGCCCCGGTGGCCAGGCCCTTTCTGGAGGCCGGCATCCACGTCATCACCGAGAAGCCCTTCACCGTACACGTCTCTGAGGCCGAGGAACTCATCGCCCTGGCCAAACAAAAAGGGGTGATGATCTCGGTGTACCACAATCGGCACTGGGACCCGGACATCGTCTCCCTGCGGCAGATCATCGAGACCGGGGTGATCGGCGAGTTGTACTCCATCGAGTGCAACATGACGGGGTACGGGTATCCGGGCCAGGCCTGGCGCTCGCAGAAGGAGATCTCGGGCGGCATGCTCTACGACATGGGGGCGCACCAGTTCGAGAAGATCCTCCAGCTGGTGCCGCAGCAGGACGGGCAGGGCAAACGCATCAACAAAAAGGCCACCCTGTACGGCAACTTCCTCAAGCGGGTATGGCACAGCGTCTCCAACGAGGACTTCTGCCGCGCCTATGTGCGCTTCGACTCCGGGCTGGAGGCGCAACTGCTCCAGTCCAACATCCACGCCTCCCCGCGCCCGCTGTGGACGGTGCAGGGCACCAAAGGCTCGGTGGTGATGGATGGCTGGGACGGGTCGGCCACGGTGTCGGTACCCGGCGAGGACGGCCGTATCACCACCTCGCAGGCGCCCTCGCAGCAGGTACCCAGTGTGCAGAACAAGGACCGGTGGGGAGGGTACTACAAGAACGCCGCCGACCACCTCTTGGCCGGTCTGCCGCTGATCATCACCGGGGAATGGGCCAAAGGTCCGATCCAGTGTATCGAAGGCTGCGAGACCGCGGCGCGGGAGAATAGGCTGGTGGAGATCGAGCTGGGGTACTGAGTGGGTCGGGTGGGTCGTCGCCCGACCTCCGGGTAGACACAGAAAGGGGCTAGGTCCATTGCGGACCTGGCCCCTTTTCCTTGTGCTGCAGCTCAGCCCAGCGGCAACTCCACCTTGCGGCCTTCGCGCAGGCTGAGGTTCACCGCCTCGGTGAACTCCATGTATTTCACCCCGTCCTCGAAATTGGTGTGGGTGACGGGTTTGCCCTCCAGCACCGCCTGGGCGAACTCTTCCTCCACCCGCCAGCCGCCCTTCCTGCCGGCCGGGATCTCCAGGGGTTTGAGGGCCTGGTCGTTGGCCCCGGCCACCAGGCATTGGTCGCCGCTCACCTTGAAGGTGCCCTTGGTGCCGTAGACCTCCATGCCGCTGTCGCCGAAGCGGGCCACGCTGCTCACATGGTACACGGCGGTGGCCCCGCCCTCCAGGCGCGAAACCACGCCGATACTCTCGGGCACGTCCACTTGGCGCAACTGCCCGCTTTCGGGGTCCTGGCGCTTGGGGGTGAAGAGGCCGCTCTGGGCCACCACGCTGCGGTCGTGGCCGGCGTAGCGGCGCACCGTCTCGTTGAGGATACCCAGGGTCATGATGTTGATGCCCGACAGGTCGCGGCGCTGCCGCCAGTGCAGCGGGGTGTCGGGGTTGTACTGGCCGCCCAGGCCGCGCACCTGGATCTCGAGCAGGTCGCCAAAGAACCCCTCGCGGATCTTTTCGATGAGCACGGCCTCGCTCTCCAGCCAGAAGGGGGCCGGTACGATCATGGCCACCTTGTCGCTTTTCTTCGAGGCGGTGTACATCTGGCGGGCCTCAGCCAGGTCCATGGCCATACGCGCCTCGGTGAGCACGTGTTTGCCGGCGGCCAGGGATTCCAGCACGATGGGGCAGTGCAGGTAGGGCCAGGTGCCTATACACACCGCATCCACATCCTTATTGTGGACAAGTTCCTTCCAGTCGGTGAAGACCCTGGAGATCTTGAACTCGTCGGCCACCTTCTGGCCGGACTCGTGCGAGCGGTTGCACACCGCCACCACCTCGACGCCGTTGATCTTTTGGAAGCCGGGGATGTGGCGCAACCGCGTATTGGCGCCAGCGCCGACGATGCCGATGCGCAGGGACATATAGGATCTCCTTATGTGGATGAGTGGATCAAATACGGTGCCGTCAGGGAAGGGGTCGGTCCCCCGTCGTCCCTATTGCCATTCGTACAGGGTCTTGCGCGCCAGTTTGTACTCCGCGGGGGTGCGGCCGATGGCGGTGGCGCCGGGGGTGTCCACCTCGATGAGGCGGGCCGAGACCGGTTCGTACGCCGCGCGGGGGGCCACCGCGCCCTTGGCCACCAGGATGCGCTGGTGCTGGGGCTGGATGCCCACGCAGGTGAGCTGGTGGATGCTCATCGGCGCGGCGCGCTGGGAGTTGAGCACCAGTAGCCCCTTTCTGCCTTCTCCCCCGATCTCCACCACCGCAGTCAGGCCCTGGTTGAAGTGCCGGCCGCCGCCGTGGCGGCGCTCGCGTTCCTCGTAGGTCCCGTCGTGCAGGGTGCGCACCCGGCCGTACACCGACAGGGTGGGGCCGTGCAGGTTGTCGGTCTTGGCGCCCACCTGCAGGGCGACCTGGGCCCCGATGCCGGCGCGGTTGCATTGCTGGGCCGCCTCCGGGTCCCAGAGGGTCACCACCCAGCCCTGGGCGCCCTGGCGCAGGAACTCGGCCAGCAAAAAGGTAGAGTCCCCGGTCGAGCCACCGCCGATATTGTCGCCAAAATCGAGCAGGGTCACTGGGAATTGTTCGCTGCCCATGGCCAGTTGTACCGCTGCGGCCGGGCCGGGCACCGCGGTCTTAAGTTCCTCGCGCCGCGCCCACATCAGCTCGCCGAGGCGTTCGGCTTCGCGCTGGGCCAGGGCCTGGTCCCCGTCGGCAACCACCACGATCGAAGGCCCCATGTAGGGCACGTCGGCGTACTGGTACCCGGCGGCGATGCTGCAGGCCAGGATACCCGGCTGCTGCTCCAGCGCAATGGCCGCCTGCATCAGCGGCTGCATGGGCGGGCGACTGGTGTTGTGGTGGTAGATGTTGAAGAGCAGCTCGGGCTTGACAAGGGCGCTGACGGGCCGTACTTCTCCCCGCACCGTGCGGGCGATGATGCCGGCCGCCTGCAGGCCGCGCTCCCGCTGGTCGATGTGGGGATTGGTCTTGTAGATGATCAGGGCGGTGGCATCCTCGACCAGGGAGGGCGGCACGTTGGCGTGGTAGTCGTGGGTCACCACGATGGGGAAGGCCGGCCCGAAGTGGGCGCGCAGGCGGCGCACGGTCTCGGCGTCGGCGTGGGGGAAATGCTCGGCCACCATGGCCCCGTGCAGGGCCAGCAGCACCCCATCGAGCGGCCCGGCTGCTTGCAGCCCGGTCAGCAGGCGCCCCGTCAGTTCCTCGTAGGCCTGGCGGGTCAGCGGCCCGGCGGGCGTGGCCCCGGCGGAGAAGAGGGGCACCAGCTCGAAGTTATGCTCCTGCGCCCCGGCGATATAACCGGCGATCTCGCTGAAGGTATCCTGATAGTGGGCGATGAGCTGGTCGGCGGGGTGCACCCCGAAATCGGCGAGGGTGGTGGGCTGGCTGGAAAAGGAATTGGACTCATGGCTGAATCCGGCGACGGCGATGCGCATAATCTTTCCTCCTGAACCTCAAGCCATTAAAAGGAGCTTCCGATGAGACGTTTTTCCCGCACTCCCTACTACACCGGTCCCGACGATCCCGAGCGCGGCCAGGTCCGCGGCACCCTCAAGCTGGGAGAGACGGTCATCATCGAGACCCCCGGCGGGGCCGACGGCGACCTGTATCCCGGCGTTGTCCCCGAGACCACCACCCCGCGCGGCTCGCGGCCGGGGGGGCCTTTCATCATTGAAGATATCAAACCCGGCGACTGGGTGGCCATCCATATCCTCGACCTGCAGGTGGGCCCGTACGGGTACTACAACAACGGCGGTCCCTTCCGGGGCGGCCTGCGCTCGGTGGCCCCGGTGCGCGACGGGCTGGTCTACTTCCCCCCCGACTTCGTGGTGCCCGCCCGCCCGATGATCGGGGTCATCCAGCTCGAGCAGGTCACCAACAACTACTGCGCTGCGGGCGGCAACATGGATTATAACTCCATCCGCGCCGGCAGCATCGTCTATATCCGCGCCCAGAAGGAGGGCGGATATCTCAGCCTGGGCGACGTACACGCCCGCATGGGCGACGGGGAACTGACCGCCACCGGTATCGAGATCGACTCGGTCATCACCCTGCGGGTGGAGAAGGTGGCCGGCTTCCCCACCAATGGCATCGTGGTGGAGACCGCCGACGAATTCCTCACCAGCGGCATGGCCGCCAACTGGGAGGAGGCGCTCAAGCTGGCCTGGACCGACATGGTAGTGCTGATTTGCCATCTGCACAATACCAACGCCGAACACGCCAACCTGATCGTGGGCACCATCGGCGACGCGCGGCCGGGGTTTTCCGCCGGCAACCTGTTCAGCCGCGGCTTCCGGAACGACGGGGCGTACGTGACCGCCCAGATCGCCATCACCAAGGAATTGCGGCGCACCGGCCAGCCCTACCAGCCCTGAGCGGCCCCGGCCAGCGGGAAAGCGTTTGCACACACAAAGACCCCCCATCCATGCCCGGACGGGGGGTCTTTGTTTTATACTCCGCCGGCGCTCCTCAAGCGGCTACGGCGCCGTACCGCTCCAGATCGGCGGCCACCCAGTCGAGGCCGAGTTCCTGGTACTTGGCCCGGGTGGGCGCTCCGATCTCCCGGTCCCAGCCGGACATCTGGTAGTAGGTGTCCAGGGCGGCCCGGAACTCGTGCCGCTTGTGGGAAACCCCCTTCCGTGGTCCGGAAGGGAAGGGATCGAAGAAGCGGTCGGGCAGATAGTCGTCCTTGGCCCGGAAACCCTCGCGGGCGTTGAAGGCGCGGGCCATGGCCATGCCGCGCTCGGCGCCTTTCATCAACTCGAAGAGCGAGGTGTCCCAGCCGGTCACCGCCTGGATGATCTCGACCATCTCGTTGGGGTCGTACGGCAGGAAGAGGCACATGCCCAGCATATTCTTGAGCAGCGAGAAGTCGGTGTAGTACTTCATCAGCCGCACCTTGGCCGGGCTCAGGTCATTGGCCGGCAGCGGCTCGAGGATGCCGAAGGCCTGCACGCTGCCCATGCCCACTTCGGTGGTGAAGGCGGTGTCGTGGATATTGTGGACGTGGTCCGCCCCGGTGGGCGAGATGGCGTACCCCAGGCCCAGGCCGAACTTGTAGCGCGGTTCGTGCATGGGCAGGGGCTGGCCCTTTACCTCGATGGCGAATTTTTTGGCCGCCGGCCCCCACTGGTCGATGCAGGCCTGGTACCCCTGGGCCAGCAAATCGCCGATCCCCTCGCGGGCGCAGGTCATCTCCAGCAGTTTCACCATGGCCTCGGCATTGCCGAAGTTGAGCTTGAGCCCGCCGGTGTCCTTTTCGCTGATCAGGCCGTGCTCGAAGCATTCCATCGCAAAGGAGATCATCATGCCCCCGCCGATGGTGTCCAGGCCCTCGGCATTGCAGATGGCATTGCCCTTGGCGATGGCCTCCAGATCCCCCACCCCGCAGTTGGAGCCCAGGGACCCCACGGTCTCGTATTCGGGCCCGCCGAACACCGGGTCGGTCTGGTACTTCCCCTCCTTTACCTCGACCACCCGTTTGCAGCGGACCACGCAGGCGTAGCAGGTGCCGCGGTCCTTGAGGATGGTGTCGGTCATGGTCTTGCCGGTGATCTTCTCGGCCTCCTCGAAATCCCCCAGCTGGAAGTTGCGGGTGGGCAGGCCCCCGTCCTGGCTGAGCCCGGTCAGCCCGCCGTCGGTGCCGTGGTCCTGTAAACCCTGGTAGCGCTCCTTGCCGCCGTCCAGCAGCCACTGCTGGACCTGGCGGATCTTGGCCTGGTCGTGGATCGCCTTCTTGCCCGAGCCCCGCACTGCCACCGCCTTCAGCTTCTTGGAGCCCATGACCGCGCCCATGCCCGTCCGGCCCGCCGCGTGGTGCAGATCCTGCATGATGCAGGCATTGACCACCAGGTTCTCGCCGGCCCGGCCGATCTCGGCGAAGCGCACCTGCTCGTTCCCCAGCTCCTTCTTGAGCACCTCCTCGGTCTCCACCGTGCTGCGGCCCCAGAGGTGGGTGGCATCCCGCAGTTCGACGTGGTCGTCCTCGATCCACAGGTACACCGGTTTCTCGGCCTTGCCCTCCACGATCAGGGCATCGTACCCGGCCCGGACGAGTTCAACCGCAAAGAATCCGCCCACGTCGCCCTCGCCGAAGCCGCCGGTCAGCGGGCTCTTGGCGCCAATAGCCGAGCGCCCGCTGCCGGAAAGCTGGGTCCCGGTGTACACCCCCGGGGCAAAGATCAGCCGGTTGCTCGGGTCGAAGGCATCAATGCCGGGTTTCAGTTCCTTCAGGAGATAATAGGCCACAAACCCCCACCCACCCAGGTACTTCCGGTAGAAGTTGTCATCCGGGTGCTCGCACCATATCCTCCCCGTGCTCAGGTCGACGCGGAGGATCTTACCCTGGTATCCGGTAGCCATAGGACCCCTCCTTTTTTTTGGGTCGTAATAGGAAACGTAATCCGGTTCCCCTGGCTGGTCAAAAAAAAGACCCGGTGTCGATCCGCCCTTCCGGAGGGCCTTCAGAAACGCAGGCCCAGGGCGTAGAGCAGGCCCTGGCCGCCCAGCTGATACTCGGCGTTGTTGAAGGTGGTGGTGGGCACAAAGTCGCGCAGATAGCGCAGATCCAGGGAGAGCAGGGGCGAGAGGTCATAGGCCAGTCCGGCGAATCCCGAAAGCCCCCACAGCCAGTCCTTCTGGGTCAGAGCCGGGGTCCCGCGTTGAGCGAGGGCCCCTTCTCTTTTCATCCGGATCAGATCCACGCCGCCGCCCCAGTAGGCGTGCAGCTTGGCCTGCGGGTTGGCTCGGAAGGGCCGCACCAGGGCGCCGGTGAATTTCTCGATCTCGACCAGGTAATCCTCGCTGGTGGCGCGGGCGCGGTAACGGCGGTACGAGAGTTCGCGCCGGCTGGGCAAGGTGCCGGGGGGTGGGTTCTTCTGGGCCAGGGCAGCAGCCAGGTACACACTCTCGCCCCGGTAATCGTCGCGCAGGGCCAGTTTGCCGCCCCCGGCTTGCTCCAGGGTCTGGCGCACCTCTTTGAGGGAGGGGCGATAGGTGCTCAGACCAAAGGAGGCGATAAAGGTTTCGCCCTGTCCCGACCAAGCAGAACAGGGCGAAACGAAAAAGAGGAGCAATACCGGCCAGGCCAGGAGGGGTAGTCTGGTCCCTGCTGGCGCTGGTCCGGTGCCTGCGGGAGCCGCCATCCGGCTACTTGCCGCTCCCCAGGGAGATGGAGGGGCTGCGACCGGCTTCGTCGTACTTCACTGGCTCGCCAAAGGCGATCTGCTGCCGCTGCACATCGATGGTCCCGGTCATGATCCAGAGGCGGTCGTTGTTGGGCGAACGATGGACTTGGACTACGCGGGTGCCCTTGAAGGAGATGGAGGGCTGCGAGCCGTTGGCATACTTCACTTCGGGCCCCCAAGTGATGGCCATGGTGGTGAGATCCACGGTGCCGACGTGGTAAAAGAGGGTTTCCTCGGTTTCCTTGGCGGCGCCGCGGTGCACCAGTAAGGCGGTTTTCCCGTCCAGGTACACACAATGGGATTTACCTTTGCCGATCTTGATCTTGTTGCCCCAGTCCAGGGTGCCATCGTCCTTGACCTTGCACACCCGCGAGAACATCACGTCCTCCTGGTCTCCCGCTCCCGAACTCACCTCGACGAAACAGTCCTCGGCAAAGGTGGGAAAGGTCAGGGCCAGGGTGAGGACACTGGCGAGAAGCACTACTCGAGTGCGCATGTCGATCTCCTCCTTATCGATGAAGGGGTGGGAAGTTTTCCAGGCGATTGCCGGCATCAAGGGGTGAGTGCCCATTTGCGCCGGTGGTGTTGAACCCTCCGAATCTATGCAACGAAAAAGGCTATATCAACCGCTTCCCGGCCGGCCAGGTCAGGCCCGCTTGGCCGCCGCTTCCATCAAACCGCGCATATAGCCGACGGCAAAGATCTTGCCCATCATCGAGTAGCCGGGGAAGCTCTGGTTTTCGTCGGAAAAGGGGTTGAGCACCAGGGCGATCTTCATGGAGGGCTCTCCGGTTGGGCGTCAGGGCTAGATATAATCCATCCACCGGCAGGTATCAAGGTGGGGCGGCCAATAAAAAAGCGGCTCCCCCGGAGAGGAGCCGCTTCAGGTGATACCGGCAGGTCAGGACTTAGATCTTGCCGACCAGTTTCAGACCCGGCTTGAGGGTATCCTTGCCGGGTTCCCAGTTGGCGGGGCAGACCTGGTCGCCGTGCTCGCGCACGAACTGGCCGGCCCGCAGGCGGCGCAGCAGCTCTTCGGCGCTGCGGCCGATGGGCAGGTTGTGGATCTCGATGGTCTGCAGCACCCCGTCCGGATCGACCAGGAAGGAGCCGCGCAGGGCCAGGCCGGCCCCTTCGATGTACACCCCGAAGGCGCGGCTGAGGCGGCCGGTGGGGTCGGCGACCATCGGGTAGTTCACCTTGCCGATGGCCGGCGAGGTATCGTGCCAGGCCTTGTGGCAGAACTGGGTGTCGGTGCTGACGCTGAGGATCTCGGCGCCGGCCTTCTGGAACTCGGGGTACAGGGCAGCGGCGTCCTCCAATTCGGTGGGGCAGACGAAGGTGAAGTCGGCCGGGTAGAAGATCAGGGCGATCCACTTGCCGCGATAATCGGAAAGTTTGATCTTCTTGAATTCGTCCTGGTGGTAGGCATCCAGCTCGAAATCGGGGATGGTCTGGCCGATCTGGACCATGGGGGCATCTCCTGTGTGGGTGGTTTGAGGGTATGGGTGGAGCGTAGATTGTTTTGGCCGGGGCGCCGGGCGCCTCGCTGAAATTTCGGGCTAGAAATTATACATCGGGCGCAATTCGCGCAAAAGACCACGGAGCACAGCGCGCCATCACCTCTCCCAGCCCTATACGCATCCTCTTCCTGGCCCGGCGCTACCCTCCCTGCGTGGGTGGCATCGAGACCTGCTGTTATCAATTATATACCCGCCTCAGTCCGCAGACCTCCGTGCGCCTGGTGGCCCTGCGCCATCAGTCCCTGCTGCATCTGGCCTGGTTCCTGCCCTGGTGCCTGTGGGTGAGTTTCTGGACCCTGCTGCTGCGCCGGGTGGACACGGTCTACTTCAGCGACGGGGTGGTCAGCGCCCTGGCCCCCCTGCTGCGCCCCCTTTCCCGCGCCCGCTTCGTGCTCACCCTGTACGGCCTGGAGTTGACCTACAAAAACCCGGTGGCCCGCTGGCTGATGCGGCGGGGCGCCCATACCTGCGATCGGGTGGCGGTGATCAGCCAGCACACCCGCAGCCTGGCCCTGCAGGCCGGAGTGCCCGAGGAAAAACTGGCGCTGATCTACGTGGGGGTGGAGCCGCTGATGCTCTCCGGGGAGCGCTGCCGGGAATTGCGCGAGCGGTTTGCCCGGGAGCACGGGGTGGCGCTGGGCCGGGAGCGGGTGCTGCTCAATTACGGGCGACTGGTGGCGCGCAAAGGGGTGGCCGCCTTCCTCGAAAAAGGTCTGCCCCTGCTCGATCCCGATATCAAACTGCTCATCGGCGGGCGCGGCCCCGAAGCGGCGCGGCTGCAGCAGGTCTGCCAGGCTCAGGGCCTGGCGGGACGGGTGCTGCTCCTGGGTCCACTGAGCGACGAGACGGTGGCCATGCTGCGCCAGAGCGCCGACCTCTTCCTCATGCCCAATGTGCCCACCCCCGGCGATGTGGAGGGCTTCGGCATGACCCACCTCGAATCGATGTACGCCGGTCTGCCGGTGGTGGCCTTTGCCGTGGACGCGCTGGTGGAGAGCACCCGCTGCGGGGGGTATCTGATCCCCGCCGGCCAGTACCAGGCCTTTGTCGATCAGATCCACGCCTACTACGGCCTCGATCCGGCCCAGCGGCAGGCCAAGGCGGAGGAGGCCCGCGCCTACGTGCGCGCCGAGTATTCCTGGGCACGGACCGCCCGCCAGTACCTGGACCTTTTCACCGGAAGGAGTTGAGTATGCACTTCACCGAACTGGATACCCCGGCCCTGGTGGTGGACCTGGACATCCTGGAGAAGAACATCCGCGACCTGCAGGCCGACTGCAACCGGATCGGCATCCCGTTGCGCACCCACACCAAGACCCACCGCACCCCGCAGATCGCCCACCTGCAGATGGCCGCCGGGGCCATCGGCATCGCCTGCCAGAAGCTGGGCGACGCCGAGGTGATGGCCGCGGCTGGCATCCCCGACATCCTCATTCCCTATAATATTGTGGGCAAGCCCAAGCTGGAGCGGCTGACCCGTCTGATCAAGGGCAGCAGCACCGTGCTGACGGTGGCGGCGGATTCGGCGGCCACGGTGGAAGGGCTCTCGGCTCAGGCAGTGAAGGACGACTGCACCATCTGGGTGATCGTCGAGATGGACTGCGGGGGCGGGCGCTGCGGGACCCAGTCCCCCCGCGAGACGGTGGAACTGGCCCAGCACATCGACCGGCTGCCGGGCCTGGACTTCATGGGGGTGATGACCTATGCCGGGGGCGCGGGGGTAGCGCCCTATTTCGCCGAGGTGCGCGACCGGGCGCAAAAGGCCGGCCTGCCCCTGCGCATGGTCAGCAACGGCGGCACCGGCAGCCAGGCCTTCTGCAAATCCCTCGACTGCACCGAGACCCGCATCGGCTCCTATGTCTTCGAGGGCATGACCCGGGTGGGCCGGCGCGAGGACCTGCATCCGGACCGCTGCCCGGTGCGGGTGGTGGTGACGGTGGTCAGCACCCAGGTCCCCGGGCAGATCATCGTCGACGGGGGCATCAAGGCCTTTACCAGTTATCCGCCCACCCCCTACGGCTACTGCCTGGAGCACCCGGAGATCTGGATCAAGGGGGTGTCCATAGAGCACGGGCATGTGGACATCACCCAGTCGGCGCATAAATTCAGGGTTGGAGAAATACTCTCCTTTATCCCCCTGCACGGAGAGATGACCACCAACCTGTACGAATACACCCACCCCATGCGCCAGGGCCAGATCGTCGATAAATGGCGGGTGCTGGGACGGGGACAGTCGCAGTAACCGAGGAGAAGACAGCGATGAGCACCAATCTCAAGCCGCAGATTTTCGACGTCGACGCCGCCAATTTCGAGAAGGAGGTGATCGAGGCCTCGCACCAGCGGGTCATCGTGGTGGATTTCTGGGCGCCCTGGTGCGGCCCCTGCCGTACCCTGGGGCCAGCCCTCGAAGAGGTGGTCAAGGCCCTGGGACCAGGGGTCGCCCTGGCCAAGGTCAATGTGGACGAAAACCCGGAGCTGGCGCAGATCTTCCGCGTCCAGGGCATCCCGGCGGTCAAGATCGTCAAGGAGGGCCGGCTGGCGCAGGAGTTCACCGGCGCTCTGCCCAAGGCCCAGATCGAGGCCCTGCTTAAACCCCTGGTGCCGGAAATGCCCAAGGCCGAGGGGGAGGAGGACGAGGGTGAGGATCTGATCCAGGGCGGCAAGATGCTGCTGGAGGAGGGGGATCTGGAAGGGGCGGCCCAGCTCTTCGAAGAGCAGTTGGCCGCCGAGGCCGAGAACAACCAGGCCCTGCTCGGCCTGGCGCGGGTGCGCCTGCACCAGGGCGACTTCGAGGCCGTGCGCCAGTTGGCCGAGCGCATCGAGGAGGGCACGGCCGAACTGGAACAGGCCCGCGCCCTGCTCAAGCTCATCGATGTCTATCAGTTTGCCCGCGAGGCCGGGGGGCGGGCCGCCTGCGCCCAGCGCCTGCTGGCCGATGCCGAGGATCTGGAGGCCCGCTACGGCCTGGCCTGCTGCGCCGCCGCCGAGGGGGATTACGCCACCGCGCTGCAGGAATGGCTGGCCATCGTCGAGCGCAAGCGCGAGTTCCGCAACGGCGCCGCCCGCGAGGGCATGGCCGCCCTCTTCCACCTGCTGGGCCGGCAGCACCCGGCGGTGGGTGATTATCCCCAGCGCCTGTACCGCGCCCTTTATTGAGGAGGAGGAGGATGTTCAGCGCTGCCGAGAAAGCGGCCTTCGAGCGGGACGGATATGTGGTGGTGCGCCAGTTGCTCGACGAGCAGACCCTGGTCCCGGTGCGGCAGGTCATCGCCCGCTCGGTGGACCGGCGGGTGGAGCAGCTGCACGGGCAGGGATTGATCGGGCAGCGCTACGAAGGGGAGTCCTTTGAGCGGCGCTGGGCCCGGGTCTTTGCCGAGTACACGCGCCACCCGCATGCGGCCCCGCACCTGACAGTCTGGGGCCGGCACGACATACTCGACCGGGTGATCTACGACCTGTACACCGACCCGCGTCTCACCGGTATTGCCACGGCGTTGATCGGCCCGGCCATCACCGCCAATGGCGATTTCTGGGTGCGGCCCAAGGCTCCCGGCGACCTGAGCACCACCCTGGCCTGGCACCAGGACAGCTTCTACTACGGCGGGGTGGTGGCCGACCATCTGCAGGTGCTTTCGGTGTGGATGCCGCTGGTGGACGTGGACCCGCGCAACGGCTGCCTCAAGCTGGTGCCCGGCAGCCACCGCTTTGGCCGCATCCCGGCCCGGGCCAACCAGAACAACCACCAGGAGCCGGTCGAACCCATCGGCAGCTACGGCCAGATCGTCGACGAACCCATGGGGGTGGGGGACGTGATGTTCTTCCACAACCACACCCTGCACGCCTCGGGCGAGAACCACTCCGACCAGGTGCGCTGGAGCATCGACCTGCGCTACTCACCTGCCGGCCAGCCCTTCGACTGGCACAAGATGGGGGACGAGTTCAACGTCCACTATCCCTGTTTTTTGGCCGCCAGCCCGGACCCGGCCCAGGTGGAGAACTGGGAAGCGTGGCAGGCCCGCTGGCAGGCCAACCTGCCCAAAACCTGAGAGGCGGCGATGATCAACTTTCCCCGCTCCACCTTCACCTGGCAGATCCACCCCTGGACCCCCGACCCCTACTACAAGTGGGCCGGCGGTTTCGTCGGCAAACCCGGGCAGGTGTACCACGTGCGTTTTGACCTGGACGCCTGCTGCCGGCTGCGCGACCAGCAGGGCCGCCAGGTTGGCGAGTATTTCCTGGGTGCGCCCTGCCACACCGAGTACACCATCGCCGACACCAACCTCTTCCAGATCCCCAGCGCCGAATGGCGCCTGGCCTTCAGCGCTACCCACAGCCTGCCCCTCGCCCGCCGACCCAGCACCGAGGCTGAGGCCGCGCAGGCCACCCCGCTGAGCCGGGGTTTTCGCGACTGGCAGCTGAACCTGCGTTCCTTTGCCGGGGAGAAGGTTTTGCCCGAGGCGGCGTCCATCGCCCGGGCCACCCTGGCCGGGGCGGCGCTCAACGCCCGCAGCTGTTATACCGACCGCAGGACCGGGCTGGAGGTGGAGCTGGAGTACCCGGTCAATGTCATGAACCTCAATGTGGCTGACGGGGAGTTTCAGGTGTGCACCGGGCCGGTGCTGCTGCCCGACCTGGCCACCTGGGATGGCAGCACGGTCCAGCGCGTCTTTCTGGCCCACGCGGCCTTCTCGCGTTTCGACCGGGTGGAGTTCCTGCTGCGCCGTGAGGTGGAGGCCGCCCCGCATGAGCGGGCCTGGCTCGACCAGCCGCGCGGCCGCGACCGGCTGGAGCTGGCCGACCCGGCCAAACAGCCTCCGGGTTACCCGCCGCCCCGCCCCTGGCCCACGGTGTTCAACGAAACCTGGGAACTGGAGGGCCGCAACGCCGTGGTCGAGGCGGTGGAAGCATAGCGTCAGCCCAAGGGTATTTACGGTAAAAGGAGCCCGGCCATGTTGATCGGCATTTCTCCCCTGCTCAGCCCCGAATTGCTCGCCACCCTGTACCGCATGGGCCACGGCGACGAGATCGTGCTGGGTGACGCCCATTTCCCCGGCGAGTCGTGTAATGCCCGCATCCTGCGGGCCGACGGTCTGCGCATCGCCCCGTTGCTCGACGCCATCCTACCCCTCTTCGCCCTCGATGCCTATGTGCCCTCGCCGCTCTTTATGATGGCCGCCACGCCGGGCGACACCCTCGACCCGGCGGTGGAAGCCAGCTATCGCCAGGCCGTGGACCGCCACTGGCCCCGGACCCCGCCCATCGCCCGGGTGGAGCGCTTCGCCTTCTACGAGCAGACCCGCGCCGCCTTTGCGGTGGTGATGACCGGCGACACGGCGAAGTACGGCAATATCATCCTCAAAAAAGGCGTCACCCCCGTCGGCTGAAGCTCAGATCCAGAACACCACGTTGTCGGTCATGCCGGTGAGGTAGTCGATCACCAGCCACAGGCCGGCGACGGCGAACTGCCCGGCGATCAGCCCCAGGAAGAAAGGGCGGGTGCGGTGGTAGAGTTGCGGGCCCCCGTACTTGACCACCGCCAGTTTGATCAGCCAGGCGAGGAAGATGCTCAGCCAGATCTGGTCGGTGATAAAGGTCACGGCCATGGGGTAACCCAGCGGGTGCAGGGGCCACCAGGGCCATTGGTGGCGGGCCAGCATCAGCAATCCCATGACCAGCGCGCCGGTGGCGGTGTGGGTCCAGCCCTCCCAGTTGGGCCCGGTGGGGGTGTTCAGTTTGTCGGCGATGAAGGCGAAGGGCATCTGGCAGCCCGGTCCGAAGAACCACGCATTGAGATTGATCCCCCCGTACTGATAGGCCAGGTGCAGCAGGGTGATGGTCGAGGCAACCACGCCCAGCAGCAGGGCCAGGCCCATGGCCCACAGCAGCGGCCGCAGCCGCTGGCCCAGGTGTTCCCCCAGCTTGAGGCCGTGGGCGCAGGAGGCCATCAGGAAGGTGCGCAGGTCCCCCTGCCAGACATAGACGAAGCCCAGGTTCACCATGGCCGCCGGCCCCAGCAGGGTCGAACCCAGCCCCGAGACCAGCACGGCGGTGGCGATCAGGGGCGACATGGCTTCGGCCATGCCCGCCTCGACCACAACGCGGGTCAATCCCACAAAAACCAGCAGGGCGATCACCACCAGGAGCGAGGCCACCCACAGAGGCATGCCGGCCCACCACAGCCACAGGGCCATCACCCCCAGGCCGCCGACCAGGCCCAGCAGCGCGGCGCGGTAGGAAAGCAACTCGCGGGGCTGGGCGCCGCCGCCGCTGAGGGCCTGGCGCCACACCACCCTCAGGTGCGGCCGGGCCACCCACAGGCCCAGGAGCACCAGCACCGCCATCGCGCCGGTGGCCTGATGGGCCAGGATGGGTTTTTCCCAGGCCCCGAAGGGGGCCAGTTTTTCGGTGCTGCCGATGCCCAGGACATTCATCACCCCTTGGAGGAGGTGGGCCAGCAGGTTGAAGAACCACAGGCTGAAGGCGATATCGAGGTCGATCAGGTAGGAGAAACCGATCATCGGGAAGCTGATCCGGCAGACCAGGGACACGGTGTTGCGGAAGAAGGGCAGGATGGCGACCAGTTCGGCGGGGGGGAGGAAGTTGAAGTACGCGTGCAGGGCCTGGAGGGTGCTGGCCACCACCGGCAGGGCGAAGCCGGCCCACATCACCGGGTTGCGGAAGAAGGGCGGCAGCACGTGCCCGGCTTGGTCGCGCACCATCTCCAGGGGCACCTGGGCCACCGGGTAGAGCAGGCGCTCGTGTTCGACCCACTGCTGGCGCAGGAGCACCATGGCGCAGACCATCACCACGTAGAGGGCCAGGAGCAGCACCGCCCAGTGGAGCAGGGGGGGCACCCAGGCGGCCCAGGGCACCCCCTGGCCCAGGGCCGCTCCCTCGTAGAATCCCTTGACCACCTCGGGGCCCTGGGGCACCATCCAGCCGGGTACGTGCGGCTGGATCAGGTTCTCCCAGTTGTTTTCCGGGGTGGCGAAGTAGAAGGGCGCGGTGAGCAGGGGCAGCATATAGGCCACCAGCCCCATGGTGGAGACCGCCGAGGCGGTGGTCATCATGATGTAGACCACCAGCAACTCACCCGGCGCCAGGGACCAGGCCGGGGCCAGGCGCCGCAGCAGGGGGTTGAGGCAGCCGGCCAGGATCAGCAGCAGGAAGAGGGCGCCGGGGGTGCTGAAGTCGAGGGCCATGTAGGAGCCGCGCAGCACCATGGTGGCATAGGGATCGCCCACGGCGATGGTCAACGCGCCCAGCGCGCCCACGGCAAAAGCCCTGAGGGTGAAAGCCTGTCCGGTTCCGGTCATGGGCCCTAAGATAACACGCGCCGGCGCTTCCGCCCCAAAGATTGATAGGGCGGACCAGGGGGCCTATATTGCAGGAAAATCCCAGAGGAGGGTGAGGTGATGGAGTTAAAAAAGAAGGGCTGCCCGCGGCGGCGCTGGGGCAAGACCGGGCTCAGTATCCCGGTAATCCCCTTTGGCACCCAGGGCTTTGGCAACAACTTTGGCCCGGTCAGCGACGAGCAGGCCTGCGCCCTGATCCGCCGGGCCGTGGACCTGGGGGTCAACCACTTCGACAGCGCCCGCTGCTACGGGGATTCGCTGCGCAAGCTGGGTGTGGCCATCAAGCAGGGGGTGGTGAAACGCGAGGAACTGGTCATCAGCGGCCGGGTCTGCTGCCACAGCGGGGCCCCGTGGGGCGGGTACGGGCAGGGCACCCCGGACTATTCGGCGGCCCGGGTGCTGGCCGATGTGGAGGACCAGCTGGGCATCCTGGGCATCGAGCGTTTCGACGTGCTCTTTGTGCACGACCCGCCGGCCATCGAGCCCACCCTGGAGGTGGGCGGCACCCTCGAAGGGTTGGAGCAGGCCCGCCAGCGGGGCTGGGTGGACTGGATCGGGTACGGCATGAACCCCCACCCCTTCCATCTGCAGGCCATCGCCTCGGGCCGCATCGACGCGCTGCTCTGTTTCAGCGACTACAACCTGTTGCGGCAGAGCGCCGCCGAGGACATCCTGCCCGCCGCTGCCGCTGCCGGCCTGGGGGTGCTCAACGGCTGGTCCATCATGCGCGGGTACCTCACCGGCGCGCCGGTGGAGCGGTTTGTGCCGCGCGAGAAATGGGGCCAGGACCACGAACGGGCCGAGGCCATGCGCCATTGGTGCGAGGCGCGGGGGGTGCCGCTGCTGCGGCTGGCGTTGCACTTCTGCCTGCGCGAGCAGCGCATCCACGGCAATCCCATCGGCAGCCTGAATATCGAGCAGCTGGAGAAAAACGTGGCGGCGGTGCTGGAACCCCTGCCGCCGGAGGTATTCGCCGAGTTCGGGCAGGCGGGGCTGTGAGGGGGAAGCTCAGGAGGGGTTGCGGGGACGGGACCAGTATCTTCCCAGCAGGGGAACCAGCAGCATGAGGGCCAGCAGGACAACCATGCCGATGAAGATGCCCAGATAGTGCTGGCTCAGGAGTTCGGCGGCCTGGGCCCCGTAGTGCAGGCCCAGGTACCAGGCCACGCCGTAGCGCAGGGTGCGGCCCAGGATCACGGCCAGCAGCAGGCGCTGCCACTTCATGCCCAGCACCCCGGCCGAGAGCACGAAGAGTTTGGTGGGGAAGGGCGGCGGACCGATGGCGGCGCCAAAGATGCCGGCAAAGTCGTAGCGCTGCAGCTTTTCCCGCACCCATTCCCGTTTTTCGGCGCCGCCAAAACGGGCCAGGAGCGGCTCGCCACCGCGGCGCCCCACGTAGTAGAGGATCAGGCAGCCCAGGCCCGACCCGGCGATGGTGCCGGCCAGCAGCCACAGGCCGGTTACCAGGGAGAGGTTGGGGGCCATGAGCAGCAGCAGCGCGTCCGGCCCGCCAAAGGTGGGCATGCCCGCCGAGTCGATGATGGAGAGCACGATGACGCTGGCCGGGCCCAGGCCCGAAAGCAAGCCCTGCAGTGGTTCTATGGAATCCATGTTTGATCCATGGCCCGTTCGCGTTTAATTTCTGTGAACCCTTTCCCCGCAGGAGCCCATGCCGGAACAAACCCCTACCCGCGCCGAAGCGCTGGACCTGCTGCTCCAGCACAACAGCAACCCCTCGCTGATCAACCACGCCAAGGCGGTCGAGGCGGTGATGCGTTATCTGGCCCGCAAGTGGGGGGAGGACGAGGAGAAGTGGGGGGTGATCGGCCTGGTCCACGACCTGGACTACGAGCGCTACCCGGAGCTACACTGCAAAAAAACAGAAGAACTGCTCGAAGTCAATGGCTGGCCCGCCGAGTACGTGCGGGCGGTGTTGTCCCACGGCTGGGGCATCTGCACGGAAGTGGAGCCGCAGAGCCGGCTGGAGAAGACGCTCTACACCATCGACGAACTGACCGGCCTGGTCACCGCCTGCGCCCTGGTGCGGCCTTCGCGCAGCGTCAGCGACCTGGAGGTCGGTTCGGTGAAGAAGAAGTGGAAGGATAAGGGCTTCGCCGCCGGGGTGAACCGCGAGGTGGTCCTGCGCGGGGCGGCGATGATGGGTATGGAACTGGACCAAGTCATCGCCGAGGTGATCGCGGCAATGCGGGAGTCGGCGGCGGAGTTGGGGCTCTAAATACAGAGGACTGATCTATGGCCAAGCGACCCAAGGTGGCGGCCATCGCCACCGTCTATCACAAGTACTCGCACGCGCAGCATATCGTCGACCGCTTCCTGGAGGGGTACGGCTGGAACAGCCGGCACCATCGCCCGCCCATGGATGTGGTCTCGCTCTACGTGGACCAGGTCAACCCCGAGAACGACCTGAGCGCCGGTCGGGCCTGTCGCTTCCCCCAGATGAAGATCTACTCCACCATCGCCGACGCCCTCACCCTGGGCACTTCCTCGCTGGCCGTGGACGGGGTGGTGCTGGTCGGGGAGCACGGCAACTACCAGACCAACGCCAAGGGACAGCGCCAGTACCCGCGTTACGAGTTCTTCAAGCAGATCTGCGCGGTGTTCCGGCAGAACGGCCGCTCGGTTCCGGTCTTCAACGACAAACACCTCTCCTGGAAATGGGAGTGGGCCAAGGAGATGTACGACCTCTCCAAGGAGCTTGGCTTCGGCTTCATGGCCGGCTCTTCCCTGCCGGTAACCTGGCGCACCCCGGCCCTCGACCTGCCCTGGGGGGCCGAGGTGGAGGAGGGCATGTGTGTGGGATACGGCGGGGTGGACTCCTACGATTTCCACGCCCTGGAGACCCTGCAGTGTATGGTGGAGCGGCGCAAAGGGGGCGAAAGCGGGGTCAAGTGGCTGCAGGCCTACCGCGGCGACAATTTCTGGAAGGCCCACCACGAGCGGGTCTGGTCGCGCGAGTTGTTCGAGGCCGGGCTTTCCCGCAGCCACACCATCACTCCGGGCCGGGCCGGCTTCAACGACACTTATCCCACCATCGACGAGCTGAAACAGCTGGTCAAGGACCCCATCGCCTACCAGTACGAACACCACGACGGGCTCAAATCGACCATGGTCCTGCTCAACGGCCTGATCCAGGACTTCAACTTCGCCGGGCGGATCAAGGGGCAGGCCGAGCCCTTCTCCACCCAGATGTACCTGCCCATGCCGCCGGCCCGCAGCAGCCTGGCCAACTTCTTCAGCCCGCAGGTCAATCACATCGAGACCCTGATCCTCACCGGCAAATCCCCCTACCCGGTGGAGCGCACCCTCTTGACCGGCGGTCTGGTGGAGGCGGGGGTGGACAGCCTGCACCAGGAGCAGAAACGGATCGACACCCCGCACCTGAAGGTGGAGTACACCGCGCCCAAAGAATCGACCTTCTGGAGGACATGATGAATTACACCGAGCCCAAACGCATCGCGGTCATCGCGACCGTCTACACCTATCTGTCCCACGCCCAGCACTTCGCCGATCGTTTTGTCGTGGGGTATCCCTACGGCGGGCGCTGGGAGCGGCCCAACACCCCCATCGTCTCCCTCTATGTGGACCAGAAGCCGGCCGGCGACCAGAGTGTGGACCGGGCGCGGGAGTTCGGCTTCAAGGTCTATGCCACCATCGCCGAGGCCCTGCGCTGCGGCGGCGACAAGCTCGCCGTGGACGCGGTGCTGATCATCGGCGAACACGGCGACTATCCGAAAAACGAGAAGGGCCAGATCCAGTACCCGCGCTACGAGTTCTTCAAGGAGTGCGTCAAGGTCTTCGAGCAGGACGGCCGCGCCGTGCCGGTGTACAACGACAAACATCTGTCGTACAGTTTCGCCAAGGCCAAGGAGATGGTCGACGACGGCCACCGCCTCAAGTTCCCCATCCTGGCCGGCTCCTCCCTGCCGGTGACCTGGCGCCTGCCCGACCTGGAGCTGCCCCTGGGCTGCCAGATCGAGGAGGCGCTGATGGTGGGGGTGGGCGGTTCGGACCCCATGGACTACCATGCCCTCGAAGCCATGCAGTGTATGATCGAGCGGCGGCAGGGCGGCGAGACCGGGGTCAAGTCGGTGCAGCTGATCCAGGGCGACGAGGTGTGGAAAGCCGGTGAGGACGGGCGCTGGTCCAAGGCGCTGCTGGAGGCGGCTCTCTCGCGCAGCGACAGCCCGCAGGGATTGACCATCGAGGACGGGCGGACCCAGGATCTGCTGGGCAACGGCGAATTGCCCAAACTGGTGAAGGAGCCGGCGGCCTATTTCATCGAGCACAACGATGGGTTGCGCACCACCCTGCTGATGCTCAACGGGGCGGTGAGTGACTTCTGCTTTGCCGCCAAGCTCAAGGGCCAGGACCTGCCGGTGTCGAACCAGTTCTTCCTCACCCCGGTGCCCAACGTCACCTATTCGGCCTGCCTGGTGGCCAAGATCGTGGAGATGATCTACACCGGTAAAGCGCCCTTCCCGGCCGAGCGCACCCTGATCGTCAGCGGCGCGCTGGAGAGCTGCCTGGACTCCAAGGTGCAGGGCAACAAGAAGCTGGACACCCCGCACCTGAAGGTGGGGTACCAGGCGCCGGCTGAGTCGCATCACGCGCGGTACTAGGAGCGTCGGGGAGGGACCCGCTCAGAACCTTTCCCAAGGCGCGTCCTTCCCCCTCGCTCGCTCTGGCTCCGCTACCCGTCCCCCGACCACGCGGACTTCCCTACCCCACCGCTCCCCAGGGAAAGGTCCTCGGGGTCCTCTCCCCGCCGCTGTCGCCGCGGGAATTCGCGATGGGCTGAAATGGCTGACCGACCTTCCTACCTCCAGGTGCTCTGCGCCGAGCCCTTCCGGGTGTTCTTTATCCTGGGATGGCTGTGCAGTCTGGTGGGGGTTTCCCACTGGCTGTGGTATTACTTCGGGTGGATTCCCACCTACTCGGGGTTCTACCACGGCCTCTTCCAGATCCAGGGATTCGAGCTGGCTTTTGCCGCCGGCTTCCTGATGACTTCCATGCCGCGTTTCCTCGAAACCCCGGGCACGCGGCCCTGGGAATTGGTGCTGGCGGTGCTGCTCTTGTTGAGCGGGGCGGTGGGGCTCTACCTGGGGGAGCAGCCCTGGTCGCTGGGCGGCCTGCTGGCCACCCTCCTTTTCCTGCTGGTGTTCGCCGGCCGGCGCTTCGTGCGCCGCGGCGACAATCCTCCTCCCGCCTTTGTCTTCGTGGCCTTTGGCCTGGGCTGCGGGCTGGCCGGGACCCTGCTGTTGGGGTGGCCGCTGCCCGAGTATCCGGATCTGGGCCGCCGCCTGCTGGAGCAGGGGCTGTTGCTGGGGCTGATCATGGCCGTGGGCAGCTATCTGGGGCCGCGGCTGCTGTACGGGCGCCGCGAGGACCCGGTCACCCAGGGCCCGGTGGCCGCCCGCCGGCTGGGGGCCTTCGGGCTGACCGGCATGTTGCTGGTGGCCGGGTTCCTGATCGAAGCAGGCGGGTCGGTCGAGGCGGGCCGACTGCTGCGGGCGGTGGTGGTGACCCTGTACCTGGTGGCGGTGGTGGGTATCTGGCGGCCGCCGGCGCGCCGGCTCTGGCACCTGTATCTGCTGTGGTTCTCCTTCTGGTGTGTGCCCGGCGGCCTGTGGTTGGACGGCCTGTTCCCCGACCACGAGCTGCAGGCCCTGCACCTGACCTTTGTCGGTGGCTTTGGTTCCATGACCCTGGTCATTGCCACCCGGGTGATCGCCGCCCACTGTGGTTTCGAGCGCTACTGGGATCAGAATACCTGGCCCCTGGCCACCCTCACCCTCTGTTTTGCGCTGGCCCTGCTGACGCGGGTCAGCGCCGAGTTTTTCCTCGACTACTACTTTGGTATGTTGCACATGGCGGCCGGGTACTGGCTGACCGGGGCGGTGGTCTGGGGCCTTGTTTTTGTGCCCAAGATGATGCCCTGGCACGTGGCGCCCGACGACTGAGATCTGGCGGGCAACAAACTAAAAGGGGTGGCCCCGGTATTCCGGGACCACCCCCTTTTTTTGCCGCGGTGCGAGGAGAAACTACTCGTTCAGGTCGTAGGCCTGCACGGTCTGTTTCTTCTCGACGTTGAGCAGGATGCCGAAGCGCTCGCCGACGATATAATCGGCTTCCTTCTTGTCCATCACCGCCCGGCGGTCGTCCTTGCCGGTGCTCAGATTCACCCCGACCACCGTGGGTTTGCCGTTCTCCTGGGCCATGACATAGTTGTACTGGTCCGAAGCAGCGGCGCGGGCCTGGTAGAAGTCGGCCCCGTGGTAGACGCGGTAGGTGGCCCGGCCGGTGATGCTGCTGTTGGCCCGCTGCTGGGCCGCTGCCGCACTGAGGGTATTCAGCATGGCCAGGGCCAGGGCGCTGACCTTGGGCGGCTCGAAGGTCTTGGACCACAGTTGGCTGCCATCAGCGGCGTTGAAGGCCTTGGTGCTCTGCTTCATCAGCACATAGAGCTTGCCGTCGCCGGAACTGGAGACCGACTTGGCCCCGTCGAAGTTGCCCTGATCCTCGCCCAGAGCGACGACGTACTTATAGTCGAGCTTGTCCAGGTCGAAGGCCCGCAGGCTGTGCTGGGTGGCGTAGTAGGCGATATTGCCGTCAACCAGCACGTTGGTCATGTCGGCGATCTGGCGGTCCTTGGCTTTGTGCAGCTTCTCCGAGTCGAAGGCCGGCGCCCCGCTGTTCCTGTCCAGCACATCCAGGCCGTAGGTCAGGACCTTGGGTTTGCCCTTGGCGTCGGTGAAGGTGCCGCCCCGCTTGGCGACCACCTTGTCGCCGGCCACGGAGATCTCGGTATAGGCGACGTCCTTGTCGGGTTTGGTCTGCCACTTGAGCTGCCCGGTGGCGAGGTCCACGGCGCTCAACTGGCCGCCAGAAGCGACATAGGCCACCCCCTTGTCGATCACGGTGGCGGCGTTGGCCCCCTGCATATTCTCCCGATCGAAGGGCGCGGCACAGGCCAGCGAGCCGTCCTTCAGGTTGAAGACGTGTACCCCGGCCCAGTCGACCAGCACCTGGTCGCCGATCAGCTGCGGGTAGCTCCAGTAGTAGGAGACCTTGGCCTTGACCTTGCCGGTCATCTCGGGGATCGGGGCTGCCCACTTGACCTTGCCGGTCTTCTTGTCCACGGCCAGGATGCCACCCGGCATGTTCTTGGGTTTGCCGTTGACCATGGTCTTGCCCCGGAAGGTGACCTTCTTGCCGACGGTCAGGAAAAAGCCGCTGTAGGTACCCAGCAGGAACTGATCGCGCTCGGCGTCGTCGATCACCGCTTGGATGAGGTTCATGCCCAGGGACGCGCCCTCGTCCGCTTTGGCCTGGATGCCGAAGGCGGTAGAGAGCTGCGGGATCAATTCATCGGGGACCCCCCCGAACAGATCCACCTCCCACATCTGCTCCCCGGTGAGGATGTTCAGGCAGCGCACCGAGGGGCTGACATCCATGATGCCTTTTTTATAGAGATAGACCATGTATTCCGAACCCGGCTGGGGTTTGACCGTCTCCGGGTCGTAGTTCTTCATCAGATTTTCGATCTTCCACTTCTGTTCCCCGGTCTCCGGGTTGAAGCCGTAGGCCGTGGTGGTGGTGCCCACCACGATCAGCCCGCTGTCATGGATCAGCTTGAAGCGCACATCCGAGTCCACCTTTTGCTCCCACTTCTGGCCGCCGGCAAAAGCCTGGCTGCACAGCAGCAGGGCCCCGGTCAGCACCGCAAAGGTTTGACGCATGGAGAACCTCCCTTGATAGGTTGGGACTACGTTGAAACCACCCTTACACCGCAACTGGTCAATAACTGGTGCAGCACCACCCGCGAGGTGACGAAGCAAAACTCGACCTGAGGCGGGGTTTCCCGCAGCCAAGCCTCCAGGGCCAGGCGGTCGATGGAGACCACCCCGTCGGCCATGAGTAATACCTCTCGCATCCCGCGCTGCTGCTGGTCTGCCAGGCTCTGGGCCAGGATCGGCAGGGTGTCGCGGGTGAGGGTGCCCTCCACCTTGACCCACACCCTTTCAGTTTCACATCCCAACTCGCTAAGACGGATCATCCCGGTGTTATCCTCCAGAACCCAAGGACTCCACCCAATGCAGGAACTGTACCAGGATGCGCCGGGCGGAGAAATCTGAGGACAAAAGATTGGCGGGATTGAGTTTATGGCCAAAACAAGGCGGGTGGCAAAGCGGACGCGCTGGGGGCAGAAGTCGTGCTAGATGCACGAAAAATGGGAGCTGTAGCCCAGCTATAGATTTGATTCTAATCTGGTTGGATCAAATCGTGCAAAACAGACGATATTTCGTCTGATATCGCTGATCTAGCGGGTGCGGGGTGGGCGCTTCATGCCGAGGGTGCGCATGCGGCGGCGCAGTTTTTCGGGGTGGGTGTCGAGCAGGCGGGCGGCGCCGCGGTCCCCGTAGATGATCCAGTTGGTGGCTTCCAGGGCCCGGGTGATCAGGAGCCGCTCCTCCTCCTCGGCCTGGTGCTGTTGCTGGTCCAGGGAACGGGTTGCGCCGGCGGCGGTGCGGGAGGGCGTGGAGATGGCGGGCGGGCCCCCCAACAGGAGATCCTCCAACTGGATGGTGTCGCCCCGGCTGACCAGCAGGGCGCGCTGCACCAGATGCTCCAGTTCGCGCACATTGCCGGGCCAGTCGTACCGGGCGAGGGATTCCAGCGCCCGGGGGGCGATATGGGGGGGGCGTCGGTTGAGGTGATGGGCGAACTGCTCGGCGAAATAGTGCACCAGGAGCGGGATGTCCTCGCGCCGCTCCCGCAGGGGCGGCAGGTTCAGGACGAAGGTGTTCAGGCGGAAGAAGAGATCCTCGCGGAACTGCCCTCGCTGCATGGCCTGGCGCAGATCGCGGTTGGTGGCGGCGATGACCCGCACGTCCACCTGCAGGTGCTGTTGGCCGCCCACCCGCTGGAAGAGGCCCTCCTGCAGCACCTGCAGCAGCACCCGCTGCGAGTCGAGGGGCAGGTCGCCGATCTCGTCGAGGAAGAGGGTGCCGCCGTCGGCCAGTTCGAAACGGCCCAGCCGGCGGCTGGTGGCGCCGGTGAAGGCGCCCTTCTCGTGGCCGAAGAGTTCGCTTTCGACCAGGCCGTCGGGGATGGCACCGCAGTTGACGTGGATGAAAGGCCGGTTGCGGCGCCGACTGAGGGCGTGCACGGCGCCGGCCACCAGGCCCTTGCCGGTGCCGGTTTCGCCCAGGATCAGGGTGGTGACCTCGGCCTGGGCCACGGTGTGGATCTGTTCGAGCACCATCTTGAGCGCGGCGCTCTGACCGACGAATTGCTCCAGGCCCTGGGGGTGGCTCAGCTCGCTGGTCAGCGCTTCGATGCGGTCCTGCTGCGGGTTGGGTTCCACCACCAGTTGTACCGCCAGGATCTCGGAGTAGTTGAGGTCGCGGTCCACGGCGCGCACCTCAAAGGTGTAGGCGCCCACGGGCAGGTCGTTGTACTCGGCCCGCCGCTGGTAGGTGGTGCGCCACTCTTCCTGGTGCCCGCACAGGCGGTACACATAGGCAAACTGGCTGGGGCGGGTAAGAAAGCTGCTGCCCTGGAACTCGAAGAGCACGAAGGGTTGGGCCGCGGGCACCCGCAGTTCCTGCACGGCCCCGTGGCGCTGGTGGGCGATCACGTCCTTGAGGTGTATGGACGGGGGAGTGCGGGGCGGGGTATAGCGGGTGACGCCGGCTTCGGTGGCGATCCAGAAGCGTTCCTCCCGGTCCTGGCGCACCTCCTGCACGGCGTCGTGGATCAGGCCATCCTTGCGCGAGAGGGTCTGGAAGACCTGGCCGTCGAAGCGGCTCACCCCCCCGCCATAGGTGCCGAACCAGAGGTGGCCCTCCCGGTCCTCCCACATCGAACGCACGTTGTCGTCGGCCAGACCCTCTGCCGTAGTGTAGTTCCTGAAAGCCTGGCCGTCGTAACAGCTCACCCCCCCGCCCCAGGTGCCGAACCACATCCGGCCCAGGCGGTCCCTCATCATGCACCATACCTGGTCGTGGGCCAGCCCCTCTTCGGTGGTGAACTGTTCGAAGCGCTCCCCATCCCAACGGCTCACGCCGCTCTCGAAGGTGCTGAACCACAGCGCCCCTGCCGCATCCTCGGCGATAGCCCACACCCGGTTTTCGGGCAGGCCCTCGGCCGTGGTCAGGGCGGTGAAAGACGCGCCGTCCCAACAACTGGCCCCCCCGCCCTGGGTGCCGAACCACAGGTGGCCGCGGCGATCCTCAAAGATGCACCAGACGCTGTTGTGGCTCAGCCCGTCTGCGACGCTCAGGGTGGCAAAGCTGTGGCCGTCCCAACAGCTGACGCCCCCGCCATAGGTGCCGAACCAGATCCGCCCCTGGCGGTCCTCGCAGATGCACCACAGGTGGTCTGCGGCCAGCCCGTGCTGGGTGGTGAAGGTCCTGAGCTGGTGGCCATCCCAACAGCTGGCCCCCCCGCCCCAGGTGCCGAACCAGATGTGCCCCTCCCGGTCTTCCAGCAATGCCTCGACCCGTCCCTTACCCAGGCCACTGGCGGCGGTATAGTGCTGCAGACAGGCGCCGTCGTAGCGGCTGATGCCCCCGCCCCAGGTGCCGAACCACAGGTTGCCTTCCTGGTCTTCGATCAGGCTGCGCACGTGGTCCTGGCCCAGGCCGCTGGCGGTGGTCTGGGGCTCCAGGCGCTCCCCGTCCCAGCGGAAAACCCCCTGGTCGTCCCGGCAGAGCCAGAGCTGGCCCTGCCGGTCGGCGCGCATGGCACTGAAGCTGGTTGGTTGTCCGGTGCTGGCGATATGGATTGAAAAGTGTTGGCCATTGAAGCGAGTGAGGCCCCCTTGGATATCGCTCAGCCACAGGGAACCCGGGGGGGCTTCGGTGATGGCGACCACTTCGTCGTGGGCCAGCCCCTCGCGGGTGGTGAGGGTGCGCCAGGTGTTTCCCTCGCAGCAGCCCACCCCCTTGCTGGTGCCGGCCCACAGTCGGCCATGATCGTCCTCCAGCAGGCAGTGGACCTGATTGCCGGCCAGGCCATCGCGCTGGGTGAAGCGGTGCAGCGCGGTCCCATCGAGGCAGCCCACGCCTTGGTCGGCAGTGCCGATCCACAGCCGCCCCTGGCGGTCTTCGAGCACGCAGATCACCTGCTCCACAGCTTGCCCCTGGTTGTCGGTGACGGGGCGGCAGACCCCGTCCTCGATACAACTCAGCGGCTTACCGTACGCCCATAGCCACAACCGCCCGCGCCGATCCGCCAGGAGGCCATCCACCCGGTCGTTCACCAGGCCATCGGCCGAGGTGAAGGTCTCGATGGTTTCCCCGTCGTAGCAGCTGATCCCCTGCCCCTCGGTTCCCAGCCAGATCCTCCCCTGCTGGTCTTCGGCGATGGTATAGAGCTTGTCGCCGGCCAGCCCCTCGGCGAGGTTGAAGGAGTGGATATAGGCCCCGTCGTAGTACCAGGCCCCCTTGCCATAGGTGCCGCCCCACAGCCGGCGCCGGCGATCCTGGTACAGCTTGATCATCATCGAAGAGGGCAGGCGGTCCTGCACTCCGAGGGTGAACCACAATCCGTGGCGCTGGCCGGAGCCGGCCTCGGCGATGCGGCCGGCTCCGGCGGGGGCGCGGTAGATGCGGAAACACCAGCGCAGTTGGTCTTGATCCAGGGTGCGGCGCAAACCGTATTCGAGTTCCCGCCAGCGGGG
>JADZBP010000155.1 GCA_020852055.1 Candidatus Latescibacterota bacterium
AGGAGCAACCCGCCGGGGCCGCCGAGCGCTGTCTCGACTGCGCCTGCGAGGCCGAGTGCCCGTACTCGGCCAAACGCGTCTACCTGGGGCGGGTGGCCCAGGGCCGCTGGGGCTGGCCCGTGGATGTGCTCACCCCGGAAAAGACCGAGGCGGCGGTGCTCGAAGCCCTGCGCACCGGGCCGTACGGCCGCTGTGTGTACGCCTGCGACAACGACGTGGTGGACAACCAGGTGGTGAACATGAACTTCGAGGGCGGGCGCACGGTTTCCTTCACCATGACCGCCTTCAACGAGGGCAGCGACCGCCGCACCCGCATCTTCGGCACCCGCGGCGAGATCCTCGGGGATGGCTCCACCATCGAGTGTTTCGATTTCCTCACCAACCAGCGCCAGGTCATCGACACCAAAGCCAGCGACGGCACCGTGGCCGGGGGACACGGGGGCGGGGATTTCGGCCTGATGCAGGCCTTTGTCGCCGCCGTGGCCAAGCAGGATGCGAGCTTCATTCTCTCCGGCCCGGAGGAGACCCTCGACACCCACATGATGGTCTTTGCCGCCGAGGAGGCTCGCGCCGCCAGTACCGTGGTCGATGTGGAGGCCTTCAAGGCGCGCCATGCCGATTGACCCCAGCGCCGGGTTCGCCTCCTGGTGCGAGGTCGAAGCCGAGGCGCTGCACGCCAACGTGGGAGCCCTGCGCCGTCAGCTCAGCCCGGGCAGCCTGCTGGGGGTGGTGGTCAAGAGCGAGGCCTACGGCCACGGGCTGCGGGGTTGCGCCCGCGAATTCCTCGCTGCCGGGGCCGACTGGCTGGTGGTCAATGCCCCGGCCGAGGCCCTGGCGCTGCGCCAGGCCGGTATCGCCGCGCCGGTCTACCTCTGCGGGCCGGTCTTCCCGGATCAGGCCGCCGCGGTGGTCCAGGCCCGGGCGCGGGTGGTCCTGTACGACCGCGACCTGGCCCGGGCTCTTTCCCGCGCCGCCCAGGACCAGGGGTGGACCGTGCCGGTACACCTCAAGGTCGAGACCGGCACCACCCGGCAGGGCCTGCCCCTGGCCGACGCCCTCGACCTGGCCCGTTTCGCCACCGCTCTGCCCGGGCTGCGCCTCGAGGGGCTGACTACCCACTACGCCGACATCGAGGACACCACCGACCACCGCTACGCCCAGCGCCAGCAGGACCTGCTCCAGGAGGCGGTGGCCGCCTTTGCCGCGCAGGGCCTGGGCATGGGCATGGTGCACGCCGCCAATTCCGCCGCCACCCTGCTCTGGCCAGAGACCCACGCCTCCCTGGTGCGGGTGGGCATCGCCGCCTACGGCCTGTGGCCCTCGAAGGAGACCTACGCCGTGGCCCTGCAGCGCTGCGTGGACCGCGCCGCCGGCTGGGTGCCAGAACTGCGCCCGGCCCTCTCCTGGCGGGCCCGCCTGGTGCAGGTGAAGGAGGTGCCGGCCGGGGCGTACATCGGCTACGGCCGCACCTTCCGCACCACCCATGCCTCGCGCCTGGGCATCGTGCCGGTGGGCTACTACGAGGGTTATGACCGGCGGCTCTCCAACGTCGCCCATGTGCTGGTGCGCGGGGTGCGGGCGCCGGTGCGCGGGCGGGTGTGTATGAACATGCTGATGGTGGACCTCACCCATATCCCGCAGGCAGTGGCCGGGGATGTGGCCACCCTGCTGGGCCGCGATGGGGAGGAAGAGATCAGCGCCGAAACCCTGGCCGGCTGGATGGGCACCATCAACTACGAGGTGGTCGCCCGCATCCACCCCTCACAGCCCCGGCTCCTGCGCCGGGAGGGAGCCTTACATGACCACTGAGGCCTGGCGGGGCATCCTGTCCATCGTTGTCACCCCCTTCACCGCCAGCGGGGCCCTCGACGAGGAGGGGCTGCGGCGCACGGTGCGTTTCTGTATCGCCGCGGGGGCGGCCGGCCTGGTGGGTCCGGCCAATGCCAGCGAGTTTGCCACCCTTTCCGACGGGGAGCGGCGCCGCTGGCTGGAGATCGTGGTGGGGGAGGCGAGCGGCCAGGTGCCGGTGGTGGCCTCCATCACCTCGGGCCATGCCCTGCCGGCGGTGGAGTTGGCGCGCTTCGCCCAGGACCTGGGAGCCGCCGGGGTGATGTCCATGCCGCCGCACGTGCTGCACCCGGACGCCGCCGGCTGCTACGCCTACTACCAGGCCCTCGATGCGGCGCTGTGTATCCCCATCTGTATCCAGAACTACAACGGGCCCATCGGCACCCCGATGAGCGGGGAACTGCTCGCCCGGATGTGCCGCGAACTGCCGCAGGTCCAGTACCTCAAGGAGGAAACCCTGCCCGAACCGCGCCAGATCAGCGCCACCCTGGCCGCGGTGGGGGCACACTGCCGGGGGGTTTTCGGGGGGCAGGGCGGGGTGTATCTCTTGGACGAGTACCGGCGGGGAGCAGCCGGCAATATGCCCGGCTGCCACAGCACCGGGGTGCTGGTGGCGCTGTGGCGCCTGCTGGAGGCGGGGGACCAGTTCGGGGCGCGGGCGCTCTTCAACCGCCTGTTGCCGCTCTTCAACTTCGAGCGGCTGTACGGAGTGGCGGTGTACAAGGAGATCCTGCACCGGCGGGGGATCATCGACTCGGTGTACCAGCGTGCGCCCGGTGGCCTGGATGCGTACGACCGCCTGGAGCTCGAAGAGATCCTCCGGGATATCGAACCCCTTCTGCAGCCCTGACCCACCAAGGAGACCCCGATCATGCGGCCACTGAGCCTATACGGTTTCGGGCACAGCCCCTTCTATGTCGCCATCGCCCAGGCCCTTCAGGCCCTGGGGGTGCCCTTCACCCTGGTGGAGGTGCCCAGTTGGGACCGCAGCCCCATCGCCCGGCTGACCCAGGGGCAGTATTACCAGGTGCCGGTGCTGGTGCATGGGGACGAGGTGGTCTTCGAAAGCGGCGGGGACAGCCAGGACGTGGCCGAGTACGTGGAGGCGAAATTCGGGGGAGGGAAGCTGTTCCCGGCAGGCGCGGTCGGCCTGCACGAGATCCTGCTCGAATTCATCGAGAACCGCGTCGAGGACCTGACCTTCAAGCTGGTCGACCCCTTCTACGTCGATTCCCTCACCGAGGTGGGGGAGCGGGCCATGGTGGTGCGGCACAAGGAGCGCAAGTTCGGCCGGGGCTGTATCGAGGTCTGGCGGCGCGACCTGCCGCAGCTGCGCGCCGAGGCCGATCGGCTGCTGCACCGCTTCGAGGTGATGCTCGGCCGCAGCCCGTACCTGCTGGGCGACCAACCGGTGTACGCCGACTTCAGCCTGTACGGCATCGTGCGCGCCATGACCTACGGGGGGTACCACCAGCTTTCCCCTTCCCAGGCGGCCCTCGCCGAATGGGCGGGCCGCCTGGAAGGGTACCGTTACTGAGGGGGGATCTGCCCGGCGCGATTGAGCACCCGGGCGCTGACGCCGAGCACCCCGAGGAACCCCTCGGAGTCCTGGTGGTCGAAGTCGCCCACCGCCTCCATGGAAGCCGTGTCCTCGCGGTAAAGGGAATGGGGCACCTCGCTGGCCGACCAGAAGGAGACATTGCCCTTGTACAGAGCCACCTCGATGGTGCCGGTGGCCAACTGGTTGAAATGCTCGATCATCTTCCAGCTGGCCTGGGTGGCGGTGTCGAACCAGTACCCCTGGTACACCTGCTCGGCGATGAAGGAGGTCTGCGGCGTGAAAGCCCGCCGCGCCCGCCGGTCGAGCACGAGCTGGAGCAGGTACTCGTAACACTGGCCCAGCAGTTCCATGCCCGGCGCCTCGTACACCCCGCGCGATTTGATCCCCACGAAGCGATTCTCCACCGTGTGCAGGCCGATGCCGATGCCGTGGCGGCCGCCGATGGCATTGCTCTGCTGCATGGCCTGCAGCGGGGTGACCGCTTTGCCGTTGATGGCGACCGGCACGCCCTTCTCGAAACGCACCGCAAAACGCTCGCCCTGCTCGGGGGCTTTCTCCGGGAACACGCCCATACCCGGAACCACCCGTTGGGCCGGGGTGGTGAGGGCTTCCAACTGCCCGGCCTCGTGGGTCAGGCCCAGGATATTGGCGTCGGTGGAATAGGGTTTGTCGTGGGAGGCCTTGATCGGCAGGCCGTGGCGCTGGCAGTAGTCGATCATCTCCTTGCGGCCGCCAAAGGTCCTGAGGAAGGCCGGGTCGCGCCAGGGGGCGTACACCTGGATCTGCGGGTCGAGCATCTGCGAGGCCAGTTGGAAACGCACCTGGTCATTGCCCCGGCCCGTGGCCCCGTGGCCCAGGATGGTCAGGCCGCGCTGCCGCATCTGCGGTACCATACCGGCGACCACCACATGGCGGGCGATACCGGTGGTGTTCCAGTACCCGCCTTCGTAGCGGGCCTGGGCCTGGATGAGCTGGATGCCCGCAAGGCTGATGGCGTCCTTGAGGTCGGCGAGGATCATCTCCGCGGTGCCGCAGGCCAGCATGCGACTGCGGATATCTTCGATGTTCTCCTCGTCGGGCTGGCCCAGGTCGGCGGTATAGCCGACCACCTCGACCCCTTGCGCTTTCATCCAGTGGGTGATGGTGCAACTGTCCAGGCCGCCTGATACGGCCATCATGACCCTTTTGCCCTTGAGTTCGCTGATATTCATCGGTAGATCCCCCGGAAAGGTGCGGCGTTTAGTCAGAATTTACGTAATAAAAATCACAAAACAAGAATAAATATTCGATTTTGCCCCCAAAAAAACTAAGGGCCGCTGACCGGAATAGTCAACAGCCCGAGGCAAAAGCTCAATCAATCAGGTAGTTAGGCCAGGCCCTGCTGGTAGCTGTACAAAACCCGGCGGAGGTTGTCGAGAGCGGCCTCCACATCCTCCTGGCCACCGGGACGGAAGGAGAGACGTTGGCGGAAGCGGGTCCAGAGCCCCGGGCGCTCCTCGACCAGGGCCATGGCGGGCAGGGCCACGGGTTCGGCGGCCTGCTTGCGGCGCTTCAGGGCACTGAGCGCGAAATAGGCCAGCAGCCCGAGCAGATCGAGCACGATGACGATCTGCAACAAGGAGTTGAGAAAGTGGTCCATCATCTTCTGGGCTGCCTCCGGTTCTGGTTTTACCTACTTTATCGGCAGCGTTCACTTAAAAGATGTGATGGAAAGCAACAAAAAGCAATCTTTTTTATATCACGTGATACCAAGTCCTGGAAAACAGGGCTCTTCCACCGGGGTGGCCTGATGGTTATTTTCGGGTACCCCCACGCCACGGATGAGGACAGTTGATGCTGATCGACGCACATAACCACCCCAACTGGCACGGTTTCAACGCCAAAAAGATCCTCCTCAACATGGACGAGCAGGGCATCGACCAGCTCTGGCTCTTTTCCTGGGAGGTGCCCGAGGACGAGTATTCCCCCCAGTATCATGCCGTCCTGCCGCCCACCGGCCGAGGTATCCCGCTGGAGGACGTGCTGGCGGTGGGCAAGGAGGCGCCGGATCGTTTTGTCCTGGGATATATGCCCCATCCCAAACGCCCCGACGCCATCGACCGGCTCAAGGCCGCCGTCGAGATCCACGGGGTGCGCCTGGCCTGCGAACTGAAGGTGCGCCTCAGTTTCGACGACCCCGATGCCCTGCGCCTGTACGAATTCTGTGGCGAGCAGAAGCTGCCCATCACCATCCACCTCGATTACCCCATCGACCACGGCAAAGGCAACTATCCCCGGCCCAACTGGTGGTACGGGGGCAGCATGGACGCCCTGGAACGGGCGGTGCAGGCCTGCCCGCGCACGGTCTTCATCGGGCACGCGCCGGGTTTCTGGGCCCATATCTCGGGGGATGACCGCGCCCTGCGCGAGGGGTACCCGGCCGGCCCGGTGCTGCCGGGGGGGCGGGTGGCGCAGATGTTGCGCCAGTACCCCAACCTCTACGCCGACCTCTCGGCCGGCTCCGGGCTCAACGCCCTCTCCCGCGACCCGGCCTTCGGGCGGGCCTTCCTCGTCGAGTTCCAGGACAAACTGCTCTTCGGCCGCGACTACTTCGACACCCGGCTGATGGACTTCCTCGTGGAACAGGATCTGCCCCGTATTGCTTTCGACAAAATCGCCTACCAGAACGCCCAGCGTCTGTTGACGAATTACCTAGCCTAGGAGAACACGATGGATCTCGAATTGAAGGGAAAGGTGGCCCTGGTCACCGGCGCCAGCCGCGGCATCGGCCAGCGCATCGCCCAGGCCCTGGCTGCCGAAGGCGCCGAGCTGTGCCTCTGTGCGCGCACCGAGGAAACCTTGCAGGCCACCGCCCAACCCCTGCGCGCCTCCGGTATCCGCGTCGAGTGCCTGGCTGCCGACATGACCCAGCCCGGCGAGGGAGACCGCTTCGTCGCCTTCGCCAAGGACCAGTTCGGCAGCTTCGACGTCATCGTCAACAACGTGGGCGGCGCCGTCTGGACCCCCTTTGTCCAGATCAGCGACGAGGAATGGCTGCAGGCCATCAACCAGAACCTCTTCTCGGCGATCCGGGTCACCCGGGCGGCCCTGCCGGTGCTCGAGGCGCGGGGCGGCGGTTGTGTGATCAACATCTCGTCGATCTTCGGCCGCGAGAACGGCGGGCCCATCTCCTATAACGCCGCCAAGGCCGCGATGATCGCCATGACCTCGAATCTGGCCCAGGAGGCGGCCAAGAGGAACATCCGCGTCAACAGTGTGGCTCCCGGCTCCATCCTCTTTCCCGGCGGTGGCTGGGAACGCCGGCAGAAGGCGGACCCGGCGGGCATCAAGGCCTTCGTCGACGCCAACATCCCCTTCGGGCGCTTCGGCACCCCGGAGGAGGTGGCGGCGGTGGTCGCCTTCCTGGCCTCGCCCAAGGCCAGTTGGGTGACCGGCGCCTGCCTCAATGTGGACGGGGGGCAGTCCCATTCGCTGATCTGAAGCGGTCGGCGGCGATGGCGCTCTGGTTCGTCTGGTTCCTGGCCCTCGCCGCGCCCCTGGCGGCCCAGGCTCCCGGACCGCAGTTGGACTTCCTCGACGAGCGGCTGGTCTTTGTCGAGGCCGCCCAGTACGACAGCGCCCAGTACCGGCTCAGCGGGGCCGCCGCATCCTTCGACCAGGCCCGCCAGGAGTACGAGCGGGGCCAGTACGGGCAGGCCGCCCAGCTCTTTGCCCAGCTGAGCAACGATTTCCCCGCCAAGAGTGCGGTGTGGGGGTACCTGGCGCGGGCCTTCTTCCGCAGCGGGGATTATGCCTCGGCCCGCCAGGCCCTGATGCGGGCCGGCCAGTTGATGCCCGAGCTGGAGGCAGGGCTCTGGCAGCCTCTGCTGCGCGGACTGGCGGTCGAGGTGCGGCGGCTGGCCAACCAGTTGCAGGCGCAGGTGGACTACTATCCCCAGCGGCAGGCCGAGCTGGTGCCCCTCATCCGGCTGTACCGAGTGCTTGAAGACACTGCAGCGGCCCGCGACTTGGTGTTGGGTGCGGCTCGGCGCCGCGTCGATCTCTTCCGCCAGGCCGAGGTCGCCGCCGGCGCGCAGCGCCAGTCGTACCTCGACGCGGCCGGGCAGTGGGATGGTCTGATTGCGGGCCTCAACACCGAATGGGGGGCGGCATTGGCCCTGCCCGAGCCGGCCGGGGGCCAGGTGGACAGCCTCAAGGCTGCCGAGGTGGTGCGCCTGTTGCAGTTGCGGGTCGATTATTACCTGGCGCTACCGGGAGAATACGCGCGGCTTTTCGGCGAGTACCTGCGCCTGGGCCGTCGCGCCGAGGCCGCAGCGGTGCTGGGTGCCCTCGAACAAGAGGCGCAGCGCCTGGGCCTGCTGGCCAGTATCGCCCCCACCCCAGGGGCTGCCGCCAAGCTCAACCAGGAGCTCGCCGCGTTCAACGCCCTGGAGCAGCAGTTGCGGGCCCAGCTCGGAACCCCCTCGCCCTAGCGCCTATCCGACAGGCACCTTGCCAACCCCGTTTTCGCTCGGGCTCGCAGCCAAAGCAGGTTACCGGAGAGGCTCTCAGTTCGCCATCACCGCCACCACCTCCGACCCCTGCAGCAGGGGGTTGGTGAAGGTGACCTGCACCCGGCCCTCCAGCTTTTCCTGGCGATAGTCGGTGCCCTCGCGCAGGCGGCCGTAGCGGTCTGCCAGGCCCCGCAGGTCCCCCTCCAACTCGACGGGTTGCCCGATGGGCGCCGGGCGCAGGCGGGGGTCGGCTGGGTCGAGGGCTTTGATCAGCTTGTAGGTGCGGCGGAACATCTTGCGTCCGGCCTCCAGGTAGCCCTGTTCGAGCAGGGCCTGCTCGCCGGCGGCATACAGGTGGACGGACAAGAGGGCTGCTCTGCCCGCCGTCCGGGCCGCCTGGGCGGCCTGCTGGGCCTGGTCGGCGTCGCTGCGGGCCAGGGCCAGTTCCTCCCGGAGCTGGTCGAGGTGGCCCACCTGCCGGCGCAGCGCCCCGTTGGCGTCCAGCAGGGCAGCGTTGAGGCTGTCGGCCTCGCGCCGCAGGCGGGCGATGGTCTGCTGGTCCGAATGTTTCTCGCGGCGCAGCCGCTCCAGTTCGGCGCTCATCGCCTGGTTGCGCTCCCGCTGGTCCTCGGCCTGGGTGCGCCAGTTGCGCAACTCGGCCGAGAGTTGCTGCACCGAGTCGTAGAGGCGGGCGTCGACCTTCTGCAGGCTCGTGACCTGGGCCCGCAGGCCGTCGATGATCTGGTTGGAAGCGTCGACGGTGTAGTTGAGGGAGTCGATCACGGTATTGGCCTGGCGCAGTTCGTCCTGGAGCTGGCCCAGGGCCTGGGCCTCATCTCCAGCCGGCGGGGTCTGGCTACCGCAGGCAGAAAGGAGCAGGGTCAGGAGCAGAAGGAGGATGGGACGCATGGCGGGCTCCCCGGTTATTTCTTTTTCCAGTGATAGAGGCTGTCCACGGCGCTGCTGATGCGGTTGAGCACCGCCAATTGCGCCTGCAGGTCCTGCAATTGCTGCGACTGGCGCTGCTGCGCCGCCCCCAGGCCCTCAATCCGGGGGCCCATCCCCGCCTGTTGGCGTTCCAGGTCGGCCTGTCCGGCTAGCGCCTGGGCGAGGCCCTGCTGCAGGCCCGCCAACTGGCGCTGGAGGTTCTCGAGCAGGGCCTGCTGCCGCTCCAGGCCGCTGCCCAGTTGCTGGTACCGCTGCTCCTCGTGCTGGAAGCGCTCCTGTACCTGGCGATCTACCTGGGCCTGGTACTCGCGGCTCCGTTGCTCTTGCACCACCAGGGCCTGATCGCGCTGGGCCAGCTCCTCCTGGGTGCGGCGGTGGCCCTCCTCTTCGTGCTGCAGCCGGGCGCGGATCTCGAACTCCGAGGCGGTCAGGTCCGCCTTTTCTTCAAGTTGCTGGACCAGCCGGGTCCCCAATTCGTCGAGGCGATGGGTGACGGTTTCCATCTGGCGGGCCAGCTCGGCGCGGTGTTCACGCTGGCGTTCCTGCAGGGTGAAGAGCACCAGGCCGAGGATGGTGCCCACCACCACGGTCGCATAGGCCCCCAGGCCCAGGAAGTGCCTGGGGGTAGGGGCGGGGACCAGGCGGAGAAAGACCGCGATACCTCCCCATAACAGGATCAGATTGGCGGCAATGGCGGCGGCCAGCAGTTCCACGTTTTCTCCTCGTCTCGAGTCCTCTCGGCGCAGAAGATAATAAACACGGCTGTCGGCGGGCCGGCAACCGGCCGGTAGCGGCGTTGATTGACAACGGGGGAGATGGGTGCTAAACTTTGGTTATAGGCGCATTTACAAGAGGAGGGAACGCCGGTGAATCGCCCCCAGCGCAATTCGGTCTTCGCCCTGATGGCCTTCGCTCTCCTAGGCGTGGTCTTCGCGGCCTTTTCCAGTTACGACTTCATCGCCCACCTGGACCGCCAGGTGCATTCCATCACCTGCTCCTACATTCCCGGGCTGGAGTCGGCGGACATCCAGGGCACCTCGGGCTGCCACACGGTGCTGATGAGTCCGTACTCCTCGGTGCTGCGCACCCTGACCTGGGGTGGCATTCCCATCGCCCTGCCGGCCCTGGCCATCTTCGCCTTCCTCTTCTTCCGCGGCCTCGACCTGTGGCTGCGCGGGGTGGAGCAGGATCGGCGCGAAACCCGCTTCCTCCTGCTGGCCACCCTGCTGCCGGTGGTGGTTTCGGGCATCTATTTCTATATCTCCTACGCCATCATCGGGGCCATCTGCAAGCTCTGCGTGGGCACCTACGTCGCCTCGGCAGGGGTGTTCATCAGCGCCCTGTTGATCAACGCCGGCAGCGCTGAGGAGGCCCCCGAGGGCAACGCACCGAACTATGCCCTGTACCTGGGCGAGGGGGTGGCCTTCGTGTTTGTGCCCCTCTTCCTCTATCTGGCCCTCAAGCCGGGGTACGACATCGCCCCGGGGGATTGCGGCCAGCTGGCCAGCCCGGACGACAAATACAAGGTGCGGGTCGCCCTGCATTCGGCACACGGTGGCACCCCGGCCCTCGAACTGCTCGACCCGCTCTGCCCGGCCTGCAAGAGCTTCAGCGAGCGCCTCGAGACCAGCGGCCTGGTCAAACAGCTCGACCTGGAGGCGGTGCTTTTCCCGCTCGACAAGGAATGCAACTGGATGGTCAGCGAGTCCCTGCATCCGGGGGCCTGCGGGGTGAGCGAAGCGCTGCTCTGCGCCGGAGACCAACTGCCGCAGGTCCTCAAGTGGGCCTTCGACAACCAGGACCGCCTGCGGGAGGCGGCCGCCGAGGACAATGGCAGGATCTACGAGGAGATCAAGAAGAAGTTCCCCAAGCTGGGCAATTGTATCGGCAAACCCGATGTCAAGACCAAGCTGAACCGCTCCTTGCGCTGGGTGGTGGCCAACTCGCTGCCGGTGCTCACCCCCCAGCTCTACGTGAACAATCAGAAGCTGTGCGACGAGGACACGGATCTCGGCCTGGAATACGCGCTGAGCCGCATGCTCGACCAGTGAGGTGAAAGCATGAAACAGGGAAAACTCCACTTCATCATCGGCCTGGCGACCCTGGGCGTACTCTCCGCCCTGGTGGTGGTCTGGGTCGGGGCCGCCTCGGCGCGGCTAGCCGAAAACAGCGGCAAGGCGTCCCAAGTGGCCGTCGCCAGCGCCGCCGACGAGGGCTACTGCTCTGGGCCGCTCAAAGCGATCCTGCGCCGGGTGCTCACCTCCTGCGGGCTGGTGAGCGCCAGCGGCGGCCGTGGCTGCCAGCCGCTGGAGGCCAAGAGTGTGGCCGCCATGTCCAGCGGGGATTTCAACGCCCTCTTTGTGCCCCTCAAGGAAAGGGTAGCCATCATCCAGTTCGAGCAGGACAGCGATCAGCTCGATCCGGCGGCCATGGCGCTCCTGGAAAAGGCCTTCGCCGACCAGCGCGGCGCCTCCTACTTCCTGGTGGTGTCGCGGGCCTCGCCCGAAGGCTCGGTGGAGCACAACCGCGACCTGTCCCAGCGCCGGGGCGGGGCGGTGCTCGACCATCTGCAGGCCCGTTTCAGCGACCCCGATCTCGAAAAGGAGGTCGGTTTGTTGTGGCTGGGTGAGGAGTTCGCCCAGTTGGAGGAGGATTTCTGCTCCTGGACCCGTTCCCATCCGGAGGCCCCGTGTTCGGCAGCCGACCTCAACCGTTCCGCCTTCATCGCCTGGATCGATTGCCAGCTCTAGTCCTGTTGCTCCTGGTCCTCGGTTGCGGGGCCGGGTCCAAAGAGAAAGATCCGGCCGCCGCGTCGCGGGTGGCGGCGGTCAAGGCCAGTCCCGAAGCGGCCGGGGTGTCGACGGGCAAATGGACCGACGTCTCCTTCCCGGCGGCCAGCGCCCCGACCATGGAGTTGCCCCCGGTGGTGCCGGCCCGCGCCAATGGCAGTCTGCCGGCCTTCCCGCGCGACCGCTGGGTGTGGCTCAACGTCTGGGCCACCTGGTGCGGTCCCTGCGTCAAGGAAATGCCGATGATGGAGGAGTGGCGCGCCAGGCTGCAGGGCGAGGGCGTGCCGGTGGACCTGTGGTACCTGTCGGTGGACGAGCAGGAGGTGGTGCTGGGCAATTTCCTGCGACAGCGTTCGGGGTTGGCGCCAGGGGTGTCGCTGCGCCTGAAGACCTACGATACCCTCTTCCCGTGGCTCGAACGCTACCAGATCGATCCCCAGTTGGGCATCCCGATCCACATGCTTATCGCCCCGGGCGGCAAGGTCCGCTACGTACACGTCAGCCAGTTGCGGGACACCGACTACCGGATCATCAAGGAATTGCTGCAATAGGGGGAGGGTTTGCAGGAAAAGATGCCCCGCCGGCCCTGGAGGCCGGCGGGGTTTTCTCTTGCCCTAGACCGGCTTGCCGGTGATCATGCTGATGCGGCCCTCGGGCCGGAAGGTGACCGGTTCGAGGTCGATCTCCTCGCCGGCAATCATCCGGCGCAGCAGCTCGGCGACCCCGACCACTGCCGGCTCGATCAGGCGTTCGCCCTTCTCGCGGCGGCCCAGGGCGGCCGACTCGTTGGTGATGGCCTCGGGGTGCACCCGCTGGGGAGCCAGCACCATCATCGTCGAGGTCTCGTACTCGTCGGCGTGGCCGGGCAGACTCTTGCGCTCCATCACCTCGTGCACCAGGCGCAGGTCGTACACATCCCAGTAGGAATGGAAACGCAGGTTGACGCCCAGCTTCTCGCGGTACTCGTCGAGACGGCGGCTGAGGGGGCGCACGTTGCCGCCGTGGCCGTTGAGGATGAGGATATTGGTGATGCCGGCCCGCTTGAGGGAGTTGCAGACGTCGAAGACGTACTCGCAGAAGATCTCCGGGCGGGAGGTCAGGGTGCCGATATGCTCCATCCAGTGCTCGGACACCCCGATGGGGATGGGGGTGGCCACCACCACCTGGGGGTGCAGTCGCTTGGCCGCCTGCTCGGCCATGTAGGTCACGTGCAGGGTGTCGTGGATCATCTCGAGGTGTTCGTTGTGCTGTTCAGTGGCGGCCACCGGGACCACCGCGGCCTTGATGGTGCCGGCCTGCATCCGCTCGCGGAACTCCTTGCGGGTCAGATCGCCGATAAAAACGCGTTCGTCAGCCATACCGGGCTCCTTTCTCCGCCCTGAGCTTAAAACCTCGCCTCAACCCCGTCAAGCACCTTGACACAAGAGGGGGCTTGTTCTTTGTTTGTGGGCTGTCGACCAGGAGCCAGCGCCATGGGCAGTCTGTTTTCGGGCTTCAACCGCAACCTCACCCTGTTGGCCGCCGCCACCTTTGCGGTGGGCATCTTCTTCGGGGTGCAGATGACGCTCTACAACAACTTCGTGGTCGACCGGCTGGGCATCGACGCCCACCAGTTGGGCACGGTCGAGGCCTTGCGGGAGGTGCCCGGCTTCCTCAACGCCCTCTTCATCGGCCTGGTCATGCACCTGGCCCCACCCCTGATCGCCGGGGTGGCCCTCATCGTCATGGGCATCGGTTTTGCCGCCTATGCCCAGGTCGATTCGGTTTACTCCCTCGCTCTCTTTTCGGTGATCTGGAGCCTCGGCTTCCACTGCTGGGCCCCCATGGGGGAGACCATGTCCCTCACCTTCACCCCCCCGGGCGACAAAGGCAAATGGCTGGGCCGGCTGCGCAGCGTGGGCGCGGTGGCCTGGCTTTTGGCCATTGGCGCCTGCATGCTCTTGCTCGATCACCTGCACTACGAGGGCATGTTCCTGCTGGGCGGCGGCGCGGCAGTGCTGGGCGGGGTGGCCATCCTCTTCGCCGAGCACAAAAAACCCGCCCAGAAGGAACGGGCCTGGGTGCTCAAGCGGCGCTACAGCCTGTATTATATCCTGCAGATGCTCCAGGGCTGTCGCAAGCAGATGTTCATCACCTTTGCCATCTTCGCCCTGATCAAGATCCACGGCATGCCGGTGGGCACCACCATGGTCCTGGTGCTGATCAACCAGACCCTGGTCACCCTCACCGGGCCGCTGATGGGCCGGCTGGTCGACCGTTTCGGGGAACGGCGTATGCTCAGCCTCAGCCACCTCGGGCTGATCTTCGTCTTCCTCGGGTATGCCTACGTCCAGGACCGCACCACCCTCTACTCCCTTTACTGTATCGACAACCTGATCTTTTTCGGCGCCATCGCCCTGACCACCTACGTGCACAAGATCGCCCCGGCCGACGAACTGAAGCCGACCCTGTCGATGGGGGTGACCATGAATCATGTGGCCTCGGTCATCATGCCGCTGGTTGGCGGGGTGGTCTGGCATTTATTCGGCTACCAGATCATCTTTCTCAGTGGGGCGGTCATCTCCTTCATTTCCCTGGTCGTCTGCCAGTGGGTCGACCCGGAAGGGGAGGTGGCTCGCCACCGCGCCGAGGAGGAAGCGGCGCAATCGCGGCCAGCCCTAGCCGCCACCTGATCCTACACCAGAAAGGAAAACGCGATGAAAATCGGCACTCGTCTCCCCGGTTTCGCCCGTCAGATCGGTTTCGACGGTTATTGCCAGTGGCTGGCTGACAACGGCTTTGAGGCTGTGGATACCCCGCCGCTCACCAAAGAGATCGCCCAGACCTGCAAGAAGCTGGGCCTGAGCATCGGCACCTGCGACGGGCGGGCCG
>JADZBP010000156.1 GCA_020852055.1 Candidatus Latescibacterota bacterium
AGATCCAAACTATGAGGTCATTGGATAACTGCTACAAGAAGGCCGTCAGGCAAATTCGGGAAGACCTGGATAGGCTCTGGCCAAATGCCAAGAATACCGCAGGGGAGTGAGAAGCGGTTGGTCGTGTGCTCCTGTTCCTTGGAGGCGCCCCCCGGCTTCCCGTAGTTGCCCCACGGTCATCATGGTGCCCCTTTGAACCTGGCATAACCTGTCGACTACCGGACCGTAGCCTATCGGGTTCAGCGGGGTTTGGGCGCGGCTTCACCGCCAAAAGGTGCGGCGGCCCGCCGAAGCGGCATGTCCGCCTTGACACTCCCCGTCGTCCGGCGCTATCCTGCGTCGCGGGACCGCCGCGACTGCCGGTGGTTTTCCCCCATGTGGCCTGCCCCCTTTTGGTGGCCCGGCCAGCTGGCCGGCAGAAGGCGGCATGATCTTTCCCTAGGTGATCAGGTTGAAGCTCTGTTTGATCGTTCCGACCGCAGTAGGAGCGCTGATCCGGCTGGTGCATCTGGCTTTTCTGGCCGTGCGAGACCCGCTTTTCGCCATCCCCATCGTCGATTCCCGCGTCTACCTGGGCCAGGCCGCGGAGATCCTGAAGACCGGGCTGTTGGCGCCTGGTTCGCCGGCCTACGCCAAAGGTCCCCTCTATTCCTATTTCCTCGCCGGGTTGCTCTGCCTTTTCCCGGAAGAGGCGGAAGTGACAATAGCGGCCAGGGTAGCGTCGACGCTTTTTGGGGTTGGGTCGATCTGGCTGATCGCCCGTTCGGCCCAGCTGCTGGGCGGTAGCCAAGCCGCCTGGGCCGCCGGCCTGGCCGCCGCACTCAATGGCACCGCAGTGTACTTCGACGCCACGGTCTTGCCAGAGCCCCTGGTTTCGGTGCTCCTGCTCGGCGCCGCTCACCTCCTACTTCGGGTAGTGGTGGCCGGGTATCCGGCCGGCCCGGGCCTGTTCGCCGCTGGCCTGGTGCTGGGTCTGGCAGCCATCACCCGGGCAAACCTCCTCCTCTGCCTGGTCGCTGCCGTTGGGTACCTCGCCTGCCGGGCACGCCGGGCGCGCCTCCCTGGTATGGCGCCGGCCCAGGCCCTCGGTCTTTTACTCAGCGGCGGGGTCCTGGTGGTCGGGTTGGTTACGGCGCGTAATGTGCTCGTTGCCCACGACCTGGTGCTGGTCTCGGCCAACGGGGGAATTAATCTCTATATGGGGAACGACCCGGCCTTTGAGCAAGGCTCGGGCAATTGGCATTCGGCATTCACCTGGGGGCGTATCGCCGAGGCGCCCAGGCGGTTGGGGTATGCCGATGGCGCTGGGCAGGAAGGTTTTTTCCTGCAGCAGACCTTGGCGCGCGCTGCAGCCGGGATCGGGCCGCAGGCACGAGTATTGGGGCACAAACTGGCGCTGCTTTTCACCGCCTACGAGATACCCAATAACCGGCGGATCGCGCCGATGCGCGAGCTGTCGCCGGTCCTGTGGGTCCTGATGGCCGAGTACGGTTGGTTCCATCTGCCCCTGTCGGTGTTGGGGCCGTTGGCCATGGTCGGGCTGATGCTGGCTGCGGCCACGCGCCTCCCCGGGCGAGGCCTGTACCTGATCCTGGCCGGTGCCTGCGCGCTGACCCCAGTGCTCTTCTTCAACACCGCCCGGTACCGGTTGCCGGTGGTTCTGCTCCTGCTGCCGGTGGCTGCTGCCGGGTGGGTCAGAGCGAGGCAGCGGCCAGGGGAGATCCGCCGGCTGTTCCCGTGGTGGGCGGGGGGCCTGTTGGTCTTCCTGGTGGTTTCGGCCATCACCATTCCCGACCACCCTCCGCTGCCACCGAGCGATGAGATCTGGTTGGCCGAGGAAAAGGGCCGGCACGGACAGGAGGAGGCGATGGTGGGTTTCTGCCGACGTGCCGTCCAGCGGTACCCCGATGACCCCATCGTCCGCGAACGGGCGGCCAATGCCCTCAGCGACGGTGGGCGGTGGCGCGAGGCGTGGGGAAACTACCAGGAACTGTACCGGATGTCACAGACGCACGGCACGGAATGGGCCTTCACTGCCCTGTACGGGTCTGCCCAGTGCCTAGTTGCCGAGGGGAAGTACGAAGCGGCGCTCGCCGCCTACCAACGTCTGCTGGAACTGAACCCCGACGCCCCCACCGACCATGCGCAGAACATTTTCCATCTACGGGACGTGCCCCCCTTCACTTCCTGCGAAACCCGCATCCCCATGGCGCTGTTGCTGGTGCGCCTAGGCCGTCTGGAAGAGGCCTTGGCCCAGGTCGATTCGGTCACCAGCCTCTGCGCTGCGGACGATGATCTCGATCGCCGGGCGCACGCGCTGGAAGCACAGGTATCAGCCATGTTGGGCCAGAGCAAAGGCCAGCCACGGCCGGAAGCCCCTGGACCCGTGGCCCGGTGATCGCCGAATACCCCTCAAACCCAGTAGATATTGTTGTCGGTCATGCCGGTGAAGTGGTCGATGACCAGCCACACCCCGGCGCAGGTGAATTGCCCGATGATCAGGCCGAGAAAAAAGGGGCGGGCCCGCATGAAGAGCGAGGGACCGCCGTACTTGAGGATCAGGGCTTTGATGCTCCAGGCCAGGAAGACGCTGAAGGAGATATAATTGGTCATCGAGATGGTGCTGACGGCGAAACCCAGCGGATGCAGGGGCCACCACAGGAAACGCTGGCGGGCGACCATCAGCAGGGCCATCACCCCGCCGCCCGAAAGGGTGGCCAGCCAGCCGGTCCAGTCCGGGCCGTCGGGGTTGTTCAACTCCCCGGCGATGTAGGTGAAGGGATAGACCGGACCACCCTGGGAACCGAAGAACCAGCCGTTGAGGTTGATGCCGCCATAGGTGTAGCTCATGTGCAGGACCGCCCAGACCGAGGAAACCAGGCTGAGGATCACGGCCAGGGCCATGGCCCAGAAGAGGGAGCGGCGTCGGCCCGGCACCAATTCCTCGGCCAGTTTCAGGCCGTTGGCGCAGGCGGCCATGACATAGGTGCGGATGTCCGCGGCCCAGACGTAGGTGAAACCCAGGGCGGTGAGGGTGTGCGGGCCCAGCACCGAGGAGCCCAGGCCGGAGGAGACAAAATCCGAGGCGATCAGCGGGGCGCGGGCAGCGGCGATGCCGCCTTCGGCCACCACCCGGGTGATGGCCAGGAAGAGCAGGAACATCGCGCCCAGGTAAAGGGGCACCACCCACAGGGCCATGCCCGCCAGCCAGAGCCAGCCGCCGATCACTACATTGCTGCCCAGAAAGCCGAAGACCGCCGTGCGGTAGGAGAGCATCTCATCGCTGTCGTCGATCTCGGGGGCGCCGGTCCAGGCCTTGCGCCAGACCTCGGCCAGATGTCGGCGGGCGACCCACAGGCCCAGCACCACCAGCACGATCAGGGCGCCCATACCCTGATGGGCGACGATGGCGAAGTTGCCGGCGTAGTAGAGCTTTTCGGTGCTGGAGATGCCCAGCACGCCAAACAGCCCTTCCTGCAGCCGGGCGAGGATATTGAAGAACCAGATGGCGAAGGCGATGTCCAGATCGACGAAATAGGAAAAGCCCAGCATGGGAAAACTGAGGGCGATCTGGAGGAAGGTGGTGTTGCGGAAAAGGGGGATGCTGGTTTCGAGTTGGATGGTGGGGATGAAGTTGAAATAGTTGTGCAGGGCCCGCAGCGAGCCGAGGGCAAAGGGGATGGCGAAGCCGGTCCACATCAGCGGGGAGCGGAAGAAGGGGTTGAGCCGGCCCTCATCCGCGCCGCCGATCATCGCCAGGGGCGCCTGCACCAGCGGAAAGGCCAGGCGTTCCCGCACCACCCACTGGCGGCGCAGGATCACCATCAGGCAGATCATGGCGAAATAGATGGCCAACAGTACCGGCAGCCAGGCCAGCAGGGGCGGCAGCCACACGCTCCAGGGGATGCCGTAACCGCGCGGGGCCCCTTCGTAAAAGTATTTCACCGCCTCTGGGTCCTGGGGCACCATCCAGGAGGGGATATAGGGATGGATCAGCTGCACCCACTCGTTCTCGGGGGAGGCGTAATAGCCGGCGCCGCTGAGGATGGGCAGGAGGTATTCGGTAAGGCCCATGGTGGCGATGGAGCAGGCGATGGTGGCCATCAGATAGACCACCATCAGCTCCTGGGGGGCCAGGCGCAGGCGGGGGTGGATCAGGCCCAGGGCGGTGTTGACGAAGAAGGTGAAGAGGAAGAAGAGGAAGATGGCGGCAGCGGTGCTGAAATCGAGGCTGAGGTACGAGCCGCGCAGCACCATGTTGCCGTAGGGATCGCCGACGCTGATGGCGCAGGCCAGCACGCTGCCAGCCAGCAGCGCCCTCCCGGTGAAACCTGCCTGCTGATCCGAACTCACCAACTCGGGCACATTCCCATCTGGGGGTGGCGCTGGTCGCGGCCAATGCTGCTGATGCGGATGCCCTTGGCCCCGAAGTTGACACACATCTGGGTCTGGCGGCCCCGGCGGGTTTCGGTGAGATCCACGGTTTTGCGCAGGATGGGTTCCTTGCAGACCATGTTGAGCACGATAATATCGTACAGCGCCTCGACCAGCACCCGCCGCCGCACCCGGCGCTCGTTGCTCATGAATTTCTGGATGTAGTGCCCAAAGACGGTGCGCTGCTCCAGGACCGTCTTGTTGAGGGTGTCCGGCAGGGCCTCGCAGGCGACGATGGACCACTCGAGGGTGGGAACCTCGGTGACAAAGAAGGGCTCGTTCTTGAGCTGGACCACCTGCGGCACGTTTTCGAAGAGCTGAAAGAAGTGGCGCACCAGATGGAGCACGTTCACCGGGACGATCTGGCCATCCTTGATAAAACGGGTGATCCGGGGGACCAGGGCATAGGGGTGCTGGGTGGCCTTGGGATCGTCGAGCAGCAGGCGGATGCTATTGTCGCGGGATTTCTGCTCCCAGCGGCGCATCAACTTCACCGCGTCCTCGCGCACCAGGGTGATGCCCATGTGGGTGCGCAGGTCTTCGACCGACACCTGGAAGGCGAGGGCGTCGAGGTTGAGTTTCTTTTCCTCGGCCTTGGGATCGGCGGCCGATTCGCGGCCGGCCTTCTTGCCCTTTTCCTCCTTCTCCTCCTCCCCTTCCTCCTCTCCTGCTTTGGCAGGTGCCCCGGCGCGGTTTCGCCGGGTCGGGGTGGGCTGCTCCTCCTCCTCTTCCTCCTCCTCTTCTGCGGCGCGAGGGGGTTTGCGCGCCTTTGCCTTCGGGTCCTGGGCCTTTTCCGGCGTCGAGGCAGGGGCGTAAAGGTCGTACCCACGGCGGCTTTTCTCGTCCCGCTCCACGGCGGCCTCCGGGGCGGCGAAACCGGGGGTTTCCTTCCGCACATGGCCCTTGGTCGGCTTGAAGCGGCGCGACTCCTTTTCCTCGGCGGCCTCGACCTCTAGATCGGCGACCTCCTCCTCCTCACTCTGCCCAGGGCGGCCCTTCTTCCTTTTCTTCTTGGCGGCAGTATAGATATCGCGCTCGAAGAGCGCGCCAGCGGCCTCGTCCTCGTCCTCGTCGTCCCCTTGCGCCCTTTCGTTGCGGGCGGCAGGTCCGGGGCGGTGGCTGGGAGCCTTCTTTTTCGCGGTGGACTTCGGGTCGTCTTCCGCCTCCTCGTCCTCGGTAAAGAGGTCGGCAGCATCGGCGCCCTCCTCGTCCTCGGCAAAGAGGTCGGCGGCATCCTCCCCCTCGTCACTGGTACCCTGGGCGCGGCGGGAGCGGTGCTTCTTCTTGCCGGGCCCTTTGCCGCCGGGCGCGGCGTCGGTTGCCTCCTCGCCCTCGGCGAAGAGGTCGGCGGCGTCCTCTTCATCGCCGGAAGTGTCGGTGCCAGCGGCTCGGCTTTTCTTTTGTTTTGGCGCTACACCCTCGTCTTCGTCCTCGGCAAAGAGGTCGTCGGCGTCCCCCTTGTCCTCATCCTCGTCGGCAAAGAGTTCGGCGGCATCCTCGCCCTCCTCGTTGCCGCGCTGGTTGTTGCGGGCCTTTTTCTTCTTGTTGCCTGCCGGTCCGGGCGCGCCCTCCTCGTTGTCCTCGTCCTCGGCAAAGAGGTCGTCGGCGCCCCCCTCGTCCTCGTCGGCAAAGAGATCGGCGGCATCTTCCTCGTCGTCCCCGGAGTCCTGGCTGCGGTGGCCTTTGGACCTTTTCTTCTTGCCGGCCCGGGGGGTATGCTCATCCTCGCCTTCGGCAAAAAGGTCGGTGGCATCCGCCTCGTCCTCGTCGTCAAAGAGCGCGGCGGCATCTTCCTCGTCGTCGGCGCTCGGGGCCCTGCGCGCCTTGCCCTTCTTTTTCCGGGATGCGCCAGGGGCGTCGTCTTCGGCCTCGTCCTCCGCAAAGAGGTCGTCGGCGTCTCCCTGGGGGGCTTCCTCGTCGGCGAAGAGGTCTGCGACATCGTCCGCGGTTGCCCCGTCGCCATTGCGTTTCGCCTTCTTGTCGGCCCCCCGGCCGCTGTAGATATCGCGCTCGAAAAGTACCCCGGCCTGCTCATCCTCCTCGCGCCCCTCCTCCTCCTCAGTTGGGGCGCTGGCTCGCCGCTGCTTCGCCGCCGGGGCGGGTGCTTCCTCCTCTTCCTCCTCCTCGAATGAGGCAGACTCGGCTTCCTCGGCGGCTTCGCGCTCGGCCTCGAGGTCCCCGGTGTAGCCAAAGGCCATCAACAGGGCCGAGAGTCGGGCGCCCAGTTCGGGGTTCACGTAGCGATAGGCGATACGCAGCGCATCGACCACCTGTTCGTCGGCCGGTCCTTCCTCTGCCACCGGTTCCAGTTGCTGGAGCATGGCAGTGGCGTACTGCTCCATGAGGAAGATCTTCTCCTTGCGCCGGATCACCCGTTCCAGCTGTCGCGTCTGTCTCACCAGGGACGTCACGGTTGTGCTGGTCCCCTCAGGAGAAGTGGATCGTGGGCAGGACGCCGGGCCACAGGCGCCGGGAGGCGCGCCAGTGCGGCACGCCCTCTTTGCCGTGCAGGGAGATCTTGTGGATCTTTTGCACGGCATAGACCATTTTCTTGACGCCGGTTTTTTTCTTTGGCACGTAGGTGGTGAGGGTGCAGCTGTTGTGGCTGCCGGCAAAGAGGTCCTCGCCGAGGACCTCGCCGCAGAGGATGCGGTCGTAGATATCCTCGAGGATGGTCTTGCCGTGCACCCATTCGGCGGGCAGGTCCCAGGACTTGGCGTACGAAACCAGTTTGCGGTCCGGGGTGCGGAAGGTGCAGTTGAGGTGCTGGCTGTCGCACAACACCCACTGGGCGGTGGAGAGCGGTTCGGAATAGAAACGATATTTCTGGTACCAGTTGGGCTTGTTGTCGGACTTCCGGTAGAGATAGCCGGGGAAACGCTCCCGCAAAGCGTCGAGGCTGCAGGGGATGGGCCGGCCCGCGCCATCGCCGATAACAGGATTGCGGAAGAAGAGCAGGTGGGAGGCGAAGAGCTTCTGCAGGGCGGGCAGGTCGTTGCCCTCAAAGGCGTCGGCGGCGCGCGGGGTGCGCAGCAGTTGCTCGACGAAACCGCCCAAGGCGTCCTGATAGGCGGCCAGGTTCTCGGGGGTGAAGGTGTATCCGAGCGCTTCCTCGTGTTGGGGCAGCGAGATGAAGCGCTCCATGAAGATCCAGTGGGCCTGGTCCTGGGGGGGCTGGGTGCGCAGGTCCGGCGGTTCGGAGGGCAGGGGGCTGGGGGTCGACTGGCGGCTCTGCGCCTTGGCCCGGCGCTCCTCCTGGGCTGCGGCCTGGTCGGCGGCGTCCTCGGGGTCGGCGAGTTCATCGCCAAAGATCTCAGTGCCCTCGGCCGCCTCGGAAAGGTCGCCCAGGGTCTCGTCTTCGCCCTCGCCTTCCCCTTCGGCATCGTCCTGGCCCTGTTTGAGCGCCACCAACTGGTCGATATCTTCCTTGACCTGGGCGGCCAATCCGCTGGCCAGGACCTCATCCTCGAGAGGGCGGTCTTCGTCGTTCTCGAGATCGAGGATCAGCTGCGCCAGTGCGGTGGGATCCATAGCTAGGGCGACTATTTCCGCTGTGGTTTCGGGCATGGGTGCGCGGCACGAGGGCCAAAGGCTTGCCACCGGGGTTCAGTGGCGCGGAATATCATAGTGTATCTCGACTTAGGGAGCATATATAATTATATCACCTTTGTCAAACCACCTTTGCCGCCCATCTGCTGAGCGCCCTTGCCCGCCACTCGCCTGAGATTCCCCGTCCCTGGAACCACCTTGAGCCCCAGGGTCGCCGACGACCTGCTGCCCGGCTTTCTGCACCAGGTGCACCTCCTGCCGGGGCCCTCGGCGGTGGAAATCGACCTGGAGGAGGTGGCTTTTGTCCCTCCATACGGGTTGGTGGTGCTCTGCCTGATCGGCCGCTATGCGCGCACCCTGTGCGGGCAGGTGTGGTACCGCCTGCCCCGCTCGGCGCCCTTGCGGCGGTACCTGGGCCGGATGGGCTTTGCCGAGGCGGTGGCAGGTTTTGCCGAGCTGTGCGGGCCGCCGCTGCCGGCCGAAACCGATCGGGTCCGGGGTGAAAGCGAGGCCCTGCTCGAGCTGACCCGCATCGAGGAGCGGGTGGACGTGGAACGGGTGCTGGCGCAGATCGCGGCGCGGGTGGAGGCGATCCTGGCCGCCGAGTTGCGCTATACCGCCGTGGAGATCAGCCGTTTCAAGAACGTGGTGGCCGAGTTGTGCCACAATATCCTCGACCACAGCCAGAACTGGGGGTACGTGGCGGCCCAACGCTACCAGGACCCCCAAACCGGCGCCAAGTACGCGGTGATCGGGGTGGGGGATCTGGGGATCGGCATCAAAAAAAGCCTGGCGCAGCGCTACGAGGTAGGGGAGTGGTCCCATGCCCAGGCCATCCTCAACGCCCTGAAGAAGAACTGCTCGCGGGACCCATCCCGCGGCCTGGGGCTCTATGTGGTTGAGCAGATCTGCCGCCGGTATGGGGGCAGCCTGCAAGTGAAGTCGGGGGACACCCGGGTCTATGTCCGGGGCCGCCGCCATTCCGAACACCGCTCCGCTTTTTTCCCCGGCACCCTGCTGAGCATCTCGCTGTGCCAGCGTCAGGGGTAGCTGGATCAACCCTTGGAGGTATCCTTGTTTGGCGCCCATCACCGCCCTCCCGAACCGCCGCGCCGCGAGCAGTGGGTCATGGTGCTCGTCGCGCTGCTGATCGCCGTGGTACTTACCCTTTCCTATTTCGGCGTGATCTACCTGGCCGAACAGGGGAATCAATAACCCCCCATCATCTTGGGGCCCCGCTGGGGGGCAGGGGATATATCTGGTAGGGCGCTGCTTGACAACGGGTGGCGTCCTCACTTATCATTGGCTTAACTGAATTCAATTAAGAAGATGCACCCACCACACCTGGCAGATCGATGACCGCCGCAATCCAACCTGCCCTCGCCCAGCCCCTGGGCTCCAACCCGCCCGTGGTGGTGGGCCAGGGCGAAGCCATCCTCAGCGGCCGGCCCCGGGGCGCCCAGTTGCTGGCCGCGGTCGTGGAAACCCTGCAACAGGCTGCCGATCCCTCGGCGACCCCTCTGGACCTGAGCGGGGTGGCCTTCCTCGATGTGTCCTGCGCCGACGAACTGCTCAACAAACTGCTGCGCCGAGTCGGCAGTGGAGAGTTGGGCGGGCGTTATGTGTTTCTCCAGGGCGCCAATGTCTCGGTGAGCGAAACCGTCGAAACGGTGTTGCGCCTGCGATCCCTGTGTGTGCTGTCGCGGCAGGGGAACGAGGTGGCGGTGTTGGGGGAGTTGGCCCGGCCTTTGCGCGATGCCCTCGAGATCCTGATCCGCAAAAAGGCGCTTTCCTCTGCCGAGATGGCGGCAGCCCTGGGCAAGAATACCAATATCGTCTGCAACCGCCTCAACACCCTGCAGCGCCAGGGATTGGCCTGCAGGCAGCAGGATGCAGGGCCCGGCGGCCGGCGCTACACCTATGTCTCCATCCTTTGAAGGCAGACCACCCATGGCGGGAACCCCTACCGATGCGCAGAAGAAGGCGGCGGCCCCGTTGCGGGCCGCGGGTTAAGGCGATGCTGGATCTGCGCGCCGTCAAGACCCAGATCGATGCGATGGTGGTGCAGCAACGGGCCGGCCAGCATGATTTTCAGGGGCGCCTGGCCCTGGCCCTGGCGCAACACCAGCGCTGGGCCACGGGTTGGGAGGAACTGGCCGCCAAGATCGCCCGCAGTCGCACCTCGTGGCTGCTGCCCGCCGGCCTGAGTGAGGCCCTCGACCGCACCTACCCGCTGCCGCCCCGGCCCGCC
>JADZBP010000157.1 GCA_020852055.1 Candidatus Latescibacterota bacterium
GCACGACCTGGATGGCCACCCCGCCCTTTCCGGTATCCTCAGTCACCAACCGCCCTGCAAACCCCAGCCCCTTGATGCCGGTGGCTTCGCCCATCAGAAATCCTGTCGGGATCTGGTCCAGCACCAGAAACACCGCGTCCACCACCCCGTCGTCGTCCCCGGAGTTGGGCACCCCGTCCGGCCCGTCGTTGTCGAATTGCGCGAAGTCGAGGTCCAGATCGGCCTGGCGCAGGATCTCCAGGCTGAAGCGGCCAAAATCCTCCTCCGGGGTCTGGTCGTTCTCCAGGTAGGCCGAGGCCGGCTGCGAGGACTCGTACACCCGTGGACCCCTCTCTCCCCGTATTTGCAGCTTGCCAAAGGACATGGTGTCGTAGAAATGGGAGAAGCTGCCGGGCAATGCGGGGTTGAAGATACCGCCGGCCCAGGTGGGTACCGGGTTGGCGGCGTCGCCCTTGAAACGGGTGAAGAGCACCAGGGCGCGGCGGGTGCCGGTGGTGTTGGCCGCGATGCGGGTGGGTTTGGCGGCTGCACCTAGGGGGAGGGCTTCTTCGGTCCGGGCGCCCTGAGCGCCGGCGCAGCGAAACCCCTCGGCCAGCGCCGGAGTGTACCACCAGAGGAGGGCGAGGAGCAACAGACTGGGCATCGGCATCCTCCTGAGCGGGTGGGTACCAGCGAAGCGCGAAATTCGCCCTTCTCGGAATAGTACCTGAGAACCTGGTCCGCTACCACAATAGTTAGCCTGCGACCTAGTCCGACGCAAGGGGGAAGTGAGGTCACATACCTGTAGATTGCTGACTTTGGCGCGGGAGTTGGTGCCCGGGGACTCCCGGTATGCGGCATACCGATAGTTTGGGGCCAGGCGACGAAACAAGCCGCGAAGCCGGCGCCCAAAGGATCGTCTCGCGATCAAAGGGCAGGCCTGGGTGTGAGCCCAAAAAAAGAGTCGCGGTGAGCAGACAACAGGCCGTTTTGCTACATTCGTGCGGGGAGGGAATTTGTTGAGGGGGGAAAGGGATTCAAGTGGGTTCGGGTCCCGCTGGGCGCACCAGTTTGAAGAGGCCCTGAAAAAGTGCGGCTGGCTTTTTCGGGGCCTCCCCTGTTGCGGAGCGAAGGTCGGAAAGGAGGAGGGATGTTCGTCGGTCATTTTGCGCTGGGTCTGGCGGGGAAACGGCTGGCCCCGGCCCTGTCGCTGGGGACGCTCTTCATGGCGGCCCAGTTTCTAGATCTGCTGTGGCCCACCTTCCTGCTCCTGGGCATGGAGGAGGTGCAGGTGGCCCCGGGCATCACCCCGGTGACCCATCTCGACTTCGTGTCCTATCCGTACAGCCACAGTCTGGCGGCGGCGCTGGGCTGGGCGGTGCTCTTTGGCGGCATCGCCTGGTGGTGGCGCCGCCGGTTAGGCAGCAGCCTGCTCTTGGGCGGGCTGGTACTGAGCCACTGGCTGCTGGATTGGGCCAGCCACCGGCCTGACCTGCCGCTCGACTTCACCAGTGCGACGCGGGTGGGACTGGGGTTGTGGTACTCGCTGCCGGCCACTCTGACGGTGGAGTTGCTGCTTTTTCTGGCCGGGGCGTGGATCTACAGCCGGGCCACCCTGGCCCAGGATCGGGTCGGGCGCTACGGGTTCTGGGGGCTGCTGGTTTTCCTGCTGGCGGCCTACCTGGGGGCAGTGCTGGGACCGCCGCCGCCCAGTGCGGCGATGCTGGGCTGGGGCGGGCAATCCACCTGGGTGCTGGTGTTGTGGGGATACTGGGTGGACCGGCACCGCCATCCCCTCCGCGCCTGATCCACCAGAGCGGATTTTCGCTATGCTCCGGCCCGGCTTGATCGCGCCTGCGGTACGGCGTATAATGGGCGCGTCAATCCCGGTCCCCTCACGCACTGCCCCTCACTGGAGGCGAGGTCCATGGAGTACCGCAGACTCGGCCGCACTGGCCTGCAGGTTTCGGCGCTTGGGTTCGGGGCCTGGGAGATCGGCTGGACCCGGCCCGAGGAGGGCGAGCAGGTGGGCCGGCTGCTCAACCGGGCGCTGGACCTGGGCATCAACCTCATCGACTCCTCGGCGGCGTACCGCTGGAGCGAGGAGCTGATCGCCAAATACGTGGGGCACCGCCGCCACGAGTTCATCTTTGCCACCAAGTGCGGCTCCTGGCGGGTGCAGCAGCCCGACGGGGAGTGGGTGCAGACCTTGGATTACTCGGCCAGGGCCATCGCCCCGCAGATCGACCGCAGCCTGCAGCGGCTGAAGACCGACTATATCGATATCATCCAGTTGCACAGCCCTTCGTACGAGGACGTGGCCTTCGGCGACGGGCTGGAGGGGCTCAAGCAGGCGCAGGCCCAGGGCAAGGTGCGCTTCATCAGCCTGTCGGCCGACGGCGAAGCGGCGGCTAAAGCCATCGAGATCGGCGGCTACGACACCCTGCAGCTCACCTGCAATATCCTCGACCAGGAGCCCGCCGCCCTCATCACCCGGGCCCGCCAGGAGCAGGACCTGGGCATCATCATCAAGGAGCCCATCGCCCAGACCCTCTACGACAAACCCCGGCCCGAGGGCGGCAGCGCGGTGTTGTGGGATCGTGCCCAGCGCCTGCTGGCCCCCGACTGCATCGGCGAGCTGTCGCGCATCGAGGTGGCCCTGCGCTGGATCCTGGGCAACCGCGAAGTGCACAGCGCCATCGTCGGCACCACCAACCTACGCCATCTCGAAGCCAATGTGGCTGCTGCTGAACGCGGCGCCCTGCCCGAGGCGCTGCGGGCCGAACTCCAGCGGCGCCTCGCCGGCTGACCCTTCCTTCAGGCCCGCTCGACCAGGCAGACCGGTTTCCATAACCCGGCCGTCCCTGCCTCCTTGGCAACCCGCACCACCACCTCGCAGCACTGTCCTGCCCGCACATCGTTGGGCAGCGGCGCGAAGAAGGGGCGGTTGCTCATCACCGCCGGCCCCACCTTTTCCTCGGCGACCTTCACCCCATCGACAAAAACCTGGGCGTAGCCGTCGATGGCCCCGAAGAGCAGGTCCAGTTTCGCTTCGGGCCACAACAGTGCCGGCAGGCTGAGGCGCAGCCGGTACCAGGCCACCCCGTGGTAGTCGTGCCCCTGTGCGGTCCAGGGGGCATCCACCCGGATGCCCTCCCATGGCAGTTCTCCTCCCTTCCGGTACCACTCCTCGCGCAGCCCCGCATCCTGCGGGTCCAGGCGGAAATCCCATGCCAGCGGCAACTCCAGGGGCAGCAGGGCGGGATGGAGGCGGTCGCGGCCCTCGCTGAGCCATTCGAGGCTGAAGCGGGCGAAACGGATGCACTCGTAGGGATGGGTGTCGCCGGTTTCGTAGAGCAGGCCGATGGTGCCGTCGGGCAGCACCGCCAGGGAGGAGTAGGCTGCCTCGCCGGCATGGATGGTGCGGGCGATGGGCCAGGTCTTGCCCTCATCGTAACTGAGTTTGACCATCAGCTGGGTGCGGCTGGTGGGGTTGGCCGGGTTGGCGAAGAGCAGCCGGCTCCTGCCCCCGTCCCCGTCCTCGCTGTAGCGCAGGATGGCGGCCATGCAGGAAGGATCTGGCAGCACCTCGTCGCGGTATTCGGCGAACCAGGTTTCGCCGCCGTCGCGGCTGAGGCCCACGTACCGGCAACCCGGAGCGAGGCGCATGTTGAGGGCCAGGGTGCCGTCGGCCAGTTCCACGGCCTGCGACTCGTTGCCCGGCTGGCGCAGGGCCTGGCCGGCCTTCCAGGTGCGGCCGTGGTCGTCGCTGTAGATCACCTTGGCCGAGTGCAGGTCGTAGCCAGGAATGATCAGCCGGCCACGGCGCAGTTGCAGGCCCACGCCCGGTCCAGGCAGGAAGTAGCCCACCTGCGCACTGATATCCACCGGTTCGGACCAGGTGGCCCCCTCGTCGTCGCTGCAGAGCATCAGCAGGGCGCCGTGGGCCACCTCGTGGCTCTGGGCCAGGCCGCCCTCCACCCGCCGGCAGCACAGCCAGACCTTGCCGTTGCTGGCGTCGATGAGCGGGCAGGGATTGACGATGGCTTCGCCCCGGCCGGGCACCACCACCTGCATGGGCAACCAGCGCCGGTCATTGGGCCAGCAGACCCCGTTGACCCCCTGCAGGTTTTTGGCCACCGGCAGGCTGCGCTTGAGCACCAGATCGAGCGGGTCGTTGTCGTCGCGCTCGCGCGCCTCGCAGAAGGCCAGCAGCACATTGTTGCGGGTGGCCAGCAGCGCCGGAATGCGGTAGATGTTGAAGTCGTCGAGGCCGGCGATGAAGAGGTCCTTTTCCTGGAAGAGGGTCTCGCGCCGGAAAGGGGCGCACAGCTCCAGGGTGGAGGCCAGGCTGTTGCTGCTCCGATATCGGGGATCCATAGGGTCTCTCCGCGGGTCGGGGAAGGTTGCCGCAGGGGCATGAAGGCTGGCGGCCAGGGTCAGCCGTTGAGGATGTAGTGGCCCTTGCCGAAGAACCAGATGGCGTCCACAGCGTAGGAGATGCCCACGCCGATGAAGAAACCCGCCACCATGCCGATGAAGAAGGGCCGCAACTGGCGGTAGAGGGCCACCCCGCCCAGGCGCAGGGCGATGGTTTTGAAGGCCCAGGCCAGGAAGACCGAAAGGGCCACCCGCTGGATCATCCACACGCTGGCCAGGGCCAGGCCCACCGGGTGGAGGGGCCACCAGTGGAAGCGGTACTGGCAGATCGACATCAGCGAGAAGATCAGCGAGCCCAGCCCGAAGTACCCCAGCTTGCCCCAGTCGGTGCCGATGGGATCGCGCACCTGGCGGACCACGGCGTCGAAGGCGGTGCCGCCGGCCCCGGCCCCGGGGTCGTAGATCCACGAGCGGAAGTTGCCGGCCCCGTACTGGTAACACAGGTACAGCATGAAATAGAAGGAAACCAGCATGCCCACCACCACCGCGATGCCAATGGCCAGGCCCAGGCCGCGGCGCTGGGGGCTCATCTCGTTGAGCCGGGCGGCGTGGGCCGCCGAGGGCATGAACACCGACTGGATGTCCCCGCACCAGGCGTAGGTGAGGGAGAGACCCACCAGGCTTTGCGGCTGGAGCGAGGCGGTGCCGGTGAGGGCCAGAACCATGGCCTGGCTCGACAGAGGTGTGGTCAGGTAGTAGACCCCGGACTGGATCACCAGGCGGGTGATGCCCAGGTAGATCACCAGCACCCCCACCAGGTACAACACCGCCACGTGTAATTCCATGCCCGATTGCCAGAGCCAGCCCAGGATATAGAGGATGCTGGCCGCCCCGCCCAGCACCGCCAGGCGGTAGGAGACCAGTTCCTGACTCTCGTCCAGTTCGCGGCTGCCCCGGAAGACCTGACGCCAGACCGCCGCCAGATGGTTGCGGCCCATCCACAGGCTCCACACCACCATGGCGGCAAAGGCGCCAAAGCCCTGCCAGGAGAGGGTGGGGGTGTTGCCCCAGACAAAGGGATCGGGGGTGGTGGTCAGGCTGGCCCAGTTGATCAGCGCCGTTTCGGCCATACTCAGCAGGTGGAAGAACCAGATGCTGAAGAGGATGTTGGTGCTGGCCAGGTAGGCAAAGCCCACCCCCGGGAAGTAGACGATAAGATTGATAGGAGGCAGGCCGCGCACGATCTCGACGGGATAGTCCTGGTAGATGGCGATCTGGGCGAAACCGGGCTGAAAATAACTGATGATATTGAAGAGGATGATAAAGAGGGGCAGGGCGGCGCCCAGCCAGAAAAGGCGGTCGCGAAAGATGGCCGGCACTGCTTCGCCGGGGGCGGTTTCGGTGAGCAGGCGCGGCACTTCGGTGAGCGGGAAGACCAGGCGCTCGTGCTCCACCCACTGCCGGCGCAGGATCACCACCAGGCAGAAGCAGACGAAGTACACGGCCAGCATCAGACTCAGCCACCAGGCCAGCGGCCCCAGCCAGGCGCCCAGGGGCAGGGACTGGCCCGAGGGCAGGCCCTCGTAGAAGGAGCGCATGGCTTCGTTGCCGGGGATGGCCCAGTCGGGCAGGTAGGGCTGCACGTACCCGGCCCAGTCGTTCTCGGGGGTGGCTCCGTAATAGGGCTTGGAGATGACGGCGAGGATATAACCGGCGATGAAGACGGGGATGCCGCTGGTCACCAGTCCCATGCTGAGGATGGTGATCTGCTCGGCGGGCGACAGCCCGGAGGCAGGGCGCAGCCGCCGAGTCAGGGCATTGACCAGGGCGATGAGGAAGAAGGGGAAGCCCACGCCCACCGGGAAATAGGACCAGGTGATCTCCGAGGAACCCACCATCCAGATCGAATAGGGGGCCCCCAGGCTGATGAGCAGCACACAACCCAGGCCCAGCAGCAGACTGCGCCAGGTAAGGCCCTTGCTGCTGCCGCTCATGAACCCATCGCCGCCCAGGCCGCTTCCTTGAGCACTTCGGAGAGGGAGGGGTGGGCGTGTACGGTGCGGGCCAGATCCTCGGCGCTGCCGGCAAACTCCATGGCCACCACGGCCTCGCCGATCAGGTGAGAGGCCTGGGGGCCAAGCACGTGGACCCCGAGGATGCGGTCGGTCCTGGCGTCGGCGAGCACCTTCACCAGGCCGTCGATCTGGTCCATGCAGTGGGCTCGGCCATTGGCGCGGAAGAGGTGTTTGCCCACCCGCACCTGCCGGCCTTGGGCCACGGCCGCCTCTTCGCTGAGGCCTACCGAGGCCAATTCGGGGTGGGTGTAGACCACACTGGGGATGGTTTGGTAGTTGACGCGGGCGGGGTGGCCGGCCAGGGCTTCGGCCAGGGCATGGCCTTCTGCTTCGGCCTTGTGGGCCAGCATGGGTCCGGGGATCAGGTCGCCGATGGCGTAGAGACCCGGGATGTTGGTCTGGAAGTGGTCGTCCACCTGCACCCGGCCGCGCTGGTCGCGGATAACGCCCACGGCCTCCAGCCCCAATCCCTCGGCGCAGGGGCGGCGGCCCACGGCTACCAGCACTGCGTCGGCGGTCTCGGTGCTGGCCTTGCCTGCACTCTCCAGTTGCACCTTCACCCCGTCCTTGCCCACCTCGGCCCCTTTGGCGCTGGCCTGCAGTTGGAAGCTCAACCCCTGGCGCTGGAGCAGGCGCTGCAACTGGCCGGCCATCTCGCGGTCCATGCCGGGCAGGATCTGGTCCATGTATTCGATCACCTTCACCTGGCTGCCCAGCCGGCTCCACACCGAACCCAGCTCCAGGCCGATGGCCCCGGCGCCGATGACCAGCAGGCGTTCGGGGACCTGATCGAAGGCCAGGGCCTCGGTGGAGGAAAGGATCTGTTTGCCATCGAAGGGCAGGCCGGGCAGTTCGACGGGCACACTGCCGGTGGCCAGCAGGATATGAGGGGCTGCCAATACTCGTTCGCCCACCTGCACCTTGCCCGAGCCGCTGAGGCGGGCGGCCCCGGCGACGAACTCGACCTTGTGTTGGCGGAAGAGGCCAGCGATGCCCTGGTTCATGGTCTGGACGATCTTGGCCTTGCGCTGCATCATGGCGCCCAGGTCCAGGCCCACCTCGCCCAGGCTGATGCCGTGCTGGGCGAGGCCCTTCTTGTTTTGATAGTAGAGTTCGCTCGATTCGAGCAGGGCCTTGCTGGGGATGCAGCCCACGTTCAGGCAGGTGCCCCCCAGGGGCCCCTTGTCCACACAGGCCACCTTGAGTCCCAGGTGGGCGGCGTGGCTGGCGGCCACATACCCGCCGGGGCCGGCGCCGATGACGATCAGGTCAAACGCTTGGTCAGCCACGGCTCCTCAGATCTCCAGCAACATGCGGGAGGGGTCTTCGAGCAGTTCCTTGACCCGCACCAGGAAGGAGACCGACTGCTCGCCATCGACGAGGCGGTGGTCGTAGGAAAGGGCCAGGTACATCATCGGGCGGATCTCCACCTTTCCCTCCACGGCGATGGGCCGGTCCTTGATGGCGTGCATGCCGAGGATGCCGCTCTGAGGTGGGGTGAGGATGGGGGTAGAGAGCAGGGAGCCGAAGACGCCGCCGTTGGTGATGGTGAAGGTGCCCCCGCTCAGGTCCTGCGGGCTGAGCTTGTTGTCGCGGGCGGCCTTGGCCAGGCGTTTGATCTCGGACTCGATGCGGGCCAGGGTCAGGTTCTCGGCGTGGCGCAGCACCGGCACCACCAGGCCGCGCTCGGTGCTGACGGCGATGCCCAGGTGCACGTAGTCGTGGTAGATCACGTCGGTGCCGTCGATGCTGGCGTTCACCGCCGGGAATTTCTGCAGGCCCAGGGCCACGGCCCGCGAGAAGAAGGACATCAGGCCCAGGGAGACCCCGTGCACCTCGTTGAAGCGCTCTTTGTACTTGGCCCGCAGGGCCATCACCGCGCTCAGGTCCACCTCGTTGAAGGTGGTCAGCATGGCGGCCTGATGCTGGGCGGCGACCAGGCGTTCGGCGATGCGCAGGCGCAGCTTGCTCATCGGCACCCGCCGGATGCGCTCCTCGCCGGGGGTTGCAGGCGGAGCAGTCAGCGGTACAGGGGGCACTGGTGCGGGCGCGACCGGCACCGCTGCGGGTGCGGGCGCCGGAGCCGGCACTGGAGCTGGCTTATTCTCCAAGTGGGCCAGTACATCCTCCTTGGTGAGGCGGCCGCCCTTGCCGGTGCCGGTGAGGGCGGCCGGGTCGAGGCTATGCTCTTCGACCAGGCGGCGCACGGCCGGGCTGAGATCGGCGGCGGGGGCCGGTGCCGGGGCGGCCGGCGTTGCCGGTGCAGGAGTGGGAGCGGGGGCAGCGGCGCCGGCTTCGGCCTCGATACGGGCCACGGCCTCGCCCACCTTGAGGGTCTGGCCCGGTTCCACGAGCCGGCGCAGGTACCCGCCCTCCGGGGCCGGCAGGTCGACATTGGCCTTATCGGTCTCGAGCACGCAGACTGGCTGGTCGCGCTCCACACGCTCCCCGTCGGCCTTGAGCCATTCGAGCAGCACCACTTCGGCGATGGATTCTCCCAGTTCCGGGATCACTACCTCGGTTGCCATCAGACTCTCCTCATTGGGCCACTTCGATCCAGAGTTCTTCGCGCCCCTCACCCGTGGGTGGGGCTGCGGCCAGGCCCAGGGCCTGGGCGACGATCTCGCGCTGTTCGCGCTGGTGTACCAGATAGGAACCGGTGGCCGGGCTGGAGGCTTTGTCGCGGCCCACGTAGCCCAGGCGACGTTCCTCGCCCAGCAGGTGCTGGATCAGGGGACAGACGAAACTCCACGCGCCCATGTTGCTCTGCTCCTCCTGCACCCAGCACAAGGTTTCGACCTGGGCGTACCGGGCCAGCAAGCGTTCCAGTTCGGCGCGCGGGAAGGGATAGAGCTGTTCGACCCGCACCAGGGCCACGTCGGTGGTCCCCTGCTCCTGGCGGGCCTCCAGTAAATCGTAGTAGATCCGCCCCGAGCACAGGATCACCCGGCGCACCTGGTCGGGCGAGGTGATGGCCTCGTCGTCGATGACCGACTGGAACCCTCCTGCGGTAAAGGCCTCGATGGGGGAGAAGGAGGGTTTGTGGCGCAGCAGACTCTGGGGGGTCATGACGATGAGCGGCTTGCGGAAACGGCGGTGCATCTGCCGGCGCAGCAGATGGAAATACTGGGCGGCGGTGGTGGGATAACAGACCTGCATATTGTCCTTGGCGCAC
>JADZBP010000158.1 GCA_020852055.1 Candidatus Latescibacterota bacterium
AAACTGGGTGCCGGCGCCGCGGAACCAGAGCGAGGGGGGCGAGGGATCGGCGGCCCGCAGCAAGGGGGCCAGGCTGGCCTGGGCCAGGGGCGAAGGCAGGCTGCGGTTGCCGGCGCTATCCACCGCCACGGCGCGATAGTAGTAGGTGCCGGCCCCCAGGCCGCTGTCGGCCCAGGTGAGGGCGGGCGGGTACACCTGGGCCAGCAGCCCGGCGGGCTCGGGCACCACGTCGCCGGTCCGGCCGTGGTACAGGGCGTAATAGGCCAGGTCGGCCTCGCGGTTGCCCGGCCAGTTGAGCAGCACCTGGCTGCGGCCGGGTAGGGCGCTGAGGCTGGCGGGGGCCGCGGGTGGGGTATCCAGCCCGGTGCCGCTGAGGGCGAGGCGGACCTCGCCCTGGCTGCCGTTGCTCAACAGGCGCAGGGTATCGCTGAGGGCCCCGGCCGCTGCCGGGGCAAAGGACACGGCAACTACCTGGCTGGCTCCTGGTGCCAGTGAGAAGGTGGCAGGAGCGGCGCTGAAGTGGGGGCTGCCGGCGAGGATCCGGGAGACAGCGAGCAGCCCGCCCCCGGCATTGCCCACCGTGAAGAAGGCGGTGGCGGCCTGGCCCCGGTCCACCTCGCCGTAAAGGAGGCTTCGGGTGGAGAGGGAGAGCAGCGGGGTGGTGAGTACCGGCCCCCAGGCTGGCTGGGTGTCGTCGGCCGGGTCGGTGGTGAGTTGCAGCAGGCCGGCCCCATCCGGGGTGCAGGTGTAGAGGTCGCGGTTGCCGCCCCGGTCGGAGACGAAGGCGAGGCGCGAGCCGTCGGGAGCCCAGGCGGGTTGGGTGTCGTCGGCGGGGTCGGCGGTGATGCGGGCCAGGTTGTTGCCGTCGGGGTCGCAGGTGTAGAGATCGTGGTTGCCGCTGCGGTTGGAGACTAAGACGAGGCGGGAGCCGTCGGGGGCCCAGGCGGGCTGGGTGTCATCGGCGGGGTCGGCGGTGATGCGGGCCAGGTTGTTGCCGTCGGGGTCGCAGGTGTAGAGGTCGTGGTTGCCGCTGCGGTTGGAGACAAAGACGAGGCGGGAGCCGTCGGGGGCCCAGGCGGGTTGGGTGTCGTCGGTGGGGTCGGCGGTGATGCGGATGAGGTTGTTGCCGTCGGGGTCGCAGGTGTAGAGGTCGCGGTTGCCGCCCCGGTCGGAGACGAAGACGAGGCGCGAGCCATCGGGGGCCCAGGCCGGGTCGGTTTCGGTGGCCGGGTCTTCGATCAGGGACTCCAGGCCTTCGCCGTCGAGGCCCACACCATAGAGGTCGTTCTGGCCGCTGCGCTCGGAGCTGAACACCAGGCGGGTGCCGTCGGGGGCCCAGCCTGGCTGCTGCTGGCCAGCGGCGCCTGAGAGCAGGCGGGTCTGGCTGTTGCCCTTGGGATTGAGCAGATAGATCGCTGGATGGCCGTCGCGGGTGGAGGTGAAGGCGAGGCGGCTGCGGGTCAGGTCGGCGGCGGCGGGCATCTTCCGGCCGATACCGCCGGCGGCGAGTGTCACCTCGCTGCCCGGGGTATCCTGGGAAAGGGCCAGGGTGGCGGCCTGCGCCCCGATGCGGGGGGGGGCAAAGGTGAGGGTCACCTGCTGGCTGTCGCCGGGGGCCAGGGTGAAACGCGCGGGGGCGGCGCTGAACTGCAGGTCGCTCGACACCAGGTCGGCGATCACCAGCGGGTGATGCCCCTGGTTGGTCACCCGCAGGGCCGCCTGCGCGCTCTGGCCCAGATCCACGGTGCCGAAGGACAAGCGCTGCGGGGAGATGGCCATGGGCACCGGCTCGGTCAGGGTGAGGACCTGGTCAGGTACCACCCTGGTGAGCACCTGCCGGGCCCCGGAGGGCCAGTCGATGCGCAGAGTGTCGATGAGCGCCGCCCCGCCAAAGCCCAACTCCACCGCCAGCGAACCCTGGGCCCGCATGCCGGCTCCCTCGACCTGGCGCAACTGGCGCAGGGCACCGGTCACCGCCACCATCCGGGCGCCGATGGCGCTGTGGTTGCTGGCCCGGCCGCTCAGTTGCAGCACCAGCCAGTGGTTGCGGTTGCCGTTGTTGCGGTACAGGCGATTGGCGCCGCGGCGGTTGACCAGGTAGAGGTCGAGGTCGCCGTCGCGGTCGAAATCCCCCCAGGCGGCTCCTTCGCCCTGCCCGCTGTCGTCCACCCCCTGGGCGATGCCGGTTTCGGTGAAGGTGCCGTTGCCGTTGTTCTGGTAGAGCAGATTGGGGCTGTTCTCGCGGACCAGGTAGAGATCGAGGTCGCCGTCGTTGTCGCTGTCCCCCCAGGCGGCGCTGGCTCCGATGCCGATGTCGGCCACCCCAGCGGCAGCACCCACCTCGGCAAAGGTCGCCCCGTCGTTGCGGTACAGGCGATTCGGGCTGATCCCCAGGTGGTTGACCAGATAGAGGTCGAGGTCGCCGTCGTTGTCGTAATCCGCCCAGGCGGCGGCGATGATATTCTCGCCGGGGTTGAGGCCCGCCCTGGCAAAGGTCCCGTCCCCCTGGTTGCGGTACAGGCCGTTGGCGGCGGTGTAGTCGGCCACGTAGAGGTCGAGGTCGCCGTCGTTGTCGTAGTCGGCCCAGGCCGCGCCGGTGCCGCCGGTGCGGTCGAGGCCGGCGCTCTGGCTCACCTCGGCAAAAGCCCCCTGGCCGTTGTTGCGGTACAGGCGCAGCGGGCTGGTGGTGTTGAAGTCGAGGTCGCCGTCGCCGTCGTAGTCGGACCAGGCGCCGCTGAGGGTGCGGTCGGGGCCGAACTGGATCTGGGCGCTGTCGGCCACATCCACAAAGGTCCCGTCGCCCTGGTTGCGGTAGAGCAGGTTGAGGCCCTCGTCGAGGATCAGCAGGTCGAGGTCGCCGTCGCCGTCGTAGTCGCCCCACAGGGCCTGCGAGCCGCCGCTGTAGTCCACCCCGGCGCTGGCGGCCACCTCGGTGAAACGGCCGTTGCCGTTGTTGCGGTACAGGCGGTTCTCGCGGCGGGTGGTTAGGTAGAGGTCGAGATCGCCGTCGCCGTCGTAGTCGCCCCAGGCCATGCTGATGCCGCCCTCGGGGCTGGCCAATCCGGCGCTGGTCGCTACCTCGGCAAACTGCTGGGCGGGGGCCGGGCCGGCCAGGCACAGATAGAGGAGCAGCAGCCCGCCGGGGACCACCGACAACAACCTTCCCTCAGGGCGCGCCGGGGCGTCCTGCAGGGATCGGGATTTTCTAGGCATGGAGGGTTTTCCGCACCGCCGGGGGACGGGGAGTCGCCGGCGGCACACCGCCTCATAATAAACCGGCTGGGAGGGATGAGGGCAAGGAAGAAGGGTTTGCCGGGGGATGCGGGCGGGCCGTAGATTTGTCGGAACTGCCATGGAAAAATTAAACCTACTGCAGGCCGATCACCCGCTCGCTCCGCACACCACCATTCAGTTGGGCGGGCCGGCCCGCTATTTCGCTGCCTGCCAGTCCCTGGAGGAGATTCGTTATGCGCTGCGGTGGGCTGCCGGGGAAGGATTACCGGTGCAGGTGCTGGGCGGGGGCAGCAATGTGCTCTTTGCCGACGAGGGCTTCGCCGGCCTGGTGCTCAAGGTGGAGTTGCCCGGTCTGAGTTTTAATGAGCAGGAAGGCGGGGTGCGGGTAGCGGCCGCTGCCGGCCAGTCCTGGGACGGGCTGGTGGCGGAATGTGTGCAGCGCGGGCTGGCGGGGGTCGAGTGCCTGGCGGGCATCCCCGGCCTGGTGGGCGCCACGCCCATCCAGAACGTGGGCGCTTATGGCCAGGAGGTGAAGGACACGATCGTCGAGGTGCGCGGCCTGGACCGGCGCACCCTCGAACCGATGGTGTGGGCCAATGCCGAGTGCGGCTTCGCCTACCGCCAGAGCCGTTTCAAAGGCGCCGACAAGGACCGCTATCTGATCACCGAGGTCTGCTACCGGCTCGAACCCGAGGGGGTACCGCAGATCCGCTACCCGGAACTGCGCCGCCACCTGGGGGAGGCCGCCGGGCTGGGCCGGGGCCGCACGGCGCTGGCGGCGGTGCGCGAGGCGGTGTTGCAGTTGCGCCGCGGCAAGTCGATGGTCTTCGACCCGCAGGACCCGGACGCTCGGGCGGTGGGGTCCTTCTTTCTCAATCCCGGTCTCAGCGAAACCGAGTTCGCCGCCGTCAGGGCCCGCCTG
>JADZBP010000159.1 GCA_020852055.1 Candidatus Latescibacterota bacterium
AACGCCGGCAGAGGCGCACCACCGGGTTCGCCTCCAGGTCCATCTCCTCGCCCTTGCCCATGGCCATCTTGATGCCGGTCCACACCAGCAGGGCGCCGAAGACATAGATGATCCAGTGGAACTTGGCGATCAGGGCGATGCCGGCGGCGATAAAGACGGCGCGCAGCACCAAGGCCCCGATGATGCCCCAGAAGATGACTTTGTACTGGTGCCCGGGGGAGACGCCAAAGTACGAGAAAATGACCAGGAAGACGAAAATATTGTCGAGGCTCAGAGCCCGTTCGATCAGGTAGCCGGCCAGGAAATTGAGCCCGTGCGCCGCACCCATGAAGTAGTAGACCCCGACATTGAAGAGCAGGGCGACCGCTACCCAGACGACGCTCCAGACCAGCGCTTCCTTGATGCCGATGATCTTGTCGCTGCCCCCCAACACCCCCAGGTCGAGGGCCAGCATGGCCACCACCAGGAGGGCGAAGACCCCCCAGATCATCAACTCGGACATCTGCCGCTCGTCCCTCTCAGTGCCACGGCTCCACTTTGACCAGCCGCCCCTCCTTGGCCGACTGGAAAGCGGCGTCCACCACCGCCTGGGTCCAGTACCCGGCCAACCCGTCGCACACCGGCTCGCGGTGCTGGCGCACCGCTGCGACAAAGTCGTCGATCATCGGCAGGTCGAAATAGGGGCTGGCCAGGGGCGTCACGGTGATTTCTTCGGCGCCGGTGGCATGCTCGAAGCGCAACTGGGTGCTGCCGAATTCGAGGGAATCGATGATGAGGCGGCCCTCGCTGCCGTCGATCTGGGCAAAATCGCGGCGCGGCGGCGAGGTGAGGATGGTGGAATGTATGCCGATCTTGCCGTCGGCGAAGCGCAGCAGCAACGCGTCCGAATCGTCAACCGGCCAGCCGTGGTGCACCCTCTCGACCAGGGCCGAGACCTCGGTGGGCTGCCCGGCAAAGTTGAGCAGCACCTCGATGCGGTGCACGGCCATCTCCATCATCGCCCCGCCGATGCCCGGAGTGATACGCCAGTTGCCCGCTGCCATCGGCGACCAGCCGCTGTAGTGGGTGCGCACGCAGACCACCCTGCCGATGCGCCCCTGGGCGATCAGTTCCTTGGCCTTGACCACCTGGGGAAAGAGGCGGCGGCGGTACGCCACGCCCAGTTTCACCCCGGCGGCCCGACAGGCCTCGATCATCGCCCGGCACTCGGCCGCGTTGTGGGCCATGGGTTTCTCGCACAACACGTGTTTGCCCAGCCGCGCCGCTTCGAGGGTGGCGCTGAAGTGGGTGTCGGTGGGGGTAGCCACCACCACGGCCTCCACCGCCGGATCGCGCAGCAGTTCGCCGGTGCTGGCGTACGCGGCGCAACCGCCGAAACGCTGGGCAAAAGCCTTGGCTTTTTCCAGGTCACGCCGGCACACGGCCACCAGTTCGGCCTCGGACGATTTGAGCAGGCTGGGGGCAAAAGAATTGGCGGCAATGTCGCCGCAGCCGATGATGCCGAAACGCAGTTTGGCCACTGATTCAGTCCTCCACAAGAGCGAGCGCCCGCACCGGCGAGGCGTCGCGGCCGGTCAGGCGCAGGGGTAGGGCCAGCAGGTGGAACTGCTCACGGCCGATCTGGCCCAGGCCGGTGAGATTTTCCAGGATCAACACGCCGCTCCCCAGCAGGATCTGGTGCGACTCGTTGGGCGGATAATCGACCGAGGGGATATCGGCCCCCAGCAACTCGACGCCCCATTCGACCAGCAAACGGGCCGCCGCCGGGCTGAGCACCGGGTATTCGGTGAAGTAACACTGCTCGCCCCAGTGGCGCGCCCACCCCAGATCGAGGACCAGCTTGCGGCAGCGGCGGATGGCCGCCTGACCGGGTTCCAGATGGGCGGGCAATACCTGGCGGCAACCCGGCAGGGCCAGGAGCGCCGCCGGCCCCATGCAGCGTTCGGGCGGCAATTGCTCGATGGTCTGTCCCTGGGCGAAAAAATGGAAGGGGGCATCCAGGTGGGTGCCGGTGTGCAGGCTGGTGCTGAAGGCACTGGCGTTGAGGGGCGCCTGCGGGATGGCCATGAGGATGGACACCGCCACCGGCGGATTTCCCGGGAAGGGAGGGGTCGCAGGGCTCAGGTCATAACTCAGGTCGATGGTCCTCGGCGCCATAGATAGAGAATCTAATATATTTTCCGGTATACACCACAGGACCCGGAGAATTTATACGGCGCGCGCATCGCCCTTGGGGTCCTGCCGGCGCAGGGTCGGCGCCAGCCCCCTGATCGCCGAAAAGACCCGCTGCTCAGGCGCTCACCTGATCGGCGATCAGCTCGATCGCAGCCTCCAGCGCCACCTTGCCGGTGTTGATGGTGAGGTGATAGAGCAGGGGATCGTCCCAGTCGGCGTTGTAGTAATTTTCCAGGTACTGCTTGCGCCAGCGGTCGTGTTGCTCCACCAGCCGGGAGGCACTCTCCAGATCCATCTTGCGGGCCTGGGCCAGTCGCTCGCAGCGCAGCTTGAAGGGGGCCACCACGCGATAGTGGAAGGCGCCGGGCAGGTCGGCGAGGATCATCTGGCTGGCCCGCCCCACCACCACCACCTTGCCGGTGGCCCCGAAGTCCTGGACCAGGGTGGTGATCAGCAGTTGGTAGGTGCCCCGGTCCATGTACGGGTTATGCTCCGGCCGGCCGCGCTCCAGCAGATAGGGAAACTCCATGCCGAACTCGGGGAAACCCACCGCCAGGGGCAACCCGCCGGCGCCGGCCTCGGGAACCAGCAGGCGCTTGAGGAAGAGGGCGATGCGGCCTTCGCCCTTCTCGTCGAGTTTTTCGACCTCCTCGACGGGCACGTCGGCCAGGCCGGCCATCTCCTCCACCAGCCGGCGATCCACGCACTGATACCCAAGTTTCCGGGCCACCTGCTCGGCGATCCAGTCGCCGCTGCTGCCCAACTGGCGGGCAATGGTGATCACAGCCATAGTTCCCTCCTGCTATTTGCGCGGTCCCTGGTCCAGGTGATGGTCGAGAATAAAAACGATGATCTGTTCCCCGGTGCGGGTGCTCAGGTCAGTGTGCAGGCTGACCACCTGGCAACCGGTCAGGTCGCGCACCACGGCTTCGAGGGTCTGACGGCTGCCCTCCATCAGCCGCAGCCGCATCTCCTTGATCAGCCTGGCCCCCTCCTGGTCGCGGGCCAGGTGCTGCTCGGCACGGGTGAGCACCCCGGAGAGGCGGACGAAGATCACGTCGGCGAAGATATAGGTGCGCGCCTCCTCGGGCCCTCGGCCCAGGTGCTCGCGCTCGAACTGGATCATCAGCCGGCTGAACTCGGCCTCCAACTGCCCGCGTGTCTGGCCCATATACACCGCCCCGTCGGCTCAGACCTGGCCGAGTTCCACGGTCTCTCCCAGGGCGAACACCACCACCAGGCTGCCCGACAGCGCGCTGAGACTGGTCTGCACCTCGACCACCTCGCGCCGCAGCACCTGGGCCACCTGCTCCATGACCGAGGGCGAGGAACCCGAGTTGAAGAGCAGGGTGTTGAAACGCTGCAGCATGGCCTGGCCCGCCTCGGTGCGCGCCAGCGCCCGTTCGGAGGGCGAGAGCACCTCGCGCAGGTGGACGATGACCACGTCGTCCTCCACCATCACGGTCACCCGGCTGGGACGCACCCCCATCTCCTCCTCCTCGAAACGGGCGATGGTCCGGGCCAGCGAGCTGGACAACTGCTCCACACTCCATTCCATATGTTCCCCCAAAAAAAAGCCGGCGAGCATCTCGCTTGGAGATTGCCGCCGGCCTATGGCGCCTCAGGCGTGTCCGCCTCTCGCTCTATCTGCCAGGGATCGGGCGGGCGGCCCTCCCGCTGCGCGCCTCTGCCGAGGCCCGTTGCCGGCTGGCCCTTGCCCCCATCGCCTAAAACCTACTCTGGCATTTGGCGAGTGTCAACCTTGTTCGGCATAGGCCTGCAACTGCCGGCTGCGGGCGTAAAACTCCTCCAGGCTGAGATCCTTGAGGTAAACCAGACCGCGGGTGCCGCGGATCAGCGGGCTGGGATGTTCGTGGAACCACTGCCGGCCCAGGCAGGTCTTGAGTTTCTGGTACTGCTCCACCTGGATGCGCTGTGCCAGCTCGGAGAAAGGCCCCTCGTGTTCGGAACTGGGGAAGGAGGCGTTCTTCTGCGAGATGAAGGTATTCATGAAGGCGTTGTGCATGGTGGCAAACATGTTCAGCGACACCGGCACGAAGATATTGGCCTCGGCGGGGTGGAAGCGGTACCACACGTTGCGGTACCCCCACACCCGGATATCGCTGCGGCCGCTCTGCTCTTCGTAGCGGCGCAGGGCCTCGGCGATGGCCTGCAGCACCTTGTAATGGGTGTCCGGGCCGCTGGCCTCCGGGTCGAGGGCCACCCCCACCACGTCGGGGTGCACCTCTTCGAGCAATTCGAGGATGGGGGCCACGTCGCCGTCGACGGTGGGTTCGCGGGTGAAGATGTCGCCGGTATAGAAACCCAGGCGCAGGTGGCGGATATTGGGGCAGGACCAGCCGAAGTAGCCCCAGAGACACTCGGCCTCCCACTCGCGGCACAGGCTCTTGAGCTGTTGCATCTGGGGGGCATCCTTCTGCCCCGGGTCCTGGGTGGAGAAATAGACCTCCAGTTTGCCCATGCGGCGCCTGAGCCCCTCCAGGCTCTCCTCTCCGTACACCCCGATCAGATTGCGCAGGAAACGGCGGGCCGCCCCCTCCTCGCGCAGGTCCTGGTCGTCGCCGGCCGCCACTCCGTCGAGGTACTGCCACACGTCGCGGTTGCGGCCGTTCTCGTTTTCCGGAGCAAAGTAACCCTGCCCGTGCAGACGGACGAACTGCGGGGTGTCGAGGAAGCGGGCCAGCCGCGCCAGGTGGTCCTGGATGAACTGGTTGGTCACCGCGGTGAAACCGCCGGTCAGGCAGACGAAGTGGTGGGTGTTGCTGGCCTGGCGCACGTGGCGCACGATGTAGGGCAGGTAGCCCAGCATCAGGTCGTCGTGGTGGGGCTCGGTGTGCAGAAAGCGGGTCTGGCTGCGGGTGCTCATGCCCCGCTCCAGCTTGGCAATCAGGCTGGCGCGCACCCGTCCGGTCAGCGCCGCCACCGGCTCGGGGCACCGGCGCAGCAGCACCGCGCCCCGCTCGTCGGCGGCAAAGTCATCGCGGTCCAGCTCCTCGACCCGCTTGCGGCGGGCCACAGCCAGATCCACCACCACCTTCTCGATCTCCTCCTCGTCGAGGGCCGGGGCCTGCTCCAGCAGCACCACCTGGCGCTGGCCCAGCAGTTTGGCCGCTCCCAGGGTCAGATAGAAGCGGGCCTGGGGCAGGGCGTGCAGGCTGGTGGCGGGATAGTCGATATGAGCCGGCTGCTGCACCCCGGCGGCGACGATCTGGGCCTTGGCCTCGCCGGCGGCGATGACGATGGCGCAGCACTCGGGATTGTGTGTGATGGTGCCCAGGCCGATGGTGATCACCAGTCGCTTGCGGGCCACCTCGATGCCGCCCAGGTCACCGGCGGCGGCGGCCTGGGTTTCGTAGTTGACCGCCGTCAGCCGGGTGGTGGAGCGGTGGTCCGAGCCCCGCACATTGAAGCCGATATGGCCATCCGGGCCGATGCCGCCCAGAAAGAAGCCGATGCCGCCCAGCTCCCGCACCCGGCTCTCGAACTCCTGGCACCACTGGTCCACCCCGGCCAGCACCCGCTGCTGCAATTGCTCCAGGGGGGTGTGGGCCGCCCGGTAGCGCAGGCTGAGATCCACCTCGTCGGCCGGCCAGGCCGAGCCCAGGGTGTGCCCGGGGGGCAGGCCGATGCGGGTGCCGTCGATCAGCAGGGCCTTGCGCGGGTCGAGGCCAAAACCCTTGATATAGTAATGCGACACATAGGCGTGGAAACTGTTCTGCTGCGCCGGGTTGATGGGGTAGAACTCGTCGATCTGGACGAAGTGCAGGCTGCCCATGTCGGGCCGGCGCCCCGGATCGATGCCGGCCTCCTCCAACTCGCGCCGAACCGCCGGGGTCTGCCAGCCCTGCAGCAGGCGCTGCACCCACTTGATAAAATGCTCGGGGGTCTTGCCGGTGGGCAGCGAGATCACCCCGCCCGGATGGCCCTGCACCCACTCGATGAAACGCATGGCGGCCAACTTGCCCAGCGCCGGAAAGTTGTCGACTACCAGGGTCCGGATCTTTTCGGCCGGCGGGTAGAGCGCCGCAAAGGGCGTGCTCTCCAATACCCGGCGTTCCACCGGGCTCAACCCGGCTGCGCTGTCGTGGCTCATGGGTTCTCCTCGGTCAGGGCGCCGCCGGCGACAGCAGGATATCCCTGGTGTCCCTGGCGATGACCAGTTCTTCGTTGGTGGGAATGACCAGCAGTTTAACCGGGGAGGCGGCCGCCGAGATCTCGCGCTCGCCCCGCAGCCCGTCCTGATTCAACTCGGGGTCCAGGACCAGCCCCAACCCCGCCAGCGGCTCCAGGATGCGGCGGCGCATCTGCCCGCTGTGCTCCCCGACGCCGCCGGCGAACACCACCGCCTCGGCCCGGCCCAGCACCGCCAGGTACGCGCCGATGTACTTGCGCACCCGGTAGGCGTAGAGTTCCAGGGCCAGCTCGGCGCGGCGCTCACCGGCGGCGGCGGCCTGCTGCACCTGGCGCAGGTCGTTGGACACCCCCGAAACCCCCAGCAGGCCACTGTGGCGGTTGAGCAACTGGTCGATCTGGGCCAGGCTCTGCCCCTCGTGTGCGGCCAGGTGAAACACGATGGCCGGGTCGATATCCCCCGAACGGGTGCCCATCATCACCCCTTCGAGGGGCGTGAGGCCCATCGAGGTATCGACCGAGCGGCCGTCTTCGATGGCGGCCAGCGAACAGCCGTTGCCCAGGTGGCAGGTGATGCCGGTGAAGTCGTCGCTCTGCCGGCCCAGCAGGCGGGCGGCACGGCCGGCCACATAGCGGTGCGAGGTGCCGTGGAAACCGTAGCGGCGGATGCGCTTTTCCTGGTAGAGTTCGTAGGGCAGCGGGTAGAGAAAAGCCCGCTCGGGCATCGACTGGTGAAAAGCCGTGTCGAACACCGCCACATGCGGCACCTGCGGGAAAAACTGCCGCGCCGCGCGTATACCTACCAGATTGGGCGGATTGTGCAGAGGCGCCAGCTCCGCGCACTCCTCAATGCCCTGCTCCACCCGGGGGGTGATCAGCGCCGACTGCACAAAACGCTCCCCCCCGTGCACCACCCGGTGCCCCACCGCCGCCGCCCCGTCCCCGCCGTGGGCATGCAACACCTCGCGGATATGCAACAGGGCGGCCCCGTGGTCGGCCGCCTCCACCGCCGCGCGCGCGCTGCCCCCCCCCTCCCAGCGGTGGGTGGCCCGGGGGCCGACCTCGCCGATGCGCTCCACCATGCCGCCGGCCACCTCGCGCTCGGTGTCCATCTCAAAGAGATTGTACTTGACCGAGGAACTGCCGCAATTGAGAACCAGGATTTGCATAACAGGACCCGCGCAGAGGTTGAGTGGCGAGGCGCCGGAGTCCAGGTCTGGAAAAACGACGACATTGGCCCCACCCCTGCAGGGGCGAGGCCAATGTCGCTGGGATCCGGTTGCCGCCTGCCGGTGTGGCGCAGCGGTTATTGGGCGCGACGGGCGTAGTACTCGGGCAGGTGCTCCTTGACCTGGACTTCCAACTCCTCGTCGGTGATGGCGCTCATGCGCTGATGGACCTCGTACTGGTCCAGCACCCAGCGCGCCACCTTGTGCACCTTGATCTTGCTGAGCCGTTCGTCGCCTTTGAGGCCGAGATATTCGTTGACCCAGATGGTCACCCCGTCCACGCCCGACTTATCGGTGATCGAGACCCGCGGCGGGCGGCCGAAAAGAGCCGCGGTATCGAAGATATTGTAGATGCGTTCGTCGGCGCGCAGGCCGCCGGCGTGGATGCCGGCGCGGGTGGTGTTGAAGTCGCGGCCCACGAAGGGGTAGTTGGGCGTGATCTCAACCCCGATGGAGCGCATGTACTGGGCGATCTCCTGGATCATCAGGGTATCGATGCCACACAGCGCGCCGCGCAGGGCGATGTACTCGATCACCGCACCTTCGAGCGGCGGGTTGCCGGTGCGCTCGCCAAAGCCGAAGAGGGTGGCGTTGAGTGCGTTGCAACCATAGAGCCAGGCGCTGGCCCCGTTGATGTGCACCTTGTGGAAATCGTTGTGCCCATGCCACTCCAGGCACTCGGGCGGCACCCCGGCATCGTGGGTCATCCGGTAGATCAGCTTGGGGATGGAGCGGGGCAGGGTGGCGCCGGGGAAGGAAACCCCGAAACCCATGGTGTCGCACAGCCGCACCTTGGCGCGCAGCTCGGGGGCCACCTGCTCGGAGCGGCGCATCAACTCGGCGACGAAGGGCAGCACAAACCCGCCGATGTCGGCGCGGGTGACATCCTCCAGGTGGCAGCGGGGCCGGATGCCCGCCTCCCAGGCCGCCTCCACCACTTCGAGGTAGTCGTCGAAGGCCTGCCGGCGGTTCTTTTTGAGCTTGAGGAAGATGTGGTAGTCGGAGCAGGAGGTGAGCATGCCCGTCTCCTTGACTCCGGCCTCCTTGACCAGGCGAAAATCCCCCTTGTCGGCCCGGATCCACGAGGTGATCTCGGGGTAGCGGTGCCCCAGGGCGCGGCACTCATCGAGAGCCCGGCGGTCGTTCTTGGTATAGAGGAAAAACTCGGTCTGGCGGATGACGCCCTGCGGGCCGCCCAGCTTGGCCAACATGTCGTAGAGCTTCACCTGCTGCTCGACCGTGTACGGCGGGCGGGCCTGCTGGCCGTCGCGGAAGGTGGTATCGGTGATCACCAGATCGCGGGCCAGGGCCACCTTGGGGTCGAACTTCACCGTCTTGCCGTCGATCTCTTCGTAGATGGGTCCGTCGAAGAGGATCTTGGGCGGCAGGCTGTAATCGAACTGCTCGTCGAGCAGATTGGGGGTATCGGTCTCCACCAGCGGAGCCTTGTTGATCATCGCGTTTTCTCCTCCGGGCTCACTTGAGGTAGCGGGCGATGAAATCGATGGCCGAACCCACGGTCTGCACCTCCAGGGCCTCGTCCTCGTCCATCTCGATGTCGAATTCCTCTTCGAAGCCGGCCATCAGCTCCACTGACTGCACGGACTCGGCTCCCAGATCGACGGTGAAGGTGTGGCTCTCCTGGATCTGGCCGGGCTCCAGCTTGAGCACCTGGCTGATGACGCGGTAGACGCGGTCCTTGATTTCCGGGCGGTCCATAAGCGGTTCGTCCTCCTCTATCTCAGTTGCGGGTGGCCTTCAGGCCGGCCGCGGCGTCTTTATCGACGATGAAGGTGCAGTCGGGGTGATCTTGTAAAAGACTGGCGGGGCAGTTGGGGCTGAACGGACCCTCGACGGCGGCGGCGATGGCCGCGGCTTTCTTGGGGCCGGTGGCCAGCAGCACCAGTTGGCGCGCTTCGCGGATGGTGCCGATGCCGGCCGACAGGGCGCAGCGGGGCACCTCGGCGGGGTCCTTGAAGAAGCGGCCGTCGCTATTGGCGGCGATGGTGCTGGGGGTCAGGCTGACCAGACGGGTGCGGCTGTCCACCGGGCTGCCCGGCTCGTTGAAGGCGATATGGCCGTTGCCGCCGATGCCCAGCAGCCACAGGTCCACGCCACCCACCGCAACAATCTTGGTCTCGTAGGCCTGGCACTCCAGGTACGGGTTCACCGCCCGGCCGTTGAGCACGTGGGTATTCCAGGGCCGGATATCGACATGTTTGAAGAGATTCGTATTCATGAAGTAGCGGTAGCTCTGGTCGTGGTCCCCGTCCAGGCCCCAGTACTCGTCGAGGTTGAAGGAGCTGACCTTGGCGAAGCTGAGCTTTTCCTCCCGGTGCAGGCGCGCCAACTCGGCGTAGGTCTGCTCGGGGGTGGAACCCGTGGCCAGACCGAGCACGGCGCTGGGCTTGGAGCGGATCAGCGAAGCGAAGAGTGCGGCGGCGCTGCGGGCCACGCTGGGAGCGTCGGGACAGACAACTACCTTGATATTTCCGGCCATGGCAGGACTCTCTGGATGAGGAGTTTAGTTGGAGACAATGTAGAAAACGCCCCTGGTGATGTAAAGCGCTCCGCGCCTTGACAGCGCCGGGCGAGCGGATAATCTTACCTCCTTTGGAGCATCGATCTTGTCTTTGGAGAATATAGAAGAGTGCCATGGCCCCGGCCAGAGGAGAACCCCATGAGCCAGGACCGCGCCTTGACTAGTGCCGAGATCGAAACGCTGACCCAAAATGGCTGCGCTGCCGAGGATTGGACCGCCGTGCAGGTGGGACCAGGTTTTTCGCCGCGCCGCGTCCAGCGCGTCCGCTTCGACGGTCAGGTGCGTATCGGCAGTTTGCAGGGCCGGGTAACCCTCGATGGCGGGGTGGAGTTGCCCGCCGAACTGACCGATGCCACCATCGTCAACTGCACCTTGGGCGACGAGGTGCGGGTAACCCGCATCGGCAGCCACCTGGCCAACTACGAGATCGGCGACCGGGCCGTGGTCAGCGGCGTGGGTTTGATGGTCACCGGGCCGGGGGCGACCTTCGGCAACGGGGTCGAGGTGGAGCCGGTCAACGAGGCCGGCGGCCGCCAGCTTTCCATCTTCGCCGAGATGTCCAGCCAGTTCGCCTATCTGTCGTGTATGCACCGCCATCACCCCGAACTGATCGCCCGCCTCGAGAGCATGGTCACCGACTATACCGCCCGGGCCAAGTCCGACCGGGGGCGCGTGGGCGCCGGCGCGGTGGTGACCCAGGTCGGCGCAATCACCGACGTGAACATCGGCCCGGCTGCCCAGGTGCGCGGGGCCCTGCGTCTGCACAACGGCACTATCCTCAGCGAGGCCCAGGCCCCCGCCCAGGTGGGCGCCGGCGTGACGGCGCAGGACTTCATCATCGGCGAGGGTTCGTCGGTGAAGGACGGCGTGGTGCTGAGCCGCTGCTTCGTGGGCCAGGGGGTGCAACTGGGCAAGCAGTTCTCCGGGGAGAACTCCCTCTTCTTCGCCAACTGCGAAGGCTTTCACGGGGAGGCCTGCTCGATTTTTGCCGGCCCCTACACCGTCACCCACCACAAGAGCACCCTGCTGATCGCCGGCATCTACTCCTTCTACAACGCCGGCTCGGGTACCAATCAGAGCAACCATATGTACAAACTCGGGCCGGTGCATCAGGGCGTGGTGCAGCGCGGCAGCAAGAACGGGTCGTTCTCGTATATGCTCTGGCCCACCGTGGTAGGCCCTTTTTCGGTGATCATCGGCAAACACCTGGGCAACCTCGACACCAGCGAACTGCCCTTCTCCTACCTGACCGAGGTGGGCGGCGAGAGTATGCTGACCCCGGCGATGAACATGCACACCGTGGGCTTGATGCGCGACGGGGACAAGTGGCCCGCCCGCGACCGGCGCAAGGGCACCCTCAAGCGGGACCTGATCCATTTCCCGGTGTTCAGTCCCTACCTGGTGCAGCGCATGATCCACGCCGAGAAACTGATGCTCGAGTTGCACGAGCAGACCCCCAGGGAGGTGGAGCAGGTGCGCTATAAAGGCGCCTTCATCAAACGCCTGCTGCTGCGCCCCAGCGCCCGCAACTACGCCTCGGCCATCGATATGTACCTCAAGGGCAAGGTCCTCGACCGCCTGGCCCCGGTGCGCAGCCAGGGCCCCCGGGCCTGGCGCGAAGCCCTGGCCGACCAGGGAACCTACAGCGAGTCGTGGGCCGATGTGGGCGGTATGCTGGTGAGCTGCCAGCGCCTGGAGGAACTGACCGCCGCCGCCGCTGCCGGCCGCTTTGCCGACGCGGCCCAGTTTCAGACAGCCCTGAGCCAGGCCCACGCCGCCTACGACCAGGACGAGTGGAGCTGGGTGCGCCGCACCTTCGCCGCCCGCCAGGGCCAGGAGGTGGATCAACTCGACGAGGCCGGCCTCGCCCAATTGGAGGCCGAGTACAAGAAGCTGTCGGCCAGCTACCTCAAGAAGGTGTTGGCCGACGCCGAGAAGGAATTCGATCCCCTGGCCATGCTGGGCTACGGCGCCGACGGGGACGAAGCCGCCCGCGCCGCCGATTTTGCCGCCGTGCGCGGCAGTTTCGCCGGCAACTCCTTCGTCAAACAACTGCAGGCCAGGCTGGCGGCGCTGAGCGCCTGAACACCCGCCCCCAAGGGCTGAGGACCGGTGGCCCGTGGATGTATGGGAAAATCCCCGCATCCGCGGGCCGTCCATTTGACAAAATCGCCCCGCGCCGTTTCATTTGTACCCATGTTCTGCACCCCCTGCAGGGCCGTTTCTGTTTTTGTCTCTCCCCGCTGTCCCTTGTTGACCCGGATATACGCCAGATGGCCCGTCCACAGACGGTCCGCACCAAGGCCCCGCTGATGATGGACCGCTCCGCCAGCCAGGCAGAGTCGGTCTGGAAGATCTCCAAGATCTTCCTGGTGGGTTTCCTCCTGGGCGAGACCTTCATCCTGCTGTTGATCACCACCCTGCGCTAAGCCACGACGGCTGCCGGGCGTTTTCCCGTTTCCGGGGCCCGGCGTTTTTGGGCGCCCCTCCCTCCGCGTGGTGGGCGGGCTTCCGGTTGCCCGGCCCCCGGCAATTCCTATATTACCTTTCGCTTTTCCCACACCTCTCGCCATCCCGAATGCCATGAAGGCCGAAGCACCCGCCAACCGGCCGGCCCTTGACCAGCTGGAACGGCCCCTGAACAGCTTGCGCATTTCGGTCATTGACCGCTGCGACCTGCGCTGTTCCTACTGCATGCCCGAGGAACACTATACCTGGCTGCCGCAGGAGGACGTGCTCAGCTTCGCCGAGATCGGGACGCTGGTGGACGCCTTTGTGCTGGCAGGGGTGCGCAAGGTGCGCCTGACCGGAGGAGAGCCCCTGCTGCGGCGCGGCCTGCCCGAGCTGGTGGCGCGCCTGCGGCAGCAGCCGGGTATCGAGGACCTGGCCATGACCACCAACGCCACCCACCTGGCCGAACTGGCCGGCCCCCTCCGCCAGGCTGGCCTCAACCGGGTGACGGTAAGCCTCGACTCGCTGCGGCCCGAACGTTTCAAAAGCCTGGTGCGGCGCGACGCCCTGAACCAGGTGGTGGAGGGCATCCGCGCCGCCGGGGCCGCCGGCTTTGCCAGCCTCAAGATCAACACCGTAGTCATGCGCGGCTTCAACGACGACGAGTTGGAGGCCTTGATCGAGTTCGGCCGCCAGGTGGGGGGCGAGGTGCGCTTCATCGAGTACATGGACGTGGGCGGGGCCACCCTGTGGTCCCTGGACAAGGTCTGCTCCAAGGCCCAGATCCTCGCCCGGCTCGCCGAACACTGGGGCCCGATCACCCCCTGCGGGCCACAGGGAAGAGCCCCGGCCGAGCGTTTTCTCCTGGCCGACGGCACCTCCTTCGGGGTCATCGCCTCGGTCACCGAGCCCTTCTGCCGGGCCTGCGACCGCAGCCGGCTCACCGCCGATGGGCAATGGTACCTGTGCCTCTACGCCCAGGAGGGTATGGACCTGCGCCACCTGGTGCGCGCCGGGCAGACCGCTGAGGAACTGGCTGCTTTCATCCGCCAGGGCTGGTCGCGGCGCATCGACCGGGGCGCCGAGGAGCGGGCCAATGCCCCGCACCGGGGCGCCCTGTACCAGGTGGAGGCCCTCAGGCAAGACCCGCACCGCGAGATGCACACCCGGGGCGGCTGATGGACTATTTCCACAGCAAACGTTTCCTCGACACCCTACCCGACTGGGAGAGCGGCCGCCCAGCCCTGGGCCCCCTCGACCATTATCTGCCCCGCATGCGCGCCCTGCTCACCCGCCTGGGCAACCCCCAGCAACACTTTGCCAGCCTCATCGTGGGCGGCACCAACGGCAAAGGCACCGCCAGCAGCCTGCTGGCCGCCCTGCTGGGCCAGGCCGGGCATCGCGCCGGTCTCTACACCTCGCCGCACCTGCATACCTGGCGCGAACGCGTCCAAGTAGAGGGCCAGCCGCTGCCGCGCGACGCCTGGGCCGAGGGCATCTCCTTTCTCTACGACCACACCCGCGGCTTCGAGGCCGAGGGGCTGGGGCCCTTCAGCAAGTTCGAGGCCCTCACCGCGCTGGCGGCCCACTTCTTTGCCCGCACCCAGGTGGAATACGGGGTTTTCGAGGTAGGTCTGGGCGGCCGTTACGACGCCACCAACGCCTGGGACTCGCGCCTGGCCATCCTCACCGCCATCGGCCTGGACCATGTGGAGGTGCTGGGCCACACCCTCGAAGAGATCGCCGCCGACAAGTTCCACATCACCCGCCCCGGCTGCCCGCTCTTCACCACCGCCGCCCAAGCGCCCGAGGTGCTGGAATACCTGCGCGCCGCCAGCCAGGAGCGGCAGGTGCAACTGCTGGTGGCCGGCCCCGAGGGGATCGTTGGCCCCGAGGGCACCCGGGCCTACCCCTGTGATCCGGCCGCCCTGACCGACCGACCCGGCACCTTCGCCGAGAACGCCCGCCTGGCCCTGGGCGCCGCCGGCTGGCTGCTGGGCAAGGGCCTGAAGGCCGCGACGGCCCGAGCAGCCACCGCCGCCCACCGCTGGCCGGGCCGTTTCGAAACCGCCCGCACCGAGCCGCTGGTGCTGCTCGACGGCGCCCACAACCCGGCGGCGGCGGCGCGCCTGGCCGCGGACCTGGGCGCCATCGCCCCCCGCTGGACCTTCCTGGTGGGCGCTCTGCGCGGCCACGACGCCGCCGGCCTGCTGCAGGCCCTGCAACCGCTGGCCCGCCGGGTGGTGCTCACCGCCTCGGACCACCCGCGCGCCCTGCGCCCCGAGGATCTGGCCGCCCGCGCCCCGGCCGGCATGCCCATCGAGATCATCCCTTCAGGTTTGCGCGCCCTGCGCCAACTGGTGACCCAACTGGACCCTGCCGATCACCTGTGTGTCACCGGCTCCCTCTCGCTGGTGGCCCAGGCCCGCGAGTTCTTCGACCTGGTCGGCGAGCGCGAAGGGGTGAGCGAGGACGCGGCGCTCGAGAGCCTCGAATGCCTGCAGGTGGCCTGCCAGCGCCAGGGCCTGGAAACGGAATTCACCTCGGCCAACGGCCACGTGCTGCGCCTGAGGCGGCCGGGGCCCCCGGTCTATTTCCTGCGCAACAAACACCCCTTCAACAACTATGTGAGCGCCCGCCTGGCCGAGGACAAGGGTTACCAGTTCGAGCTCTTCACCCAGGCCGGGGTGTTGATCCCGGCCACCATGCAGGCCTTCAATCCCTTTGCCGACGACCGCTTCAACCGCTACAAGACCCATGCCTCCATCGCCGCCATCGCCGCCGAGGTGGAACAGCGTTTCACCTACCCGGTGTTGGTCAAGAAATTCCACAGCTCGCTGGCCCAGGGGGTGTACCTCGAACACAGCCGCGACACCCTCTGCCGGCGGCTGCAGCTCTTGTGCGAGAACAGCGGCTACCTCGACAACGTGCTGTTGATCCAGGAGTACGTGGCGGGGCCCGAGTACCGCATCGTCGCCAGCCAGGACGAGATGCTGCTGGCCTACGAGAAACAGGGCGCCGCCGGGGTCGAGGACCTCAACCCGCTACACCAGTTCGGCGGCCAGGCAGTGCAGGTGGAGTCAGAGGAGTTGCTGGCGGCCCTGCGCCGGCTGACGGCGCAGGTGGCCGGGGTGCTGGACCTTGGTTTCTACGCCATCGACCTGATCGCCGGCCAGCAGGGGCTGTGTGTGCTCGAGGTCAATCCCAACCCCTTCTGCTTCTTCTACAACCGCAGCAATGGCCGCGAGGACTTCGTGCGCATCTACGAACACCTGATCGGGAAATTTCTCCGCTGAAAGGGCGCCCATGGCCACCCCCCCGCGCCAACTACAGACCCAGCTGATCCACGCCGGCGAACCCCAGCCCCGCCCCGCCGGCGCCGTGGTCGCCCCCATCTACCAGAGCGCCACCTACGAGCAGCAGGGCCAGCCCGGCTACAACCAGCTGCGCTACCTGCGCCTCAACAACAGCCCCAACCACCTGGCCCTGCATGCCAAGCTGGCCGCCATCAGCGGCGCCGGGGCGGCGCTGGTCACCGCCTCGGGCATGGCCGCCATCACCACCACCCTGCTCAGCTTGGTGGGCGCCGGCGACCATCTGCTGGCCCAGGACTGCCTCTACGGGGGCACCCTCAACTTCCTCAGCGAAGAGGCCGCGGCCCTGGGCATCGAGGTCGATTTCATCAAGGGCAATGACCCGGCCTCCTGGGCGCGCCACCTGCGGCCCACCACCCGCCTGATCTACGTCGAGACCATGACCAACCCGCTGCTGGAGGTGCCCGAACTGGAGGCGGTGGTCGGTTTCGCCCGGCGGCGCAACCTGGTCTCGATCATCGACAATACCTTTGCCTCGCCGGTCAACTTCCGGCCCCTGGCCCTGGGCTTCGACCTCGAGATCCACAGCGCCACCAAATACCTCAACGGCCACTCCGATATCGTCGCCGGCTGCGTCATGGGCGAGGCCGTACAGCTGGCCCAGATCACCCGGCGGCTCAACCATCTGGGCGGCACCCTCGATCCCCACGCCTGTTTCCTCCTGCACCGGGGCCTCAAGACCCTGGCCCTGCGCATGCGCCAGCACGACGAGAACGCCCTGGCCCTGGCCCGCTTCCTGGAGGACCGGCCGGAGGTGGCGCGGGTGAACTACCCCGGCCTGGAGAGCCACGCCCAGCACCAGCGGGCCCGGCGGCTCTTTGCCGGCTGTGGCGGGGTGCTCAGCTTTGAGATGAGGGAGGGCACGGCGGCGGCCGACCGGCTCATCGCCGGCCTGGAGTTGCCAGTGGCCGCGCCCAGCCTGGGGGGAGTGGAAACCCTGATCACCCGGCCGGCAACCACCTCCCATTCCGGGCTCACCCCGCAGCAGCGGGCGGCCCTGGGCATCAACGAGGGATTGGTGCGCGTAGCGGTGGGCATCGAAGCCGCCCAGGACCTGTGCGCCGATTTCGCCCAGGCCTTCGACCAGCTCTGAGCCGGTCGCTTACTCGGGAGCGGCTTCGGCGGGGTTCTGGGTGTACTGGCGGTTGATCTGCTCCAGGTAGCGCCGGGCTTCCTCGACATGCCAGGCCGAGGCGCTCCAGCCGACGATACGCGTGAATCCCTCGTAGGCCTTCTCGATCTCCCCCTGCCCCAGCCAATTGGCGGCCAGCACCAGCAGCAGGGCCGACCGGCTCTTCAGCGGCGCCACCCGCAACTCCAGATCGGACATCAGCGCCAACCCCTCCTCGATGCGGCCGTCCAGATAGAAAGCCTGGCGCACGCCGGGCACCACCTGATCCCACACATCCTCCTCGGGGGGGATACGGTTGATCGCCTCGCGGATCTGTGCGGTCGAGCGGGTATTGCCCCACAGGGTGAAGGCCATGGAAAGGGCGCGGGTAGCCAGACGGGAGGGCCGTTTTTCGAGGTAGATCTGGAAGTATTCGGCGGCCAGGTCACGCTGCTGGGCCACCTGGCTGTCGGCCTGCTGCTTGGACAGATAGGCGGGCAGGATCTGCCGCTGGTCGTTTTTCATCTTGGCGTCAAAGGCCTGCTCCTCCGCCGAGATCTGCAACTGCGGCGGCGCCGCTTCCCCTTCTGGCAGCAGGCGCAACTGTGCCCAGCCGAAGTCATTGTCGTTCTCGCCGCCGTAGGACAATTGTCCGCCGAAAGGGTGCGGCCCGCCATCGGCGTCGGTGACCAGCAGCATGAACCCCAGGGTGCGGCCGACGAAGGGGGCGTGGAAGGCGGGGGTGAAGAGGGAGAGCACCGCCATGGGTATGGCCGCTTCGAGGGTGTACCCGGTCTCTTCCAGTTTGACCGCCAGCCGGGTCTGGGGCGGGGCCAGACTTTCCTGGCGGCCCCGCTGGTCCCCGTGGCGCCACCAGCGGCCCTCCGGCGGCAGGGCCGGATCGGCGGTGAACACAAAGGCGTGATCCCCCACGAACCAGGTGGGTCCGTCGCCGTCGCGGGGCACGTCGAGGAAGAGGGCCACCCCGTCGCGGCAGAACCAGGCGTCCCGATCGCCGCTGTCCACGTCGTGCGCGTTGTCGCGGACCCGGGCGGCCAGATAGAGCCACTGATCGTCCCAGGCCAGCACCACGCGGGCAGAGAGATCGGCGGGGGTGCCGGCCACCCCCTGGCCTTCACCCGCCCCATCGTCCCCCAACCGGCCGGCCACCAGCGAATCGCCGGGGGTCAGCTCGATCCAGCGGAACCCCTCCCACTCTCCCAGGTCGCCATCCACCCGGGGCGCTGCCTGGGTGCGCACCGCCTCCACCACCAGATCGGGATGGGCCAGGGCTACCTGGGCGGTCCCCAGTACCAAGGCCAGACTACCTGCTTCAAGAAAGCAGCGCCACACGCTTCGCCTCCATTGCTGCGCTTCGCCGGTTACAGTATAGTCACTGCCCCTGGCGGCAGCCACTGCGCTGCCCGACCTGCCAGTCTATTTTACAGGTGTAAGGATAACCGACAACCAATCCCCTTTCGCCGATGGCCTTTGCCCTTTCGCCCACTGCTGGCATCACCCTTGCTGTCTTTGGCGGCGGAGTGTGGTCCGCGCTCACCCACTCCTATCCTCCTGATTGGGCTGGCACTGGTCGGTCCGGGGCTGTTCCTGCGACCGGCCAGTGCCACGCAAGTTTCCGCTCACCGGCACCGATCCCATCACCCGGACCCAACTCGACATGCCAGGCCTAGTTCCCCCTCCCACCTCCTGGCCGCTGCTCCTGCTGCTGTGGGGCCTGGGCCTGCCGTCCCTGGCCGCCGGAACCCCTGCGCGGGCCGAGGCCCCCCACGCGGCCGACCTGGCCTGGTGGCAAGCGGGCCAACCGGAACACTCCTCCCCTGGCTCGCGCAACACCGCCGACTGGCTGCGTTGGCTGGCCAAACGCCGGTCCTTCACCTGGCGGGGGGTGCCCTACGGCCTGACCGGCCTGCCGGTGGGCTACTACAGCGGGCTCTCGGGATGGAACTACGGGGGCCGCGTCAAACTGACCGACTACAGCCGCCGGCCCTTCCGCTACAAGCTCACCTTCAACTGGGTCCAGTCCACCCGCGACCGCCTCGACCTCTTCATGCGGCTGCGTATCCCCAGCCTGGCCGGCACCCAGTGGGGCCTGAACCTGCAACTGGACTACTACCAGGGGCTGCGCCCCTACTACGGCCTGGGCAACAACACCCTGTACGACCCGCGTCTCACCGATCCGGGCAGCAGTCTCTTCGTAAACCGCGATTATTACAGCTACCGCATCCACAAACCCCGGATGCTCTTCACCCTGATGCGCCCGATCCGCTATCCCTTCTTTATCGCCGCCGGCTTCGGCCTCAAACACGTCGATATCCGCCCGCCGGCGCAGAGTTCGCGGCTTTTCGAGGAGCAGCTCTTCAGCCCGGGCGAGGGCAGCAGCGGCCTGGTGGGGGTGATGGTGCGCTGGGACACCCGCGACGACGAAACCCTGCCCCGGCGCGGCGCCCTGCACGAATGGTCCTACGAGTCGGCGCACAACTCGCTGCTGGGCCTGCTGCTGCCCCAGATCGGCTTCAGCCGCTACACCTTCTCCGACATCCGCTTCTTTCCGCTCACCTCCCGCCTGAACCTGGCCAACCGCGCCGTCTTCGAGATCATGCAGGGCACTGTGCCCGTCGACGTGATGGGCGATCTGGGCGGGTTGCGGCGCAAGATCAAGGGGCTGGGCGGCGATGAGACCCTGAGGGGGTACGACACCAACCGTTTCATCGACCGGGTGCGCTACTTCTCCAACACCGAACTGCGCTACACCCTGCGCCGCCAGACCCTGCTGCGGCAGTACCTGGAATGGACCGGGGTGGCCTTCGTGGACCTGGGACGGGTCTGGCCCGACCTCAAATCCCTCACCCTGGCGGGTATACACCTGACCGGTGGCGGCGGGGTGCGGGCCTACTGGAACGAGGATTTCGTCGCCAGCCTCGAAGGGCGCTTTTCCACCGAGCGGCGCCTGCTGGCCTTCAGCCTGGGCAACATCTTTTGAGCGCCTGCTGATGCAACCCATCACTCCCCCGAGCCTCACCCCTGAAGGCAACCGCCGGGCATCCGACCCGGCAAGGGCCCGCCTCGCCCTGCCCGAACCGCCGCGCTTGACAGCCCCCCGCGCCCCGGGCACATTCCCGGAGGCGGTGTACCCAGCCGCGGGCCGGGGAGGGGCCCTGCGCATGAAACTGTTCACCAAGATCGCCGTGCTGGTCATCGGGGTGCTGGCCCTGGCGGTGGTGAGCAGCGTGTCCGCGCTCTTCTCCTCCAATCGCCTCGGCGAGTTGGTGGTGGGCATGGCCACCGAAAACCTCTCCAGCATCCGGGCCGCCGAGGAGTTGGAGATCGCCCTGCTCGAACAGCGCGGCCTGGTTTCCTCGTATATCCTAGACGACGGCGATCCCTCCTGGCTGGAGGAACTCAAGAACAAGCAGCAGAACTTCAGCCACTGGCTGAGCCGCGCCCGCGAGACGGCTCATACCGCCCGGGAGCAGCAACTGATCGACCAAATCGCCGAGGTGTACCGACTTTACGACGCCGAGCGCAGCGAGGTAATCCGGCTCTACGACCAGGGGCGGGTGCCCGAGGCCAAGGCCAAGATCCTGCGCGACGTGCAGGCCCTCTACAACCAGGCCTATGAGCTTTGCGAGGACTACCTCCAGGAGAACGAGCAGTACATCGAAACCCGGATGGCCGACGCCCAGGCCCAGGTGCAGCGCAACACCCTGGTGCAGCTGGTGGTAGGGGTGGGCCTGACCATCGTCCTGTGCGTGGTGCTGCTCTGGTTCTTTTTCCAGGGGATCTTCCTGCCGCTCCGGCAGATGGCCAGGGATGCCCACGCCTTCTCCCCCGACCATGCCCCCGCCGATCCGGGCACCCCGCAGGACGAACTGCGCGCCGTCGGGTTCTATCTCAAGACCTTGATGTCCGATGTGAGCCAGACCCGCACCAGCCTGGAGCGCAGCCGCAGCCAGCTCCTGCAGGCGGAGAAACTGGCGTCGGTGGGCAAGTTGGCCGCCAGCGTCGCCCACGAGATCCGCAACCCGCTTACCTCGCTGAAGATGCGCCTCTTTTCGCTGCGCCAGGCCTTTGGCGCCGACCCCCTGCACCGCGACGACTTCCAGGTGGTTTCGGAGGAGGTCGCGCGGCTGGAGCGGGTCATCCGCAATTTCCTCGAATTCTCGCGCCCCCCCGAACTGCAATTGCAGCCCCAGCACCTGGCCCCGCTGCTGGACCGCACCCTCGAGCTGTGCGGCCATCGCCTCTTTGAAAAAGACCTCCTCCTGACCCGCCGCGACGGCCCGGGCCTGCCGCGGATCTTGGCCGACGCCGACCAGCTCAAGCAGGTGTTCATCAACCTGCTCAACAACGCCTCCGAAGCCCTGCCCGAGGGCGGGCAATTGCAGCTCTCCACCGCGATGGAGGCAGATCCCGAAGGCCGTCCCATGGCCGTGGTGCGCTTCACCGACAGCGGCCCGGGGGTGCCCGCCGAGGTGCAGCCCCATATCTTTGAGCCCTTCTTCACCACCAAGGACGAAGGTACCGGGCTGGGGCTGTGTATCGCCGCGCGTATCATGGCCCGCCATCAGGGCCGGCTGCTTTTGGAATCGTCGACACCCCAGGGGTCCACCTTTGCCGTGTGGATCCCCGCGGTGCAGGAGGAAGAGGCATGAGCCGGATCCTGGTGGTGGACGACGAGGCCAGCGTACTGGCCTCCTTCGAGAAAATGCTCTCCCGGCAGGGGCATCAGGTGCTGACCGCCCGCCGCGCCGACGCAGCCCTCGAACTGCTGCCCGTGGCGCAACCGGACCTGCTCATCATGGATATCCGGATGCCGGGTATGGACGGCTTGGAGGCCTTCCGCCATATCCGCGCCGGCAACGCCCGCCTGCCCGTGATTCTGATGACCGGGTACAGCACCACCGAATACGCCATCGAGGCGATGAAGCTGGGGGCCTTCGACTACCAGGTGAAACCCTTTGAGCCCGAGGAGTTGCTGCGCCTCATCGACCGGGCCCTGGAGGGTTACCGGCTCATGCAGCGCCAGGTGGCCTTCGACCCGGCCACCCCGCCCGACGCGGGGGACGCGCTGGTGGGGCAGAGCCCGCTCATGCAGGAGGTCTACAAACAGATCGGCCGGGTGGCCCAGACCGACGCGGCCGTGCTGATCCGGGGGGAAACCGGCACTGGCAAGGAGCTGGTGGCCCGCGCCATCTACCAGCACAGCCGCCGCCACGCTGCCCCCCTGCTGATGATCAACTGCGCCGCCATTCCCGAGACCCTGCTCGAAACCGAGCTCTTCGGCCACGAGAAAGGGGCCTTCACCGGGGCCCTGAGCCGGCGGGTCGGCCGCTTCGAACAGGCCAGCGGCGGCACCCTCTTCCTCGACGAGATCGGCGACATCTCGCCGGCCACCCAGGCCAAGATCCTGCGGGTGCTGCAGGACCAGCAGTTCGACCGCCTCGGCGGTCACGAACCCGTGCGCACCGACGTGCGCCTGCTGGCCGCCACCAACCGCAACCTGGAAGACGCCATCGCCGCCGGCCAATTCCGCGAAGACCTCTATTACCGCCTCAAGGTGGTGGCCATCGATCTGCCGCCGCTGCGGGAGCGGCGCGAGGATATCCCCAAACTGACCGAGTACTTCGTGGCCCGTTTCGCCCGGCAACTGAAGATCGATCCCCCCTCGTTGTCCGAGGAGGCCCTGGCGCTGCTGTACTCCCACCCCTGGCCGGGCAATGTGCGCGAGCTGGAGCATTGCCTGCACCGCGCCCTGATCGCCACCGGCGGCTATCCCATCCAGGCCGAGGATCTGCGCCGGGCCCTGGGTCCCACCCCGGCCGCCGCCGACCGCGTCGCGGCCTCCGAGGACCTGGTGCTCCAGATCCGCGAGTACCTCAAATCCCACTCTGGACCCGCCACCCACGAGCGTTTCCTCGAGCAGGTGGACAAGTTGCTGGTGGCCGAGGCCCTGCGCCAGACCAAGGGCAACCAGACCCAGGCCGCCAAACTCCTGGGCCTGACCCGCCCCACCCTGCAGGCCAAGATGAACAAACACGGCCTGCGCCGGGAGATCAGCGTGCGCGGGGAATGAACCCGGAACGCCGCCAGGTCCTTTTACAGGTGTAAGCGCCACTGGCAGCGCGGCGCGGCCTGCGCCAGTCCGCCGATCCACCCAATACCCTCCCACCACACAATTTTCCGCCTGCCCCTCAATCTGGCACTTCCCTTGCTCTCCTTTTCCCCAGGTTTCTTCCATGGGCGGATCCTGGCCTGGCTGGAGTACCCCTCGCAGCGGACCAGGATCTTGCCGAACCCTCTCCGCCAGCAGGAGCATACCCTATGGCCAGAATCTGGATCCTCCTTCTCGGAATGCTCTCGCTCCCCGCCCTGGGCCTGGCCCAGGCCAGCGACACCCAGTTCCGCCAGCTCGCCCTGCTGGTGGTCGAGCAACGCCTGGAGCAGAATGAAAAGGCGATGCTGAGCGGGGTGCTCAACCAGCTCTGTCAGGAGACGCACCTGCCCGACACCGAGGCGCGCAAACGGCTGCTGGCATTGCTCGACAACCTGGAAGCGCAGCGGCGCGAAAAGGGGCCGGCCTGGAAGGCGATGCTCACCCTGGCCAAGAAACAGGGGCCGGCCAAAGGGGCGGAGAAACTGCTGCGCCAACTGAGCGAGGACCTGCGCAAGGTGCTGCTCAGCACCCCCGACCGGAAAGGCGGCGACCCCGACCTGCAAGCCATGGTCGCCGATGCCGAGCAGCACGCCCAACTCCAACCCGGCCAGGGCAAGGAGATGCTGCTGCAGATACTGAGCCTGGGCTCGGCCAGCATCGTGCCCCGGCTGGCCGGCATTGCCCCGCGGATCAGGCTCCTGGTCGAGGTCCAGAACGCCCCTCTGGAGGTCGCCTCCGCCAGCGCCGAGACGCCGGTCATCACCTCGGGCGCCCAGGCCAAGCTGCCGGAGATGCCCCCGCTGCTGCTGGCCGCCCTCACCCAGGAACTGCCCCACTCCGCCCGCATCAGCGCCGCAGCACCGGAACCCGATCCCCAGTCCCCGGCCGATTATCGCCTGGTGGTGACCCTCGCCACCTTGCAGGACAGCTATAACGGGGGCCCGCTGCAGGAGATCACCCTTAACGCCCAGATCGCCCTGGTCTCGGTGAAAGGCGAGGCGCAGGTGTACCAGCGGCCGGTGATCGTCAAACGCTACACCTCCACCGGCAAGGTGCTCGACCCGCTCTCCCCCGAGTTCTGCGCCGAGGCCGCCGCGAATATCCGCCGGGCCCTCGACGGCTATCTGGCGGCCCGGTGAGCGGAGCCATCCCTGGTCTCGCCCTGCTCCTGCTCCTGCTCCTGTTCCCGGCTGCCGCCCGAGCCCAGGCCATCGGGCAAGCGCCGTCACTGCTGGGCGTGCCCGCCGAGTTCATCCTCTTCGGCCTGACCCTGGCCGGAGTGGCCCTCTGGCACCGCCATACCCTGGCCGTGGCCAGCTCCGGTCTGGCGGCACTGCTCGCCCTCAAACTATGGATGGGCGGCTTCGACCTGGCCGCCCACCTCCGGCACGAAGCGCCGGTCCTGCTCAACCTGCTGGGGTTGCTCCTGGGCTTTGCCCTGCTGGCCAGGCACTTCGAGGAGTCCCATCTCCCCCGGGCCCTGCCCCGGCTGCTGCCCGGCAACTGGGAAGGCTGCTTCCTGCTCCTCTTCCTGGTTTTTGTCCTTTCGTCCTTCCTCGACAATATCGCCGGAGCCCTGATCGGGGGCACCATCGCCCGGGCGGTTTTCGGCGGCCGGGTCCACATCGGTTTTCTGGCCGCCATCGTCGCCGCCAGCAACGCGGGGGGCGCCGGCAGCGTGCTGGGCGACACCACCACCACCATGATGTGGGTCGCCGGGGTGCCGGCCATCGCCGTGGCCCCGGCCGTGGTGGGCGGGCTCAGCGCCCTGACCTTTTTTGGCCTGGTGGCGGCCTTTCAACAGGACCGCTTCCAGGGAATTATGCGGCCCGCCGGCGGGCCGGTGGCCATCGACCGGGGCCGGGTCGCCATCGTCGGCCTGATCCTGATCGGCGCCATAGTCGCCAACGTGCTCTTCGGTTTCCCCGCCGCCGGGGTATGGATCGCCCTGTTGCTGGGCGCCGGATGGCGCCGGCCCGACTGGAGCGAATTGCCCGGCGCGCTCAAGGGCGCCCTCTTCCTGCTGGCCCTGGTATTGGGCGCCTCGCTGATGCCGGTGGAGGAACTGCCCGACCCGTCCTGGCAGTCCACCCTGGTGCTGGGTCTGGTTTCGGCGGTCTTCGACAATATCCCCCTCACCAAGCTGGCCATCGACCAGGGCGGCTACGACTGGGGCCTGCTGGCCTATGCGGTGGGGTACGGAGGGTCGATGCTCTGGTTCGGTTCCTCGGCCGGGGTCGCTCTGGCCACGCATTTCCCCCAGGCCCGCTCGGTGGGGGCCTGGCTGCGCCACGGCTGGCACCTGTGGGTGGGGTACGTGGTGGGTTTTGCGCTCATGCTCTGGCTGATGGGCTGGCACCCGCTCACCGACCGCTGATACTGCCGCGCCGCGGCCACCGCTGCCCCGGTCTGCGCTGGAACCCAAAAAAAAGAGCGGGGCGCCGAAAGCCCCCGCTCTGCTGTTCGCCGACCCGCTAAACGGCGCCGGCCTCAGAGGCCCAGGCTCCCCCGGACCGCGTCGGCATTGGCGATGGCCTTGCCGAAGTTGTCGGGAAAGGGATCGCGGTTGATTTTTGTTGGCCTGCCTATGGGAGGATAGGCAGGCCACCGTCAGTGGAGAATAGGAGCGCAGGGGAGGCAGCCCCGCACTCGCCCTGGCCCGATGCAATAAGAGTGCCATCTGGCCGCATTGCGGCCGTCCGCTCGCCAACTCCAGCCGGCAGGACTAGATAGAGGGGCCCGCGCGCCAGGGCGCCCTATTGCTCGCGCTGGCGGCAGGTGACAGTTCCGCCGACACCTGGAAAATCCGCTGGCAGGCGCAGAGCGTCCGCGCGCCGCCGGTGCCAGCAATCTTGCCCCCTGTAAAAGTACCGGACAGCCCGCGGCCGGCGCGCTTGTCTCCCCGCATTCCTTATCTGCCTGGTAATCCGGGATTTGCCCCATCCGCCGCCGCGATGCCCTTCCCTGGCGCGGCCTTTGCAGCACCGGTGCTGGCGGTTTCCGGTAGCCCCTCGCATTACCCCTCCGGGCGAAAGGTCGGCATGGCTGGCAACACCGAAGAATACGACCTCATCATCGTCGGCGGGGGGCCAGCCGGGGCTACGGCCGCCCTCTACGCCCATCGCCGCGGCATCAAAACCCTGCTGCTCGACAAGAGCCGCTTCCCGCGCGACAAGGTCTGCGGCGACGCCCTCTCGGGCAAGACCGTCTCCATCCTGCACGAGCTGGACCTGCTCGACCAGGTGCGCCAGTTGCCCGGCGCCCAGATCCGCACCGTGGTCTTCGGCAGCCCGGACCACACCCATGCCCGCATCCCCCTCGACCGCTACCACCACCAGGACCAGTTGACCGGCAAGGCCCTGCCCATGGAAGGGGTGGTGGTCCGCCGCGAGGTCTTCGACCACTTCCTCTTTGCGCAGGCCCGCCAGGTGGTCGCCCGGTGTGTGGAGGGTTTTGCGGTCCGCGAGCTGCTCTTCTCGGAGGGCCGCGTCTGCGGCGTGCGGGGGCAGCGGGATGAAGGGGGCGAGGAGCTGGAGTTCGAGGGCCGCCTGGTCCTGGGCTGCGACGGATTCAACTCCGTGGTCGCCCGCCGGACCGGACTCTACACCCACGACCCCCGGCACGGGATCGTGGCCCTGCGCTGCTACTATGAGGGGGTGACCGACCTGAAGGACCAGATCGAGCTGCACTTCGTCGATCAGGTGCTGCCGGGGTACTTCTGGATCTTCCCCATGGAGGAGGGCCGGATCAACGTCGGCATCGGCATGTTACACGACGACCTCAGGCGCCGCCGCGTCGATCTGAGGCAGGCGCTGCAACAGGTCATCAGCCAGCCGCCTTTTGCCAGCCGTTTCGCCGGGGCCCGGCCCCTGGAGGAAGCGCGGGGCTGGAACCTGCCGGTGGGCAGCAAACACCGCCCCAACCACGGCCCCGGCTTTCTGCTCCTGGGGGACGCCGCCGGCCTGATCGATCCCTTTACCGGGGAAGGCATCGGCAACGCCCTCTACTCCAGCCGGCTGGCGGTGGACACCGCCGCCGAGGCCCTGGCGGCCGGTGATTTTGGCGCTGCTTTCCTCCGGCGGTACGACCAGCGCCTGTGGGCCACCCTGGGCCCCGAACTGGGCGTCAGCACCCGGCTGCAACGCCTGGGCCGCTGGCGCCCGCTGCTCAACCTGGTGGTCCGCAAGGCCGCCACCGATGCCCGGGTAGGCGACCTGGTCTGCGCCATGATCGCCAACGCCGTGCCCAAGAGCCGGCTGACCAACCCCCTCTTCTACCTGCGGCTGCTGCTGGGCTGACCCCTGTCCCCGGACTTGACCGACTCCCTCCTCTAGGCGAGAATGAACACCTGCGGGGGCACCAGGGGGCAGGTTCGCGCGGGCGCGATTCAACCTTAAAGGAGGAACTATGGCACACCGGGTGCTGATCGCCGAGGATCGCCAGACCACCGCCCTGATCATGAGCGGGGCCCTGCAGGAAGCTGGTTTCGCGGTGGCAGTGGCCCGCGACGGGGAGGAATGCCTGGCCCTGGTGCGCTCCTTCGGCCCCGAGTTGGTCGTCCTCGACCTGATGATGCCCAAGTTGCCGGGCCTGGACGTGCTCAAGAAACTCAAGGCCGACCCGCAGACCCACCACCTGGGGGTGATCGTCTGCTCGGCCAAGGACTACAAGACCGAGGTCGAACAGGCCAGCGAGCTGGGCGCCTTTGCCTTTCTGGCCAAACCGGTGGCCCCCCCGGAGCTGGTGGGCCTGGCCCAGCGCTTCTTCTCCACCCTGGGCCCGGCCCGGGCCCCCGCACCCGCACCCGCGCCCAGCCCGGGGGAGGTGTTCACCCCCCGGGTGCAGGCCGAAAACGGCGTCGCCCGCCTGTGGGGCACGCGCGGGTCCATCCCGGTTTCCGAGGCCGCCTTCGTCCGCCATGGCGGCAATACCTCCTGCATGGAGATCGACACCGGCACCGACCGCCTGATCTTCGACGCCGGTTCGGGCATCCGCAGCCTGGGGCTTTCGCTGCTGGCGGGCGGACCGCGTCACCTGCACCTCTTCATCACCCACACCCACTGGGACCACATCCAGGGTTTCCCCTTCTTCGCCCCGGCCTATATCCCCGGCTATCACATCACCCTGTACGCGCCGGCCCACACCGACAAGGACCTGGAATCCATCTTCCGCGGCCAACTCGACCGCGCCTATTTCCCGGTGCAGATGGAGGACATGCGCGCCCAGTTGGAGTTCAGGGACCTCGGCGGCGAAGCGCTGACCATCGGCGGCTGCCGCATTTCCTGGGAGTACACGGTGCACCCCAGCCCCACCGTGGGCTACAAGGTGGAGATCGGCGGCCGGCGCCTGGCCTATGTGCCCGACAACGAATTCCTCAAGGGGTACCTGGGATCCCCCGAAACCCTGTCCATGGACGAGGAGCGGGTGGCCATGCACGCCGGGCTGATCGAGTTCCTCACCGGCGTGGACGTGCTCATCCACGAGGCCCAGTACCCCAACGAGGAATACCCCAAGAAGATCGGCTGGGGCCACACCTCCGTAGCCAACGCCTGCCTGCTGGTCAAACTCTGCGCGGCGAAGAAGTGGATCGTCACCCACCACGATCCCGCTCACGACGACACCTTTCTGGGTCACAAGCTGACCCTCACCCGGCAGTTCCTGGCCCGGCTGGGCAGTTCCAGCCTGGTGGAACACGCCTACGACGGCCTGACAGAATGCCTCTGAAATTGCGGCTGGCGGCCAAGATCACCGCCCTGGTCGCCGGGGTGATCGCCCTGGCGGTGCTCAGCGCCGGGGTGGCCATGTTCTCCTCGCGCCGGCTGACCGGCCTGCTGGACAGCATGGTCGCCGAGAACCTCTCCAGCATCAAGGCCGCCGAGGAGCTGGAGATCGCCCTGCTCGAACAGCGGGGATACACCGCGTACTATATCCTGGGAAGGGGAGATCGGGCCTGGCTGGAGCAGTTGCGGGCCAAACAGGCCGGCTTCGAACACTCGCTCCAGCGCGCCGCCCAGAACGCCCACACCGCCCAGGAACGGGAGTTGCTGGCCCGGATCACCGCCGCCTACCAGGCCTACGACACCCAGCGCAACCAGGTGATCGCCGCCTACGATCAGGGCCGCGCCGACGAGGCCCGGGCCCTCCTGCTCGAGGACCTGCAGCAGCGCCACCGGCAGGTCTACGAGGCCTGCGAGCTTTTCCTGGTCGCCAACGAGCGCTACATCGACAACAACGTCGCCGCAGGCAATGCCCAGGGCCGGCGGATCATGCTGCTGGTGGGTTTCTGCGTGACCGCCACCGCGGTGCTGGGCGGGCTACTGCTGTGGTTCCTGTACTACCGCATCCTCCGGCCCCTGCAACACCTGGCTGCCGAGGCCCGGGTCCTGGGCGCCGGCGGCCAGCACCCCGACGCCCGCGAGGACGAGTTGCAGATCGTCGGCTCGTACCTGCGCACCCTCATGGACGAGACCAGCGAGAACCGCGCCGACCCGGAGCGCAACCGCTTCTTCACCCTCTCCCCGGACCTCCTGTGTATCGCCGGCACCGACGGCTATTTCAAACGCCTCAACCCCGCCTGGGAACATCTCCTGGGGTATAGCACCGCCGAACTCATGGCGCAGCCCTTCACCGCCTTCGTACATCCCGACGACCTGCAGGCCACCCGGGCCGAGGCCCAGCGCCTGAGCGCCGGCACGGGGACCATCGCCTTCGAGAACCGCTACCGCTGCCGCGACGGCCAGTACCGCTGGCTCTCCTGGTCCTCCACCGCCGCCCCCGAGCAGGGCCTGATCTACGCCGCCGCCCGCGATCTCACCGCCCGCAAGCAGGCCGAGGCCGAGTTGGCGCAGGCCCACGCCGCCGCCGAGGCCGCCAGCCGCGCCAAGAGCGAGTTTCTCGCCAATATGAGCCACGAGATCCGCACCCCGATGAACGCCATTCTCGGCCTGACCGAACTCCTGCTCGACACCCCCCTCGAACCGGCCCAGCGCGAGCACCTGGCCCTGGTCAAGCTCTCGGCCGACGGACTGCTGGATCTCATCAACGAAGTGCTGGATTTCTCCAAGATCGAAGCCGGCCACCTCGCCCTCGCCAGCGAGGACTTTGCCCTGCGCCTCTCGGTGGACAAGGTGATGAAGATCCTGGCCATGCGGGCCCACCAGAAGGGGCTGGAGCTGGTGCACGCCGTGCCCGCCGAGGTGCCCGAGAGGCTGCGGGTCGACGAGTTGCGCCTGCGCCAGGTGCTGGTCAACCTGGTGGGCAATGCCATCAAGTTCACCGAAAAAGGCGAGGTGGTGGTGCGGGTGGAAACCGAATCCCGGACCACCGAGGAGGTGGTCCTCCACTGCCAGGTACGCGACACCGGCATCGGCATCCCCGCCGAGCAACAGCAGCAGGTCTTTGCCGCCTTTGCCCAGGCCGACAGCTCGGTCACTCGCCGCTACGGGGGCACCGGATTGGGGTTGACCATTTCGGCCCGGCTGGTGGAGCTGATGGGCGGCAGGATCTGGGTGGAAAGCGAGCCAGGCCGGGGGAGCACCTTCCACTTCACCGCCCGTTTCGGGCTGTCACCGGAGCAAAGTACCCCGGCAGTCGAGGCGCCGGTGCTGCGGGATCTGCGGGTGCTGGTGGTGGACGACAACACCTCCAACCGGCTCACCCTGGAGGAACTGCTCCTCAACTGGCACATGTGCCCCACCCTGGTGGCCGAGGGCGCCGCCGGGCTGGCGGCCCTGCGCCGGGCAGCCAGCGAGGGAACACCCTTTGCCGTGGTCCTGCTCGACGCCCTGATGCCGCAACTGGACGGCAGCCAGGTCCTGGCCCAGCTGCGGGGGGAGCCGCAGTTGGCCGCAACGCCGGTGGTGATGCTCTCTTCGGCGGACGACCAGCACTGGGCCCAGCGCTGCGCCGAACTGGGCGTGGCCGCCTATCTGAGAAAGCCCGTCAGCCAGTCGGATCTCTTCGACGCCCTGATGCAGGTCCTGGGCGGTCGTTCCGCTGGGGCAGCGCCCCTCGTCCCGCTGCCGACCAGGGCCGCCACCTCCCGCCGCATCCTCCTGGTGGAGGACCAGCCCGTAAACCAGATGGTGGCCCAGGGGTATCTACAGGCAGCCGGCCACACCGTGATCGTGGCCAGCGACGGCCTGGAGGCGCTGGAGCGGCTGCAACAGGAGTCCTGCGACCTGGTGCTGATGGACGTGCAGATGCCCCGGATGGACGGCCTGAGCGCCACCGCCGCCATCCGCCGGCAGGAGCAGGAGCGGGGTGGCCATCTGCCCATCGTCGGCCTGAGCGCCCACGCCCGCCAGGAGGACCGCCAGCGCTGCCTGGACGCCGGCATGGACGGGTACCTGGCCAAACCCATAGACCGGGCCGAGCTACTGGCCGCCATCGAGCAGGCGCTGGGGACCGCCGCCCCGACCCAGCCCTCCCCCGGACAGGAAAAGGACGGGGAGCCGCCGGTCTTGGACCCCGAGGTGCTGGCCGGCCTGCGGGAGCTGGGCCGGCGCGGTTACTTCTCGCTGCCCGACTTTGTGGCAGCCTTCCGGCGCGAGGCGCACCAGAGTCTCGAAGGCCTGCGCGCCGCCCTGGTAGCCGCCGATCCCCGGGCGCTGGAACACCAGGCCCACGCCCTCAAGGGCAGCAGCCGCGAGCTGGGCGCCCAGCGCCTGGCCGGGGCCTGCAGACAATTGGAGGAGCTGGGCCGGGCCGGCTCCGTGGCCGGAGCCGAGGCCCTGCTGGCGCGAGCCGAGGCGGAGTTCGCCCGGCTGCAGCCCGCCCTCGACGAAGCACTGCGCCCGACCACCTGAAACCCGGAGCCCTCCATGATCATCGATGCCCACACCCACATCGGCGCCATCGATTTTGCGCGCTACCCGCTGGCCAATCCCGCTTCCACTTATCGGCCCACCGCCGAGTGCAGCGCCGAGGTGCTGCGCGCCCGGATGCAGGAGGCGGGCATCGACCGCGCCTTCACCATCACCCCCGGTTACTACGGCTGGGACAACCGCTACCCGCTCGACGCGCTCGAGGGCAACGAGGACTGGCTAGCCGTGGGGGTGCTGGTCGACCCGCTCAGCCCGCAAGCCCCCCGCGAGCTGGCCGACTGCGTCGGCCGGGGCGCCTGCGGCCTGCGCATCCAGCAGCATCTCTTCTACCACGAGGGCCTCGACAACCCAGCCATCACCCCCCTGTGGGCCGCCGCCGCCGAACTGGGTTTGCCCATCGACGTCAACGCCACCCACGAGGAATACCCCCAGGTGGAGCGGCGGCTCAGGCAGTTCCCGCAGACCACCATGATCCTCGACCACTGCGGCTATGTCTCTGGCGGCAAACTGCGCCCGCAGCAGAATACCGTGGCCCCCGCCCTGGAACTGGCCCGCTACCCCAATGCCTGCGCCAAGCTCAGTTTCATCGGCCTGGCCAGCGAGCAGGCGTTTCCCTTTCGCGACGTGCACTGGATGGTGCGGGAGGTGGTGGACGCCTTCGGGCCGGAGCGCTGCATGTGGGGCAGCAACTTCCCCGTCCCGCTGCGCCAGCCCCGCATGACCTGCACCCAGACCGTGGCCCTCTTCGCCGAAGCCATCGACCTGAGCCGCGAAGAGCGGGAGTGGATTCTGGGCGGGACCGCGCAGCGCTTGTGGAAGTGGGCGCAGTAAACAGGCGGCTCAGCAGGGCAGGGAAAGACTGCATTTGTTTATATTCGCTGGGGTGAAAAATCGGCGCCCCCACCCGGGCAGCCGCTGAACCGGCGAAGGTCGAGCAGATGGTGTTCCGCAGTGCGGTATTCCGCACCTTGTTCCGCAATCTGGGATGGGCCGGCCTGGCTCTGGCGGCCCTGTGCTGGGGGCTGAGCACGGTCGAAATTCTCCACTTCCTCTACGCTGTACCCGCGCCGGCCCTCACCGGGTCGGGGGTCTGCTGGGCCTTCTATACCCTGCTCCGGGTCTGGGAGGAAGCCCGGCCCATGGCCCGGGTGCTGTGTTCGGCCCAGGGGCCGGGCGGCGAGCTGGTGCAGAAGGCCACCCTGCACGCCTTCAGGGAGCAGAAAGGCTACCGCGCCGGCCAGGAGGAGGAGATCCTCTTCCTGCGCGGCGAGCAGTCCTTTGGCGACTACCGCTTCGCCGACGCGGCCCGCCACTACCAGCAGAGCCTGGATCTGCGCTCCTCCCTGCCGGTCTGCCTCAACCTGAGCGCCGCCCTGCTCAACGCCGCGCAGTTCGACCAGGCCGGCGAACTGCTGCAACTGGGCCTGCAGCAGGCCCGCCGCCAGGAGCGCCGCGACTACGAAGCCGCCTTCCACGCCAACCTGGGGGTCCTGGGCCTGCACCAGGGCAAACTCGACGTGGGCCGGCTGGCAGCGGAAGAGGCGCTCGAACTCTTCTCCCTGCTCAAAGACCCCCGGGGCGAATCCGATGCGCTGCTGATCCTGGGCAGTGTACACGCCCGCCGGGGGGAGTGGGAGGAAGCCGGCCGCCTGTACCGGGCGGTGTTGAAAACCTACGAAAGGATAGACCAGCCCCTGGGCCGGGCCAATATCCTGGTCGATCTGGGCAATTCCCACCTGCACCAGGAGGAATACCCCGAGGCGCTCAAGTACTACCGGACTGCCCTCACCCTGCACGAGAGGCAGGGCAACACCCTGGGCCGGGCCAACGCCCTGACCAATATCGGCGTGGCCCATTTCCGCAGCGGCAAGCTGGAGGAGGCCCGCCGCACCTACGAGGCCGCCCTGGAACTCTACCACCAGATCGGCGCATTGGCCGGCGAGGCCGGCAGCCAGGCCAATCTCGGCACCGTGCTCTTCCGCCAGGGCAAACTGGAGGACGCGCGCAGCTACTTCCAGGCCGCCCTCAAGATCCACCAGGAGACCGGCGACACCCTGGGCCGGGCCAGCACCCTGACCAATATCGGCAGCCTCTGCGCCCGGCAGCGGCGCTTCCAGGAGGGGCTCGAATCCCTGGAGCAGGCCCGCATCCTCTATCTGGAATCCGGGGCCCGCGGGCGGGGCCTGGAGGCGGTGGAAAAACTCATCACCCGCCTCAGACGGCGGCTGGCGCAGCCCCCGGCCAGGAAGAAACCCTGAACTGATCCCGGCCGGAGATATCGCGACAACACCAGGAAGACCAGGATCAGGAGGCGATTGGCCATGTCCATCCTCCCACTCTGGTTGTTGGTTCTTCCACGGTGCTCGATATTGGCGTAAATTCTAGCTCAATCCCAACTACGCGGCAGATCCCATCCTGGTGCGGCTATGATTCCTCTGGTCCTGGAAAACCAAGCGGCCATCGAGCGCCTCTGTGAGCAGCACCATGTGCGCCGCCTTGAGCTGTTTGGTTCCGCCCTCTCAGAAGCAACCTTCAACAAAGGGAGCAGCGACCTGGATTTCCTCGTCGACTTCCTGCCCCTTGAACCAGGGCGGCGGGCAGATACCTACTTTGGCCTGCGCGAAGGGCTTGAATCCCTTTTGGGGCGACCGGTGGATCTGGTCGTGAGGAAGGCGATCAAGAATCCGTATTTCCGGCAGGCCATCGACCCTACCTGCAAACTGCTCTATGCAGCTTGAGTCCAAAAACTCCTCGAAGACATCCGCCAGGCCTCGGCGAATATACTCCTGTTTGTCTCAGGAAAAACGCTGGAAGACTACCACACCGCCGTGTTGTTGCGTTCAGGGGTGGAGCGCCAGTTCGAGATTATTGGCGAAGCCCTCACCGTTTGTCGCGCCTCGACCCGGATACCGCCGCCGGCATCGACAACTACCAGCGCATCATCGGCTTCCGCAATATCCTGATCCATGGCTACGATGTCGTCGATGATGACATCGTCTGGGATATTGTGGAACAGTACCTGCCGGCGCTCCTGGCAACCGTCACCCGCCTTCTGGAATCCTCGGAAGCCTAACGCAGCAACAACAACCGCCGCGTCTGCACCTGCCCGCCGGCCCTTAACCGGTACAGATATACCCCGCTGGCCAGCTCCCGCCCCGCCTCGTCGCGCCCATTCCACTGTAACACCTGGGGGCCGGCCTCCTGCAACCCCTGCACCAGCGTGGCCACGCGCTGGCCCAGCAGATTGTAGACGCACAACTCCGCTTCTCCGGGCTGGGGCAGGCTGAAGCGGATGGTGGTAGTGGGGTTGAAGGGGTTGGGGTAGTTCTGGCCCAAGGAGAAACCCGCCGGCACCATGTGCCGCTCCTCCTCGACGGCGGTAATCAGTGCGTCCCTGTCCCAACGGTACAGGCCCTGGGGGGTGCGGCGTAGACCAGGGAGGGGTTTGCGGGGTCCACGGCCACATCGTTGAACCAGGCATAGTCACCCAAGCCCCTGCCGATGGATTCCCAACGCTTGCCGCCGTCCTGGGTTCCCCAAAGCTGCCGCCCGGTGGCTACGTACATACTCAGCGTATCCTGAGGTGCGAGCGCCAGTTTGGCATTGCCCCAGCGTCCACCAGCGCGTTCCAGCAGGAAGTGCCATATCTTGCCACCATCCCTTGAAAGGAGAAGCCCGAGCCCTGTCAGAGCGTAGATTCGGTCTTGGTACTGCGGATCGATGGCCAAGGTGAATATCGAAGCGGGCAACCTGCTCAGCCGGGTCCAGGTAACTCCCCCATCGTCGCTGCTCGATACCCGAAAATTGTCTACCGCAGCATATAACCGGCCTGCACCATTGGATACGACCGCACCTATGGAGGGGTTGACCAGCGTCCAGTTTTTGTCTGGCGCTGAACTTTTGTAAAGTCCTCCCCCCTGTTGTGGGTCCACCAGGTAGTAGCGGTTTCCTGGTTGCGCCAGCTGGGCGATGGACGATTGGGCGGGACTACCATCGCTGTAGCCCATGCTCAGGTAGTCCCGCTGTCCGAGGAATACCGGCGCCCAGTTGCGGCCGGCATCGGTGCTGCACAGGAACCAGATCTTGGTATGGGCCAGCATCAGGTCGGGTTGGCCCGACGCTATGAACAACTGGCCTATGGGACCCAGGCTCATCTCAAAGGTCGCCCCCAGGGTCACACCGGCAGCCGGGCGGGCGATGGCCTCCAGTTGCTCCTCCCAATGGCTCCCCCCGTCGCCACTCACCAGTAGGCTCGGTTGATACCGGTCTACCTCCCATTGCCCGGACCCTACATAGAGCTGGCCACCCGGAGCGAACACCACGGTCTCGGCCGGTCTTACCTGCTCCTGCAAACGGATCCTCTCCCATTGCTGCGTTTGGACGTGGAGGCGTTCGAGTGTCCCGGCGGCGGCACCGGTGGAGCGCACCACTAGCACCTGGTCCGGGGTGTTGGGGTTCCATACGACCTGGCTGGCGCCTTTGGCCCCCAACTGTTTCCAGTGGCGGCCGTGGTCCACCGATTCCCAGAAGGATTGGTCCTCTCCCTGCAGCGCTGGCGGCGTCCAAGCCAGGAGCACTGCCGGGTCCTGGGGGGAGGCGAGCAGACCGCGCAAGGATGGGGCCGGCGCAGCACCGACCACTTCCCAGGTCTGTCCACCATCCGCGCTGTGCAGGATCGAGTCCTGGTTCAAGGCATAGAGGTAGTCCGAGTCCTCGGGATCGGCGGCGATGGCCCGGATCGAGGTCTCTTGCTCCACGGGGAGGCTCCAGTTCCCGCCACCATCCCCACTCCGCCCCAGGAAGGTCCGATTGCCGAGAAAGAAGCCGCTGTAGATCACCTGAGGGTCCGCAGGATGGACTAATAAAAAGGGACTTCTCGCTTCCAGATGCACCGTCTGGTAGTCCCAGGTCTCGCCGCCGTCGATAGAGAGCATCAGACTACTGCAGTGCACCCCGTAGATCCGGTTCGCCCGCACTGGATCTACGGCAATCGGGGTAAGTGGGAGCAGGTAGGAGTTACCGGTACACACTCCCAAGGCCGATAGGTCAAGCTTGTCCCAGTGCTTCCCGCCATCGCGGCTGCGCAGTAGATCGTGCGACTCAGGTTGTCCGTCCATCCAGTAAAGTTGCATGGGGTCCTGGGCATCGACAAGGATACCTGTAGAGCTGACAACCACCCCTTCGTGATCCATCAGGGAAGTCTTTCCCCAGTGCATCCCGCCGTCTGAGCTGCGCCACAATCCGTTCTGGGTGAGTGCATAGATGACCTGTGGGTCACTGGGTGCCACGGCAATGCTGCGGATGCCGATATCCCACGGGACGCCTTGGGGGCCGACCGATTCCCACACCGGGGTGGGCTCCCCCTCCACTGCAAGGGAATCCGCTGGCAGGTCGTAGGTCACAGTTACGCCTCTGGCCTGGAGGGCCGGGATCTGTTGGCTCAAGGCGGTTGCGCTCAGGGGGTTGCCCATGAGGTTTAACTCGACCAGCGCCGGCAGACCCAGCAAAGGCGCGAGATCCTGCACGGTGTTGTAGTCAAGGGCCAAAATCTGCAACTGGTCGAGCCCGGATAGCGGCCCGAGGTCGGTGACCGCATTGATCTCCAGGTTCAGATAGGTAAGCTGGCTCAACCCGGACAGTGGTGAGAGATCCTCGACGTGGTTATTGGCCAGATCCAGCATGGTCAACTGGGGGAGGTTCTCCAGGGGATGCAGATCCTGCACCTCATTGTCGGCCAGCCATAATAGGGATAGGTCATGTAGTTGCTCTATCCCGCCGAGTTCGCGTATCCCCCGGCCGCCGGCCTGCAGTTCATTCACCTCCGGCCCACCCCCGGCCTCCTGCACCACTGCGGCCAAGTTGGGGTCAGCGAACTCCAGTGCCTGGCCGGCTGTGGCCAGACTCAAGGGCAGCAATGCAATCAGGGCATATCTCATCTCTGCCTCCTCTTTCACCGGACGGGTACCAGTACCCTGGCCAGGCTGTGGGGACGGGTCAGGGCGTAGACCACCACATTGGTCGCCGCCATGAGGCGCAGCGACTTGACCGGGGTTCCGCCTGCCGATTCCTGATCCGCGACTTCATCAGGCCAGGAATTGAGCAGAATACTGTCGTTGAACAACGCCACCACCTCCCCGTCCAATTCCACCCCCCACAGTCCCAATGGCGGGCTATCCGCAGCAAGGTCACCGCCGGCTGGGTAATCCCACCCTTGCCCTGGCTCCGGGTCGGCCTGGCGTTTGGCTTCACCGGGAAACCCGCTGTCGAAGTCGTAAAACGCGTGGTACAGGGGATGACCCAGCGGAATCTCGCGGAGTCGGCCCTGTCCGCCGAGGGCCAGGCGGACCTGCTCGATCGCGCTTTGCAGGTAGACCGGCCCCCCTTCGGCGTAGACGAAGCCCCCCTGCCTCAGGTATTTCCCCAGGAGGGCACTCTCCTCTGGTTCCAGGCTGAGCACCTGGCGATCCTGCCAGGCAGGCCACCCGCCCTCCTGGAAAAGGAAGTGGATGGGATAGCTGAGCAACTCGGCGGAGAGGAACGCGTTGTAGAAATGGGGATTCTGGATGCGGACCCGAAGGCGGGTGTGGTCCGAGAGGTAGCGGGCCAGATCCGCCAGGGCATGACCTGGCGCCGAGTAGGAACCACTGCCCGATACCCGCACCCCGGTGAGGTGGAGTTCCCCCTGGAGCTGGCGGCGGTCCAGGGAATCGGCAATGACCACCGCATGGGGCGTGCCAGACTGATCGAGGGACTCAACGCGCCCTGGGTCAGCGGTTTCGGGGGGCAGGCTGTCCATAGAAGCTGCCGCCGGCAAAGCCGTGAACAAGGCGGCGGTGGATTGGCGCCGTGGCGAGCGCACCTTGCCAGCAGACCAGGGCCCTGCCAGGACCAGATCCCCTTCCTCAGGGAGCATCGCCCGCTCAAGAAAACCTGGCCCGAGCCTGCCCAGCGAGGGCGGCGAAAACAGGCCCAGGAACTCGGCGAGGCTGAGCAGATCCTGGGCCGGCCCGGGCATCTGAGGGCGAATCGGCAGATCTGCACGGCCGGCAAACCGGGTAGGAGGCACCGCCTCCCCCTGGAACATCACCCGCACCCCCGGTCTTGATCCGCTCTCCTCCCACCACCAGTACTCCAGGGCGCCGATCCCCAGCAGATGCAGCAGCATCGAGCCGAGGAAACTGCTGACCAGGGTGCCGTGGGAGAGCCATCGCAGGACCGGAGGCAGCGTCCACCAGGGTGCTGCCTCACCTCTGGTGGAAACCCACAGGCCCACCGGCAAGGTTGCCAGCACCTTCCCGCGCAGATGCCGCCGGTCGGTACGCTCGGGCCGCCATTGCTCGCCCAGCCGCTGGCCCAACTCCTTGCCCAATCGCCGCTCAGACTGAAACAGATGCCAGCGCACCACTGCTACGGACTTGCCCAGGAAGCGGGCGATCTCCCGATAGGTGCAGTTTTCGAGGTAGAAAAGGACCACCACCTGCCGTTGGGTCGCCGGCAGCCGGTCCAGGACCCCCCAGAGCAGTTCGGCCTCTTCCTGAGACTCCAGCAGCCGGTCCGGCATGGGGGGTGAGGCCGGCCAGGTCCATGGCTCGCCCAGGGCTTCCACCTGGGTCCGGTACCCCTCCCGCCGCAGCCACATCAGGGTGGTGCTGCGGGTGATCTGCGCCAACCAGGCGGGGAAACTGGCCGGCCGACGTAGGTCGGGCAGTTGCTGGTACGCCTGGCAGAAGGCCTCCTGCACCAGGTCTTCAACATCCTCCCGCCGGCGCACCTGCTCCAGGATCAGACTGTAGACCAACCCGCTGTACCGCTCTACCAGCACCCCAAAGACCTCGCGCTGCCCGTCCAGCACCAAGCGCACCAGAGTCTGATCTTCGAGGGCCATACCCCGCTCCCGTCTGCAGAGGCTCGTCTACAGATAAGATGTGCAGGCCAAGGAAAAGTGCTAGCCTTTTTTTGGAGTAGATGGGAGTGGAATTTGTAGGGCTTTGACAAAAGGATAGGCTCAGGGACTGGACATCAGCGATAGCTCGCAGCGATATTGTACGGAAACCCGTTCACCACCCTAAGGCTCAATCCTATCATGCCTCTTCCCGCCCACCTACCACTGGCTCCGGCTGCCCTGGATCAACTGATCCAGAGGATTACCTCTGCCGTGCATCCACTGCGGATCGTCCTCTTTGGTTCTGCCGCCAGGGGCGAGGCGGGAAGCGAAAGCGATCTGGACCTTTTGGTCGTGATGCCCGAAGGCACCCACCGCCGCCACACGGCCCAGTTGCTCTACCGCTGCACCAGAGGCGCAGGGGTGCCGCTCGACTTCCTGGTCGCCACGCCCGGCGATCTCGAAAAACACCGCGATCACATCGGCCTGGTCTACAGGTCCATCCTGGCCGACGGCCGCGAGCTCTATGCCGCCTGAGGCGGTTCCACCGGGAAGCGCCGCAGACTGGTTGCGGCACGCCCGCAGCGACCTGGCCCTGGCACGAATCCAGAACACACCGGAGGTCCTGCGCGAAAGCCTGTGCTTTCACGCGCAGCAGGCCGCCGAAAAAGCCCTGAAGGCGGTACTGGTAGCTCACGCCATTGCCTTTCCGCGCACCCACAACCTCGGTGTGCTGCTCGATTTGCTGTCCGCCACGCGCCCATTGCCCGCCGAGATCCAGGCCGCCGATATCCTCACCGAATACGCCGTCTCCAGCCGTTACCCCGGCGAAGTGGAGCCCATTACCGACGAGGAATACCAGGAGGCTCTGAACCTGGCAGAACGCGTGGTTGCCTGGGCCGAAGAGGGCACCGATTCTCGACAGAACCACATCACCTGAGCAACAACAGCCTCCGCGTCTGCACCTGCCCGCCGGCCCTTAGCCGGTATAGATACACCCCGCTGGCCAGTTCCCGCCCCGCCTCGTCGCGCCCATTCCACTGTAACACCTGGGGTCCGGCCTTCTGCAACCCATGCACCAGCGTGGCCACCCGTTGGCCCAACAGGTTGTAGATGGAGAGTTCGGCCTCGCCGGCCCGGGGCAGGCTGAAGCGGATGGTGGTGGTGGGGTTGAAGGGGTTGGGGTAATTGGGGGCGAGGGTGAAACCCGGCGGGATGGTGGCAGCTTCCCCGGCCACGGCCGTGACGGCATCGGCCAGGTCGAGATCCCAGCGCATATCGTTATCCACCGACACGGCGCCCACTTCGTAGATCTGCTGGAAGCCTCCCACCGGACTGAGCCGGCCGGCGCGCACCTGGTAGTGGCCGGCGGGCAGGCTCAGGGCATAGTTGCGCAGCCCGCGTTCGGTGGTCTGGGCGATACGGCCCGTCTTTTCATCCACCCATTGCAACACCAACTCGTCGGCGGGCATGCCGGGTTCATCTGCAATCAACCCGCGCACCTGGTAGTCCGGGGCGGCGGGCAGCACCAACTCGCGCTGCTGGTCCCCCGCCAGCGAGATCGCGCCCAGCATCCGCCCCAGTCCTTTTCCATAGGCGGGCAGGACCAGCAAGTCGTACTGGCCAGGGGTGGTCTCCAGTTGATACCCGCCCCGCGCATCGGTGAGGGCGGCCGCAACCAGGCCCTCGTTGCAGTAGAGCCAGGCCGTGGCATAGGGTTCGGTGAGCCGCAGCAGGGGACGGGAGAAGGGCTGGCCGAGGACGACCAGCGCCCCGGCGACCGGCGCGCCCTGCGCGTCCACCACCCGGCCCTGCAGCCGGGCGCCGGCCGGCCGCTGGAGGATCAGGGTGTCGGGCGCCGGCACCGCCGCCGTGCCCAGGGCCCAGAAGCACCGGTGCTCCTCGGCCCCCGTCAACTGGTAGGTACCCGGCTGGAGCGGGAGTGAAAAGCTGCCGTCCGCTCGGGTGCGCCCCGAACCCGACCCTTCCCCTGCCAGATCCAGGGCCTGCACCTCCAGTCGGCCCAGCCCAACGCCCTGCGCGTCCACCACCCGGCCCTCGATGCCTTCACCGCGCGCCACGGCAAAGTCGGCGACGCCGTCTCCGGACAGCGCGAGCATACCCAGACGCTGGAAACGGCTGCGGCCCAGATCCTGCCCGGAAAACACCACCTCGCAGGACCCTGCGGGCACAAGCGCGGTATAGGTGCCGTCGTCGGCCAGGGGGGCCTCGATGGGCGGATACGCACCCAGGGGGAGAAAGCGGAGGCCGGCGTTGGAGAAGGAAGGCGCCGAGCCGTCCTCCACCTGGCCCTTGAGGACCACCCCGCGCCGGGCGACGATCTGGATTGTGGTGTCTGCGGTCACAGCCAGGGGGCGTAACGGGCTGAGATAGGGGGAGGGCAACTGGGTGGCAAGCAGGGTATACAGTCCGGGCAGAGGATACAGCACCACCCTGCCCGATCGGTCCGGAGTCTGCAAGTCGGCGACCTGCCCGCTGTATCCCCGCAGCACCACCAGGCCCCCGCCGATCCCCTTTCCTACCTCGTCCACCACCGCGGCACTGAGGTGCACCCCGCCCGCCAGGGAAATAGCCAGGGTCTGCGGACCCTCCACGCGCACCCCCTCCAGCAGACGCCGCGGGAGTGGCGGGGGCGACATGACCACCAGATCGTAGACCCCCCGCGCCAGCATCAGGGTATAGGTGCCGTCCGCGGTAAGGGTGAGACCCAGAGTGGAGCCGTCCTCCTGAGTGGCGCCGAGGAAGGTGTTCATCAGCGGCTGCCCCTGCACATCGCGGAGGGTCCCGGAAACCGGAAAAGCCTCGGGCAGGACCAGGGTGGAGTAGGTGCTGTCGGTCAGCTCGATCAGAACTATCTGCTGCGGCACGGGGCGGTGTGGCACCGAGGTCAGGGTGACCCGGTAGAGTCCGGGCGGCAGCTCGAAGCGGAAGCGGCCTTCCTGATCCGTGTAGTCCGAGTGGGCCTCCCCGGTGGCCTCCACCGGGTTGACGAAGACGTTGATATCGGCCAGGCCCTGGCCGGCCTGGTCTTCGACCCGCCCCACCCAGGGCACCGGCGAGACGAGGTCGAACTCGATCGGGCGGCGCTCGGTCAGCGAGGTGTCGTCGAAAACCTCCAGGGTCAGCCCGATCCGGTGGTTGCCCGCGACGCCGGGCCTGAGGCGGAAGCTGGGGAATCCGGTCCGGTCCCGCGAGGGTTCCGAAAAGGCATTGGGACCCAGCGGATCGAAACGCACCTCCGGCCTGAGCACCTGCACCAGGGAATCCTCGGCGGACAACACCGCGCGCAACACCCCGGTCCGCAGCCCGCCCCGGTTGACCAGCCGGATCAACACCTCCACTGTTTCGCCGCTGGTGAAGACGCCGTTGTCGTCCTCGTCCACCAGCCGCACCGACGCCACCTCCAGGCGCGGCGGCTCCACCTGCACCCGGGCCAGGGCCAGCCCGGCTTCGCGGCGCAGGTCTTCGAGATACACCGGGTGGCTGCCCTCGCCAAACCGGGAACTGGGGTTGGTATCGGGCGTGAAGGCGCGGAAATCTTGCCCGTCGAAGGGATCGGTGGCATCCCCCAGGTTGCCGGCATGGGCCTGGCGGTACGGCTCGTCGTGCGCCCAGAAATCGAGGTTATCCCCACCCGCCTGGGGATCGGGCACCCTGCCCTGTGGATAACCCGCATCCTGCCAGCGGCCGTCGGCGCAGACCAGGTCCAGCTGGCCCATAGAGAGGTGCCAGAGCAACACCCCTTCCCCGGGGATGTTGCGGTCGTAATAACAACCCGCGCGCGTGCGGTGCTCCAGCAACAGGTCCTCGTGGTCCCCCACGGGAATCCGGTAGATCTCTCCCCTCTTCCCCACCTCCGACAGTTGCAGTTCTTCGCGGGTGCTGGTGATCTCGGCAAGGCTGGCCCAGCCCAACTGCAGCCGGCTCCAGGCGCAGAAACTGTTCGGCCCGTCGTTGCCTTTCCAGCCCGCCGCGCCCCAGCCCATCAGGCACCACGCCCCCACCCCAGCGCGGTCCTCCTCCGGGCCGGCGCCGGGCCTGCGCAGGAAGGCCGTGTCGTACAGATCCGGCAAACCCAGCACATGCCCGTACTCGTGGCAGATGGCCCCGGCGGTTTCGGCGAAAAACCGGCCCTGCTGGATGGTGCCCTGAGCGGCAAGGACCTGCACCGCCTGCCCGCCGGCCCCGCGGTCGGCGGTAGTCAGCGGATCGCCAAACCCCAGCGAGGCAATACCCGTTGCTTCGGAGAGCAGGAACCTTGCAGGTATGCGCTCCAATACCACCAACACTGCATCCACCACCCCGTCGTCGTCGCCGGAGTCGGGCACCCCGTCCGGGCCGTCGTTGTCGAACTGCGCCAGGTCGAGATCCTGGTCGGCCTGGGCCAGGATCTCCTGGGCGAAGAGCCCGAAGCGGCCCGGCTCGGAGGGATCACTGGCCAGATAGGCCGAGGCTGGTTGCGCCGATTCGTACACCCGTGGGCCCACCTGCCCGCGCACCCGCAACTTGCCCAAGGACATGGTGTCGTAGAAATGCGCCATGCTGCCTGGCAGGTCAGGGTCGAGCAGATCCCCGGCCCACGCTGGCACCGGGTCGGCGGGGTCCCCCTTGAAACGGGCGAAGAGCACCAGGGCCTGGCGGGTGCCGGTGGTGTTGATCTGCGCGATGCGGGCCGGCTTGGCGGCTACCTCGGCGGCAGGGATGTTTTCGTCGGTGGCCTTGCTGCCGGCGCAGAGGAAGCCCTCAGCCAGGGCCGGGACTACCCATGCGAGCAGGTTGAGAAACAGCCAGGGCATCGGCGTCTTGTCTTCTCCCAGGGCCGTTGACAATGATATCTCTTAGTGCTATCATGTACACATGAACAGGCACCACCGCAAAACCCTTGAGCTGATATTTGCCCAGCCAACCTCGGGCTCCATCCGGTGGCGAGAAGCAGAGGCGCTGCTGAGATCGCTGGGCGCCACCCTCAGCGAGCGTGCCGGATCGAGAGTCGCCGTGCTCCTCAACAACCGGGTCGCCGTCTTTCATCGCCCACACCCGAACCCGGACATGGACAAGAACGCGGTACGGGATCTGCGCCGGTTCCTGGAAAATGCAGGAGTTATGCCATGATCGAATACAAGGGGTATACTGGGACCTTCGAGTTCGACCCGGAAGGTGACACCTTCCACGGAACAGTGATCAACACCAGCGACATCATCACCTTTTATGGTTCGTCGATAGCCGAATTGCGCCGGGAAATGCGCCGCTCCGTGGACGAGTACCTGGCCTTTTGCCAAGAGCAAGGGCGGTTGCCGGAAAAACCCTTTTCCGGTAAGCTGGTCCTCCGCACCAGTCCCGACCTACACCGCCGGATCGCCTCCCAGGCCGCCCGCCGGCGCCTCAGCACGAATGCCTACCTACAGGAAGTGCTGGAAAAAGCCGTCGCAGACCAGTGATGCTCCAACCCTGCTGAATCCCCCTGCAACTTCCCGTACCGACCGCCCCTGCCGGCTCAGTACCCCGCCGGCGCCCGCCGCCGTGTCAGTGAGCCTTCCTGGGTGAGGGCGTAGACAATGATGTTCACCGCCAATTGGGATTGGGCGCTGTCCTCGTACTGCTCGATCCGGCCCACCGGCCTGGGCGGCATGTAGAACTCCACCCCGGCCAGCCGGCCGCTGACGAAGAGCCCGAGCATACGATCCTGGCGCTGCCGGCGCGCCCCGCCGATATCGCCGCTCTGGGAGGAGGTGTCCTCCTTGGTCAGGGCCCGCTCGGTGCGCGGCACCCCCTTGAGCGGGAAGTACGCGCTGAAGAGCGGGTGGGTCTCGGTCAGGTACTCGGTCCACACGTCCTGGCCCCAGACCAGGTGCCCGTACTTCTCCAGCCCTTCCCGGTAGGCTTCGAACTGCCCCCCGAAACTCAGGACGAATCCGCCTTCCATCAGGTAGCGGCTGAGGTGCTCCATCTCCGTTTCATTGGGCAGGCTCAGGGGCAGGACGATGGGCAGATCGAGCAGACGCGGGTCGGTGAAGGTGAGGCTGGGCGCCACGTCGGCCTTGAGCTGGGAGAAACTCTCCATCGCGTGTACCAGGGCATCCAATTGGCGCAGTTGATCGCCGGTATCGGCGCCGCCCCCGGCCGCGCCGGCCTGGTTGACCCGCATGGACTGGACCTGGCCCAGATGCACAAAACCCTGGATGGACTGGGGGTCGGTCGGATTCTCGTAGCGCACCATGGCCTGGAACTGGCCCGAGCGTTCGACCTGGCCGGACAGCGAATCGAAGGCCGAGTCCGCCGGCCCGCCGGTCGGCGCCGGGGCCGCGCTCTGGAGCTGGTTGGCGACCTGGGGCAGGGAGGCACAGCCGGCCAGGACCAGGCCGAGGCCGCCGGCCGCCACACGAAGAAGGGAGAGCAGATGCATGGGCGAGGACCTCCGCAAAGAAGGTGGGTGGATGCCGCTCTTGCCATCAATATAATTTGAAAGGTGCCCCCGCAGGTTTTTTTCTGCCGTGTTGCCGTCCCTGCACACGCAAGGTATTTTTGCCCCTATCCAGACCATTGCCATCTTCCCCGAGCTGCGGAGCTACGCCGATGAAAATCCTGGTCGCCAACCTGGGCAGCACCTCCTTCAAGTACAAACTCTTCGACATGCCCGCCGGCAAGGTGCTGGCCAGGGGCGGCATGGACCGCATCGGCGGGCAGGGCTCGGTGCACACCTATCAGTTGGGCGAGTCGCCCCAGGTGAAACAGCCCTGCGCCCTGCCCGACCACGCCACTGCCATCGACGAGGCCCTCACCCGCCTGGTCGGCTCGGTGCTCGCCTCCTTGGGCGAGTTGGAGGCGGTGGGATTCAAAGCCGTACACGCCCGCGACATCTCCGGGGTGGTGGCCCTCGACGAGAATGTGATCGGGCGGATGGTGGATTACTATCCCCTGGCCCCGGCCCACAACCCGGCGTACGTGGCGGCCATCCGGCAGTTCGCCAAGGTCGCCCCGCAGGTGCATCTGGTGGGCTGCTTCGAGAGCGCCTTCCACGGCCAGGTCCCCCTGCGCCGACAGCTCTACGCCGTGCCCTATGCCTGGTACGAGAAGTACGGGGTGCGGCGCTATGGCTTCCACGGGGCCAGCCACCGCTACGCCGCCGAACACGTGCGCCAGTTGGAGGGAGGCGGCCCGCTCAAACACATCAACTGCCACCTGGGTGGCTCCTCCTCGCTGTGTGCGGTGAAGGACGGGATTTCGCAGGGGGCCACCCACGGCCTGAGCCCGCAGAGCGGTCTGCCGCAGAACAACCGCATCGGTGACCTGGACCCCTATGCCCTGGATCTAGTAATGCGCAACGAGGGCCAGAGCTTCGCCCAAATTCTCGAACAATGCGCCTCCCAGGGCGGCCTCCTGGGCTTGTGCGGGTACAACGACCTGCGCGATATCGAGGAACACGCCGCCGCCGGCGACACTCGCTGTGCGCTGGCCATCGAGGTCTTCACCTCCGCCATCCGCGACTACCTGGGGGCCTACGTGGTGGAGCTGGGCGGGCTGGACGTGATCAGCTTCACCGGCGGCATCGGCGAACACTCGGCCGTGGTGCGCGGCCAGGTGCTGGCCGGCCTCGAGTTCCTGGGGGTGGAACTGGACCCGGCGAAAAACGAGGCGGTGCACGGCGAGGGCAGCCTGCACACCACCGCCAGCCGGGTGCATTTACACGTGCTGCGCACCGACGAGGAACTGATCGTGGCGCGGCAGACCTGCGAGTTCCTCCAGGCCGGATGAAGGGCCGCATCCAGAACCGCTTCCTCGCGGCGCTGCTGGCCGCCGCCACCCTGCCCCTGGCCGGCGTGGGTATCTACAGCATCCACACCCACACCGAGGCCCTGCGCCAGCTGGCCCTGGCCGCCGCCCGCGAGCGGGTGCAGCTCAAGGTCCGCAAAGTGGACGAGGTCCTGCACGGCATCCGCGACGACCTCTCCTATCTGTCGCGCTCGCCGGTGCTCTTTGGCCTGCTCGACAGCAGCGCCGCCGGGCCCGCGCGCTGGCAGGAGGAGGTGGGCCGGCACTTTCTGGCCTTTGCCCAGAACAAACCTCTCTACACCTGCCTGCGCTACCTCGACGAGTCGGGCCGCGAGCTGGTGCGCGCCGAAAACGACGGCCTGCGCCTGTGGCTGGTGCCCCACGACCAGTTGGCCGACCGCCGGCTCCAGGATTACTACTGGGGCACCGCGCTCTTGCCCTCCGGGGCCTTGCACGTCTCGGGGGCCGACCCCACCGACGGCGACTGCCGCGAACCGGTGGTGCGCTACGCCCTGCGGGTGACCGACCGCCACGACCGCCAGCGCGGGGTGCTGGTGGCCGATCTCTTCGCCCGCCAGTTGGTGGAGGCGGCGCGCCAGACCAGCCTCTCGCCCGAGGAACAGACCTCACTGCTCGACGCCGAGGGCCGGCCCCTCTCCCCCATCGGCGCGCTGCCTCTGAGCGGCCGGGACCTGGTCGGCATCCGCACCCAGTTGCTGGCCGGCCAGGCCGCGGTGGTGGAACAGGGGGACCAGACCCTCTCGTGGGCAGCCATCTGGCCCGCCGGGGTGCCCGGCGCCCCGCCCCTGTGGCTGCTGGTGGACATGGCTCCGGGTGAGGCCATCTTCGCCTCGGTGGATCGCTTCTTGCTGGTTTTTGCCGGGGTGGTGGCCCTGGCGCTGGCCGCGGCCCTGGTCCTGGGCCTCTTGCTGGCCCGCCGCATCGCCGGGCCCCTGGCCCAGTTGCGGGACGGGGCGCGCCGCATCGCCGGGGGCGCCTTTGTCCACCGCCTGGAGGTGCACACCCACGACGAGATCGAGGAATTGGCCGAGGAGTTCAACCGTATGGGCCAGGCCCTGCAGCAGACCTACCAGCAGCTCGAGGAACGCGACGCGGCCAAGACCGAGAGGTTGAATCAGATGACCCACCAGCTGATCGAGAGCGAGAAACTGGCCGCCGTCGGCCAGCTGGCTGCCGGGGTGGCCCACGAGATCAACAACCCGGCCGGGGTGGTGTCGATGTTTGCCCAGCAGCTCCAGGAGCGCCCGGACCTGCCCCCGGCCTGTAGGGAAAAACTCAAGATCATCGAGCGCCACGCCGAACGCATCGGCCGGGTGACCCGCGGTCTCCTGGACTTTGCCCGCGTCCGCGAGTACCGCCGCGATCCCCTGGACCTGTGCCAGACCGTGGATCACAGCCTGGAGGCCTTTGCCCCGCGCCTGGAAGGGGTGGAGGTGGTCAGGCAATACGCCCTCTGCCCGGCCCCGGCGCTGGGCGACGAGGAGCAATTGCAACAGGTTTTCGGCAACCTGATCCTCAACGCGGTGCAGGCCATGGCGGGCAAAGGCCACCTGTACCTGCAGATCGGGGAAGAGGCCGGCCTGCTCCGCGTCGCCATCGGCGATTCGGGACCCGGCATCCCCGCCGAACATCTGGAACGGGTCTTCGAGCCCTTCTTCACCACCAAGGAGGTGGGGCAGGGCACCGGCCTGGGGCTGGCCGTCAGCTACGGCATCATCAAGGCCCACGGCGGGCGGATGAGCGCCGCCAACCAGCCCGGAGGCGGGGCGGTGTTCAATATCTATCTGCCGCCTAGCGAGAGGAAGGAACCATGAGGCACTCAGCGCGTATTCTGGTAGTCGACGACGAGGAGGATCTGCGCCTGGGCCTGGCCGAGACCCTGCAGGGGGAAGGCCACCAGGTGGAAACCGCCGGCGACGGCTGGGGGGCGCTGGAACACGCCCGCGCCCTGCGCTTCGACCTGGCCCTGGTGGACCTGAAGATGCCCGGCCCCGACGGCATGGTGGTGCTCGACCAGCTCAAGCAGCTCTCCCCCGAAACCCTGGTGGTGATGATCACCGGGCACGCCACCGTGGAGTCGGCGGTGGCCGCCATGCGGCTGGGCGCTTACGACTACCTGTCCAAACCCTTCAAGCTCGACCAGGTGCGCCTGGTGGTGCGCCGGGCGGTGGAGCAGAAACGCCTGGCCGACGAGAACCGCCGGCTGCGCCAGGAGGTGGAGCACTATCACCGCTTCGAGCAGATCGTCGGCAAGAGCGCCCTCATGCAGGAACTCTTCCGCGCCATCGAGAAGGCCGCCCCCACCAACAGTACGGTGCTAATCTGCGGCGAAACCGGCACCGGCAAGGACCTGGTCGCCCGCGCCCTGCACCAGCGCAGCCCGCGCGCCAAGGGACCGCTGGTATCCATCAGCTGCGGGGCCATCCCCGAGGCCCTGCTGGAGAGTGAACTCTTCGGCCACACCAAAGGCGCCTTCACCGGCGCCCACGCCGACCGCGAGGGGGTCTTCGAATCCGCCGAGGGCGGCACCCTCTTCCTCGACGAGATCGGCGACCTGCCCCTGCCCATGCAGGTGAAGCTGCTGCGCGCCCTGCAGGAGCGCCAGATCCAGCGCCTGGGTGAGAGCCGCACCCGCAACGTGGACGTGCGCCTGGTTTCCGCCACCCACAAGGATCTGCGCCAGGAGATGCAGCAGGGCCGCTTCCGCGAGGACCTCTACTATCGCCTCGACGTGCTCAGCGTGATGGTCCCCCCCCTGCGCCAGCGCCGCGACGACATCCCCCTGCTGGTGGAGCACTTCCTCCGCAAGTTCAACCCCGAGATGGGCAAGGCCCTGCGCGGGGCCAGCCCCGAAGCCATGGCGGTGCTGATGCGCTACGATTGGCCCGGCAACGTGCGCGAGCTGCAGAACGCCATCGAAAGGGCCGTGATCTTGCAGGACGGCCCGCAGCTCCAGCCCGAGGACTTCCCCCTGGGCCGCAGCGGTCAGCCTGCTCCCGCCGCCGAGCCGGGCGGCGAGTTGGTCAGCCTCGAGGAGATGGAGCGCCGGCATATCCTGTGGGTGCTGCGCCAGACCGACAACCATCAGAGCCGCGCCGCCCAGATCCTGCGCATCGGCCGGCGCACCCTCTACCGCAAGATCCGCGAGTACGGCCTGGACCTGCCCGAGGAATGAACCTTCTGGCCCTGGGCTGAAATGGCCCAGGCGCGCCGAACCACCTCGCTCCTGCCCATGCCACGGGTTATTGTGGCCCGCTCCCCTTCCCCGGCAACTCCCTGCCCAGGACCCGAGCAACCTCTTTTATCGACAGGCTCTTAGCGGTCCATCCCATCCCTGGTCCGGGTATGGTGTGCCTTTTGCTCGTCTGCTGATTTTGGACAAAAAAGTGCCCTGCCCGATTTGACTCTTTGGCCGGAGTGATCGGACAGGGCTGATAAACCCCCATGCAGGAGGTTTAACGTGCCCAAGGTACTATTCGGGATACCCAGGTGCAAGTCTTTTCCCTGCCCCTTCCCCCCCCTCTTGCTCGCCCTGCTGCTGGCGGCCTGCGGCGCCGCGCCCCCCCAGCACCGCACCGGGACCCAGCGCATGATCGCGCGCCTGGCGGAACTCGCCAGAACCGCCGACCCCGAGGCCAACAACTTCATGAACGCCGAGCAGGCGGCGCGCCTGCTCACCCTCAAAAAGCCCGCCGAGCCCGGTCAGCGGCTGGTCTTCGAGGCCAATCTGGGCGCCGAGTTGCTCTACGCCGGCCGGACCCAGGAAGCCATCGACCTCTTCCGCCAGCTCCAGCCCCTGGCCGCCCGCTTCCCTCTCAAGGGCAACCCCAGCCGGGCGGAGTTTCTGGCCGTGGCCTACCTGCGCCAGGGCGAACAGGACAATTGCCTGCTCAACCACACCTCCGCCTCCTGCATCTTCCCCGTCAAAGCAGCCGGCCAGCACCAGAATCAGCGCGGCTCCCGCCAGGCCATCGAGGCCTACACCGCCCTGCTGCGCCAGGACCCCGACGACCTGGTCTCCCGCTGGCTGCTCAATCTCGCCTACATGACCCTGGGCGAGTACCCCGACGGCGTCCCGCCCCAGTGGCTCATTCCCCCTGCGGTGTTCGCCTCTGACTACGAGATCAAACCCTTCCCCGAGATCGCTTCCAGCCTGGGGCTGGACCGGGTGGGCCGGGCCGGGGCCGCCATCATGGAGGACTTCGACGGGGATGGGTTCCTCGATCTGATGACCTCCTCCTGGACCACGGACCCGCTCCGCTACTTTCACAACGAAGGCAACGGGCACTTCGCCGAGCGCACCGTGGAGGCCGGCCTGCAGGGACTGGTCGGTGGGCTCAACATGATGCAGACCGACTACAACAACGATGGGCACCCCGACGTGCTGGTATTGCGCGGGGCGTGGATGGGGGAACAGGGCTGCCTGCCCAATTCCCTGCTGCGCAACAACGGGAAGGGCCAGTTCGAGGATGTCACCGAGGAAGCCGGCCTGCTCAGCTTCCACCCGACCCAGGTGGGGGTGTGGGGCGATTACGACAACGACGGCTGGCTGGATCTGTTCATCGGCAACGAGAGTATGCCCGGCCCGGGCATGCGCCCCCATCCCTGCGAGTTGTATCACAACAACCAGGACGGCACCTTCACCAATGTGGCCAAGGAATCCGGGTTGGCAGGGGTGGCGGTAGTCAAAGGCGCGACCTGGACGGACCTCGACAACGACGACGACCTAGATCTCTATCTGTCGATCTTCGATGCCCCCAACCTGCTCTTCAGGAACGATGGCCCGGACCCCGCCGGGGGCTGGAGCTTCACCGAGGTGAGCCACCAGGCCGGAGTGAGCCTGCCGGTGCGCAGCTTCCCCACCTGGTCCTTCGACTACGACAACGACGGCTGGGAGGATCTCTTCGTCTCCGGCTACAAGATGGTCTCGGGCCGACCCATCCTCAAGCCGGTGGTGGCCGACTACCTGGGATTACCCCTGGAATCGGACCGCTGCAAACTCTACCGCAACCAGGGAGACGGCACCTACGAGGATGTCAGCCAGGAAGCCCGTGTCGCCAAGGTGATCTACGCCATGGGCTGCAACTTTGGCGATCTGGACAACGACGGCTGGCCCGACTTCTACCTGGGCACCGGCAACCCCGACTACCGCTCGCTGATGCCCAACCGCATGTTCCGCAACGCCGGGGGTAGGTTCTTTCAGGATGTCACCACCTCGGGCGGCTTCGGGCATCTGCAAAAAGGCCACGGCGTCTCCTTCGGCGACCTCGACAACGACGGGGACCAGGATATTTACGAGGTCATCGGCGGGGCCTATACGGGGGATGTGTACCAGAGCGTGCTCTTCGAGAATCCCGGCCACGGCAACCACTGGATCACCCTCAAGCTGGAGGGGGTGCAGTCCAACCGCGCTGGCGTCGGGGCGCGTATCCGGGTGCGGGTGGCGGAGACTGAGGGGACGCGCGATATCCGCGCCACAGCCGGCACCGGCAGCAGCTTCGGGGCCAACAGCCTGCAGCAGGAACTCGGCCTGGGGCAGGCCACGGCCATCGAGGAGATCGAGGTGCGCTGGCCCACCAGCCACAAGGTGCAGCGTTTCTCAGGGGTGGCCATGGATCGCTTCTACCACCTGCGCGAGGACCGCGACCAGCTCGTCGAGTTGGAACGCCGGCCCATCGAGCTGACCCCCGGCGGCGAACAGGCCGTCCAGGAGGTGCATGCCCACCATACCCATCAAACCGACTGATCCGACCCTGGGCTGAAATGGCCCAGATCCTGCAGTCATCCGGGGGGAGTGGGTTATCGTGGCCCACTCCCCTCTCCCGCCACCGCCCGTCGCCCCGATCTCCTTTCTGCTTGCAGGCCATCCCTTTTGACCCACACCTTCCCCCTGCCGGGCAACCCGGTACGGCTTTTGCGCTTTTTGACAGATCTGCCCAAGAAGTGCACCATAGATAAACCCTCCTCCCGGACTGTATAGCGAAGGACACCGCCGATGGAAACCTATTACGATCCCAAGGACCTGGGCCGCTTTGCCGAGATGGGGCAGACCTCGCCCGAGCTGTGGGAGAAGTTCGCCGCCTGGTACGGCGCGGTCTTCGCCGAAGGCGCCCTCTCCGAACGCGAGAAGGCCCTCATCGCCCTGGCCGTGGCCCACGCCGTGCAGTGCCCCTATTGCATCGACGCGTACAGCGCCACCTGCCTGGAAAAAGGCGCCGACCTGGAGCAGATGACCGAGGCGGTGCATGTGGCCGCCGCCATCCGCGGCGGCGCCTCCCTCGTGCATGGGGTGCAGATGCGCGGCCACGTCCACAAACTGTCCATGTGAGCGGCATGCCCGAAGCGCAGCACTCCACCCAGACGGCCGCCCTGCTCAAGCTGATCCCCACCCTGCAGCGGCGCACCCATGCGCTGGCCTCCACCAACTACCAGCGCGAATTGCTGGCCTCGCTGCCGCAGCCCCGCTTCGCCGAACGGCTCGCCGCTGCTGGCCTGCCAGCCCTGCGGGCAGGCCAGGTCGAGGTGCTGCAGCTCAACGTGGGCAAACGCTGCAACCAGACCTGCCGGCACTGCCACGTGGACGCCGGCCCGGAGCGGCGCGAGGTGATGGGGGACGAGGTCTTCGAGGCCTGCCTGGATTTGCTCCAGCGCTCCCGCATCCCCACCGTGGACATCACCGGCGGGGCGCCCGAGCTGCACCCGCGTTTCCGCGAACTGGTGGTGCGGGCGCGGGCCCTGGGCCGCAAGGTGATGGACCGCTGCAACCTCACCATCACCCAGCTGCCCAACTACGCCGACCTGCCCGAATTCCTCGCCGCCCACCAGGTGGAGGTGGTGGCCTCCCTGCCCTTCTATGCGGCCCAGGCCACCGACGCGCAGCGCGGCGAAGGGGTCTTCGCCCAATCCATCGCCGCCCTGCGCCGCTTCAACGAAGTGGGCTACGGCATCGAGGGCAGCGGCCTGGTGCTGAATCTGGTGACCAACCCTTCCGGGGCCTTCCTGCCCGGCAACCAGACCTCCCTGGAACGGGAGTGGAAAGCCCAACTGCGCCGGCGCTACGGGGTGGAATTCAACCAGCTCTACGCGCTGACCAACATGCCCATCAGCCGCTTCCTCGAATTTCTGCTCGCCTCGGGCAACCTCGATGGCTACCTCGAACGCCTGGTGAACGCCTTCAACCCGGCGACCGTGGACGGACTGATGTGCCGCTACACCCTCTCGGTGGGTTGGGACGGCCGGCTCTACGACTGCGACTTCAACCAGATGCTCGACCTGGCCCTGCCCCAGACCATCGCCGAGGTCGAAGTGGAGCACCTCGACCAGCGCCTCATCCAGGTGGACCAGCACTGCTTCGGCTGTACTGCCGGAACCGGCTCCTCCTGCGGCGGGGCCACCACCTGAAAGGCTGACGGACGGATTAGGTTCATGGCAACCTGGCAGATCGGGGTGCTGGCCGCCTACTGCATCATTGTGGCGGTGCTGGGGGTGTATGGTTTCCACCGCTACCTGATGCTGCGGCTCTTCTTCCGCCACCGCCAGCAGCACCCTCCCCCCCCCACCCCCTTCGCCGACCTGCCCCGCGTCACCGTACAACTGCCCCTCTACAACGAGCTGCCCGTCGCCCGCCGCCTCCTCGACGCCGTCTGCCAACTCGACTACCCCAGAGATCGCCTGCAGGTCCAGGTCCTCGACGACTCCACCGACCAGACCACCCAGGTC